>CP134492.1:948190-1264254 GCA_031761875.1 Bacillaceae bacterium IKA-2 | reverse complement strand
ACCACGAAGTCTCATCATAGAAAGCAGACCGGCAACTTGGGCTTCGGCCACATTACCTTGCATCATTCTATCCATAGCCTCTTTTGCTTCTTGCTTCGTTAATGTTTTTCCTTCTGATAAAGCTTTTAACAATGCTTTAAACATTTGAAATCGGCTCCTCTCCCTTGGAGAACATTTTTTCGGCAACAGCGATTGCTTTAATAAGTGCTTTTGCTTTGTTGCGCGTTTCTTCCCACTCGTTCTCTGGAACAGAATCCGCAACAATCCCTGCACCCGCTTGAACAAAAGCTTTATTTCCTTTAATAATCATCGTTCGTATTGCAATACATGAGTCAATATTTCCATCAAAGCCTAGATAGGCAATTGCCCCCGCATAGTGAGATCGCCTTGTCGGCTCGAGTTCTTTTAAAATTTGCATTGCTCTAATTTTTGGTGCCCCTGAAACTGTTCCAGCTGGAAATGATGAAAATAGCACATCGATCGGGTGAACATTGTCAGCAATTCGCCCTGTTACTTTAGAAATCATATGCATAACGTGAGAAAACTTGGCGATTTCCATTAGAACTGGAACTTCGACTGTCCCATATTTTGCAACGCGCCCAACATCATTCCGAGCTAGATCTACTAACATAAAATGTTCTGCCTTTTCTTTTTCGTCTTTTAGTAAATCGGTTGCCAGAGCTTCATCTTCTTCTTTTGAATTTCCCCGTTTTCTTGTTCCGGCAATCGGATGAATTTCAATATGTCCGTTTTCAATTTGGACTAGCCGCTCTGGCGAGGAGCCAACGATTTCGATCCCATCAATCTTTAAATAAAATAGATATGGTGAAGGATTAATCATCCTTAATACTCGGTATAGTTCCATCCCAGTTACAGTAATATCCAGCTCGAATCGTTGTGAAAGAACAGTTTGAAAAACATCTCCCGAGCGAATGTACTCTTTAATTTTTTCAACATGATCTAAAAACTGTTCTTTATTGTAGTTTGAGCGAACATTATCAAAGGTAATTTCTTCATCCACGGGTGGTTCATAGAGCTTAGAAGGAACGGTTGATTTAGATACTTTGTCGATAATATCAGTGATTTTTTCGGTTGTATCTTGATACAGCTCCGTTAACATCGTTTCAGTTTCAGAACCTGTTAGATTAAGATGATGGATAATGAAAAGTTCCTTTTTATGATGGTCATAAGCAAGTATCGTTTCGCAGAATACAAAAGAGATTTTTTCTTCATCATCAAGGTTACTCGGATCACTCAAAATAGGCTCAATTAATTCAATTGCATCATATGAAATAGCCCCAACAGCACCACCACGAAATGGAATCGGTAAATCGACTTCTTTTACTTTTAAATAATCAATAGCTGCTTGAAATGCTTCTTTAAAACTCGGAAACGAAAATATTGTATCGTTTTTTGCTGTTATGAAATGGTAGTGATTATTTTTTTCCTTTAAATAAAACTTTGGTGACAGACCGATAAAAGAAAATCTTGACCAAGGTGATTGCTCATCTTTACTTTCTAGTAAAAAAACAGCCTCACTCTCGAGTTGTTGGAAAATTTGGATTGGTGTTAGTGTGTCAGCAAAAAAATGGGAAATAAAAGGGATTGTTTTAAAAATCTTCGCATCTTTTATAAACTGATCAATAGATAAAGTTTTCATTATATCACCTCATAATTTGGATAAGAGTTAGAAAATTTTTTTGAGGATGAGTTGATGAATTTCATTCAAGTTAAGGGGGTTTAAAAATTTTTTAGGACTAGGCTAAGTTTATTACACTTTGGTCATTTCACAAAAAATAAAATTATCCAAAACACAAAAAGCCTATAACTGTAAAGTTATAGGCATACTTAATAAACTATACCTCAACTCTGCTCAGCTCAAAAAACCTTATCTCTTCTCTTCTCTTCTCAACTAATCTTTAAAACTGTTCAATGATTGCCTAGTTTATACTATGATCCTATTTTCGAAGTAGCATAAACTTAAATATCTATAATTCACTCAACTAAATCAATTTCATAATTGCAACTAACTATCCAAAACTCACTACATTTAGTCAGAAATGATTTCACTCAACTAAATATAGTATCTTAGTGGTGCAAAATCAGGATTATGAAATTCTTTAAACTTGTTCTTAATCGATATTTTACACTTGTTTATGAGAATCTGTCAACTGCAAGTCAGGTCTTAAATGAACAGCTTCCCTTAAATAAATATGGTTAATCTCATTTTGAGCAACGTCTGTATTCACTGTTAGCATCAGACGAATACATTTTGGTAAACTATTTGGCACTGGTATCTCCCTTGAACACATTACAGGTACATATCTCCAGGCTGGAAAGGATCGTAAAGCTTTTGCCGGAAACATTGCATCTATATCTTCAGTAACTGTAATGATTACATGGGCTACTAGATTAGGATCAATTTGATTTTTTTCAATAACTTCTTTTAATAGCTGTTCTGTAGCTGTTAAAATTTCTTTTTCTTCATTATTTGTAACAGTAATCGCACCGCGTATTCCTCTAACCACGAAACTCCTCCTTCAGTTTTTTTTAGATATTTTTTTGAAAATGGAGGCTTCTTTTTGAAAGACCAATTAGCTTAATAAAGCCCGTAATCGATCTTCCGAAACTGAAACGACCTCTGACTCCCCTATATCACTTATTAAAACCATTCGTATAATACCGGCTGCTGACTTTTTATCTTTTTTCATCGCGGCGATTAAGTCCTCGATGTTTAATTCTGATGGTATCGCTATTTGGAAATTATATTTTTTAAACCATTCGACAATACTTGCAATTTCTAAATTTGTATCAAAGTGATCCTCACTTACTTTTAATGCAAAGATCATTCCAATCACTACTGCTTCACCATGGGTAATTTTTCCATAACCAAGATTTGTTTCAATAGCATGGGCTAATGTATGACCAAAATTTAAAATCGCCCGAATCCCTGTTTCTGTTTCATCTTCTTCAACAACTGCTTTTTTTACAGAAATCGACCTCACTAATAGCTCAATTGCCAATGAGCCGTTTATTTGGTTAAAGTTGTTAATATTATCTTGAAGCCATTTTAAAAATTTACGATCCCAAATAAACCCATGTTTGATTACTTCAGCAAAACCAGAGCGCCACTCAGTATCCGGAAGCGATTGAAGTGTACTTGTATCATAGATAACAGCTTCGGGCTGATAAAATGCACCGATCATATTTTTCCCTAACGGATGATTAATTGCTACTTTTCCACCGACACTGCTATCATGTGCTAATAAAGTTGTTGGAACTTGCACAAAAGGAATACCTCTCATAAACGTCGCTGCAACAAACCCAGCTAAATCACCGACAACCCCACCACCAAGTGCAATGATTAAGGAACGTCGGTCAAGACCTTTCTCAAGCGCAAAACCTTGGATTTCATAATATAACTGAAATGATTTAGATGCTTCTCCACTTGGGATCACATACTCGATCACTTGTTTAAACTGTTGTAACGATTTTTTTAAATCTTCTAAATATAGGGACGCAACATTGTCATCCGTAATAATTAACACCGAAGAAATTGATGAATCGAAAAGGTTGCTAAGTAACTTACCTGTTTCAAAACGTAAATTTTCACCAATATAAAGAGGGTATTGTTTGGTCTTTGTTTCAATCATCATTGTTTTCATTAAAATTTTCTCACTCGTTCTTGATAACGCTGAATATTATCGCCAATTTCATCAATATAGTCACTACCGAACTTATCTAATAATGCAACAGCCACTTCCCAAGCCACGCAAGCCTCAGCTACAACAGCTGCTGCTGGGACCGCACAACTATCTGAGCGTTCAATACTTGCTTCAAAAATTTCCTTCGTCTCAATATCAACACTTTGTAATGGCTTATAAAGAGTTGGTATCGGCTTCATTACACCACGGACAACAATTGGCATTCCATTTGTCATGCCACCTTCAAAACCACCCAAATTATTCGTTTTCCGTTGGTACCCAGTCTCAGCGTTCCAAATAATTTCATCATGGACTTGGCTTCCTGGCCGCTTTGCTGCTTCAAAACCAATTCCTACTTCAACACCTTTAAATGCATTAATACTCATAACAGCTGCCGCAATTTTGGCATCTAGCTTTTTATCATAATGAACATAGCTTCCTAAACCAATTGGTGCACCTTCAATAACCACTTCTACAACACCACCGATTGAATCGCCATCTTTTTTCGCTTGATCAATCGCAGTCATCATTTTCTTTTCAGCAACTTCATCAAGACAGCGGACTGGAGATTTTTCTGCTTTTTCTTGAAGCTCTTCGATTGATTCGTAAGCAACATTCTCAGCTTCTACTCCACCAATAGCCAACACATGGCTAGCTACCTTAATACCAAAAGTAGCTAATATTTTTTTTGCAACGGCACCCGCGGCAACTCGAACCGTCGTTTCCCGCGCTGAAGATCTTTCCAGGACATTTCTCATATCACGATGGTTGTATTTAAGCGCTCCGTTTAAATCCGCGTGTCCAGGACGAGGTCTGCTAATTTTTCGTTTTATTTCCCCTGCTATATTCTCATCATCAATAGCTTCAATCCCCATAATTTCAGTCCAATGCTTCCAGTCGTCATTTTCAACGACAAGTGTTATTGGGGCACCTGTTGTTTTTCCATGTCTAACACCACTAGTAATATTGACGAGATCTTTTTCTATTTGCATTCTTCGACCACGCCCGTGACCTTTTTGACGTCTCGCCAAATCTGTATCAATATCTTGTTTTTCCAAAGTTAGGTGGGCAGGAACCCCTTCTATAATTGTCGTTAATTGTGGTCCGTGCGACTCACCTGCTGTTAAGTATCTCATTTCTCTGGTTCCTCCTCTGTATCTTTAACGCTTTTATGTGCTAAATTATACCATGGATTTTTGATTTTGTCTTACTATTAAATAATTTTTTTACGGTAAAAAAATGTATCCTCTGTCTCCAACCCATATTCACTTGGTTTAAAAATTTGTTCCGTACTGCCTACAAATAGAACACCACCTACACGTAGCGCTTGACAAAATTTATTATATAATTCGTGCTTAGCTTCTTCGGTAAAGTAAATCATCACATTTCGACAAACAATTAAATCATAGCTATTAGCTTCAAATCGATCAGATAATAAATTTCCTTGTTTAAATGTAATAAGCTTTTTAATATCATTACTTACTCGATAGCCCATACCATCATTAACAAAATGCTTCCCTAACATATCTTTAGGAACATCTTTAATAGAACGATCTGTATAAATCCCAGCTTTGGCCCGTTCCAAAATGGTTCGATCTAAATCAGTGGCTAAAATGCTTATATTAAAGGTCGGTACTAGTTTGGACATGATCATCGCCAAAGTATATGGTTCTTCGCCAGTTGAGCAAGCTGCACTCCATATTTTTAACTTTTTATTCGACTGTAAAAGACGAGGCAAAATTATATTTTCTAGAATTTCCCATCTATTTGGATTACGGTAAAATTCCGATACATTAATGGTCATTCTTTCTAATATTTCATCAAATAATTCTTGGCTTTTAACTAATGACTGAAAGTAACTAGTAAAATCCTGATGTCCTCGTTTATCTCTTAAGGAAGTTAATCTCCGTTTCATTTGCGCTTCTTTATATAAATATAAATCAATACCAGTTTTACCCTTAAAATTCCGAATAAATCCTTGGTAATCATCCATCCGTATTATCCCCTTTTTTAGAAAAACTTCTTCATGTATTATCAAAATCAAGAAAAGGCTAAGCACTCGGCTTAGCCTTTTCTTGATTTTATATTAAGCCCAAACACCGATCGTTTTTTCGTAATTAACTAGCTCCTCAGCTTTAAAGAAAATACCAATTTCGCGCTCAGCACTTTCAGGCGAGTCAGAACCATGAATAACGTTCATACTTAATTTCACTGCAAAGTCCCCACGAATTGTTCCCGAGGTGGCATCTGTTGGGTTAGTTGCTCCCATCATTTTACGGGCCGTACTAATTACATTTTCACCTTCCCAGACCATTGCAAATACAGGTCCAGATGTAATGAAGTCAACTAGTTCACCAAAAAAAGGACGCTCTTTATGTTCACCATAATGATTTTCTGCCATTTCTTTTGTAATCGTAACTAATTTAGCTCCTACTAATTGATAACCCTTTTTTTCGAATCTTGAAACAATTTCACCAACTAAATTTCTTTGTACTCCATCTGGCTTAACCATTAAATATGTTCTTTCCATTACTAAATAACCCCACTCTCTCAATATGTATACGGTTTCTAAATCTAACATTGATGATTATAACAAAATATTTAAACATATTCAATATTAGAGGTTGTTCAAAAAGATTGCTTATTACCTTTTTGAACAACCTCTAACTCGCTAATATTTTCTCTTGCCGATATATTGAGCAATTTGAAAAAATGATTCTTTTGCAGGAATATCTGGCAATTTTTCTAGCGCTTGATAAGCTTTGTCTAAATAGCGATCACTAATCGCAAACGAATACTCAACGCCACCAGACTGTTTAATTGACGTAATGATTTGTTCCATTACTTTTTTGTCAGGCTTGTCGCCATCAATTGAATTAATAATATATGAGCGTAATTCTTGATCATGTTTCATACTATAAAGCGCTGGTAAAGTTACATTTCCTTGTTCAAGATCACTACCCGCAGGCTTACCTAGTTCTTTTTCCGATGCGACGAAATCTAAAATATCATCAGTAATTTGAAACGCCATACCTACATTGTAGCCAAAACGATACAAACTTAATTGAACATCGCGGGGGGCATCTGCCGCTAAAGCTCCTAAGCGACAGCTAACGGCAATTAAAAGGGCTGTTTTTCGCTTGATTCTGCGTAAGTAGGTCCGGAAATTTTGATCCCAGTTATATTGATCACGGATTTGCTCTACTTCACCAATACACATTTCAACCATGGCATCTGAAAGTATTTGGTGAACTTCAGGTTTTTCACAATTCGTTGCTATTTGAATAGCACGGGCAAAAATAAAATCGCCCGTATACATCGCTACACGATTATCCCATTTTGATTTAATTGTTTTCTTTCCTCGGCGCAGGTCAGCGTCATCAATAACATCATCATGAACGAGGGACCCCATATGAATGAGCTCTAAGGGAACAGCCACTTGTTTGATTTTCTCAATATCATAATTACCAAACTTTGCAGCAAGCAAAACAAATACAGGTCGAATTCGTTTTCCACCTGCTTTTAATAAATGTGCAGAGGCTTTTTTCATAATTGGTTGCCTTGAATCAACCGTTGCCACTAGTTCTTTTTCTATTTTTGCGATGTCAGTGCGTAAGTTCCAGTAAATATCAGTTAACTTCATACTTTCCACCTTACTATTAAATAGAGTGACAGTGATCTAAGGCACTCCATAATGATATAGTGTTAACTTTTTTTAATAAACCAATTTCTGATGCCTTATCAAAATAATGATAGAGTCCTTCAATATGTTTTTCAGTTAAATCATGACTTAAACCATGAAAATAAGATTGCCAAAATATCTTTGAACCACCAAAGTCCTGTCTGATTGAGGATATCATTTCTTGATAATCATTTTCAAGACATTTTTTCTTACTTATCTTTAAAGACTCATATAAAATTCCAATTCTTTCGTCTTCTCTTTGTAACACTTCATTACGAACTGCCATTACTGCGAAGGTCATCGGTAACTTTGTCCATTCAAACCAAATTTGACCTAAATCATAACGATGAATTTTATCATTCAAGTTCCACAGCGTTAAAATCGCATCGTCACCAATAAGTAGACAAGCGTCATGATCCTTGAGCATTTCATTAAAATTGGGTTCCATCACTGTATAAGTAACATCTAATTCATAAAATGATTGGAGAATTATTTTTAATAAGTTTACTGAAGTTGCCGAGCTAGACGTTAAAGCTATTTTTTTGCCATCTAGTTGAGTAAGTGGCACTTTAGAAAAAAGAAAAATAGAGCCTACACTACTCGGCGATGAAACTGATAAATTAGGCAAAATCTGATAATCATTAACATGTTCGCCATAAGAAAAAGAAGAAATACCTCCTACATCAATAACTCCTTTTGCCATTCCCTCATTTAATTGAGAAGGAATTTGCGGTATAAACAAACAACCTAACTTATTTAAATAATCACGATCTAAATAATAATAAAGTGGCAACATGTTCGTGTAAGAAATTTCACCGACAACTAAACTCATAACTGATCCCCCCATCGGATGAATAGTTTATGATCTACTCCTATATTATCAAGTACTTTTCCAACAACAAAATTTATTAAATCATCAATCGTACTCGGACGTTGATAAAAACCTGGCATAGCAGGAATGATTTTCCCACCCACTTGAGCCACCTTTAACATATTTTCTAAATGGATTTGATTGAGTGGTGTTTCTCGAGGGACGATAATTAGTTTTCTATCTTCTTTTATCATAACATCAGCTGTTCGCTCTAGTAAATTATTAGAAGCGCCATTAGCAATGCTTGATAACGTTCCCATTGAGCAAGGAATAATCACCATCCCTTGATTACGATACGAGCCACTTGCAATTGGCGCTGTAAAATCTCGTTGCGTATGATAGTGAAGTTTTTCACTTTTAAGAAAAAGCTCGTTCAGCAATTTTTCACGATTACTTGTGTCATAACCATGCTCGAGATTCAGTACTTGCCACCCTGCATCGGAAATAATTAAATGTACTTTATAATCTGCCTTTAGTAGCTCTTGAACAAGTCTCACACCATAAATAGCTCCACTAGCACCTGTAATGCCAACGGTGAAAATCTTTTCTGCTATTATCATAACATTTGATCTCCAATCGTAAATACAAGCATGACGATACTTAAAATACCATTCATAGTGAAAAAGGCTACATTTACTTTCGATAAATCATCAGGCTTTACTAAAGAATGTTCGTAAATCATTATTGCGCCGGCGATTATGACCCCTATTAAGTAAATAAACCCTAGCTGTGTCATAAAAAAGAGACTTACAAATGCGATAAAACTTAGTAGATGAATTCCGCGCGCAATTTGAAGCGCTTTTGCTATTCCAAAATAACTGGGAATCGAATACAAATCAACTTTTTTATCATAGTCAGCGTCTTGGGTTGCATAAATAACGTCAAAACCAGCAATCCAAAGGGCGACAGCAAGAAAAAGTAAAAATGCATCAATAGTTAGTGTTCCCGTTGCTCCAACCCAACCACCTAATGGCGCAATCCCGATTGTAATTCCTAAGAAAAAATGACACGCCCATGTAAAACGCTTTGTATAGGAATAAAAAACTAGAAAAAAGACAGCAACCGGTAACAAATATACTGCTAGCATATTAAGCATAAATGCTGCATAAAATAGGAGCGCAAATGAAACAATAATAAAAGCAATTGATTCTATCATTGAAATAAAACCAGCCGGTATCGCCCTGTCAACAGTTCTTGGATTCGCTTTATCTATTTTTGCATCAATAACGCGATTTAGAGCCATAGCCGCACTTCTTGCACCGACCATAGCTAACGTAATCCATAACCATTGGGACAGTGTTGGCCATGTTCCATTAATTAATAAACTTCCTAACACTGCACCCAAAAATGCAAACGGTAGCGCAAAAATTGTATGTTCAAATTTTATCATTTCAAGAATAATTTTCAGTTTTTTAATCACAGTTCGCTCTCCAGTCTCGCTCTGGTTATTTCACTCCAAGATGCATGGCAGCTACTCCACCTGAATAAGGTTTTATCTGAATATCTTTAAAACCTGCACTACTAAACATTTCCGCTAATTTTTCTTTATTAGGAAATGACATCGTTGATTCTTGAAGCCAAGAATATTCATGATAACTTTTTGCGAAAATCTTGCCAAATAAAGGCATAACATTTTTAAAATAAAAATTATATAATTGCTTGAAACCTAAAGTTGTTGGCTGCGAAGTCTCTAAGCAAACCACTTTACCCCCGGGCTTTAAAACTCGATGCATTTCTTTTAAAACCTGCAAATAGTCCGGAACATTCCTTAAACCAAAACCTATTGTTACAAAATCAAACTGATTTTCTTCAAAAGGTAACTCCATCGCATTTCCATGAATCAATTCAATTTGTGGAATAGACTTGACTTTTTCTTCACCGATAGAGAGCATATTTTTACTGAAGTCTAATCCGTAAACTTTTCCTTCTGTACCAACCGCTTCGCCTAATGCAATCGTCCAATCAGCTGTTCCACAACAAACGTCTAAGGCCTGATCTCCTTTTTGAACATTCATTCGCTTCATTGTATCTTTTCGCCAAGCAATATGACGTTGGAAACTAATGATTGAATTCATTTTGTCATACTTTTTATAGATGCTTTCAAACACTTGGTGAACTCGCTCTTCTTTTGATTGAACCATTCCTTAACCTTCTTCCGCAACTTTTTCTTTAATGATATTGATATCTAAAAGCATTTCATCAATTCTTTCGATAATAAATGAGTTTAAATTGGTTGGTTGTTGGCATAGTGAATATAACTGGCTCTTAGATTCAAAAATATAGTTATCGCAAAGCTCTAGAGAGTATTTTAAGCGCGAATCATCTTTCAAACCCAAAAGACTAGACCTATTTCCGTTAATAATAGCCTCTAGTAAAGGAACTTTTCCGCCTTCTAACAATCGATTTCTTTCTACAACTAGACGCTTTAAAAAGAAGAATTCGCTTACAACATGTTTCCGAATCGGTAATTTAAAATGTTCTGCTACTTTTTGTATCAAAGATGATTCTATTAATTTTACATCCTCAATCGATTGTGAAATAGGTCTAGTAGGCTCTTTATAAAAACTCATTTTCGCTTCGTTTACTTCTTGAATTGAACTTGCTAACAAGCGAATCATTGGAATATCATTAACTTTAGCCAGTAAATAATAGTAAAGGCTACTATAATAATCCCCTGCGAGAACGGTTAATTGCCTTTGTTTTTTACCTTTATCTGACTTTAATGTCGAGGTAGAGACCGTCTCATGTGTATCTAGTGCTGCCTGTACTAAAAGAGTTGTAATAATATAGTCGTTACGACTCTTTTTTGAGAGCTTCTTTTCTTCAAGCATTAAATAGAGCAGAAATAACCGATCTTCATCTAAAATAGGCTCATTTAAAAACTTAGTAATATATGGGTGTTTAATCCGTTGATAAAACATTTCTTTAATTTGTTTTATTTCTTCACTTATATAGTTAATTAAAATCATCTGAAGTCCCCCAGAAAACAAAACAATTTTTCCTAACGGTATCCTTATTATTGTAGATTTTTATGCAGTTTCTTATATTTAAAAACTTTAAAAAGACCACTAATAGTATAACATAATTTTTCGAAAAGGTTAAAGGTTGACTTTCTTCCAATTAACTATAGAAAAGCAGGGTTTTTATCCTGCTTTTTAATCGTCACTCTCAACCTCACCATGCCTTGTTTGAATTAATGCCTTACCGCGAATTTTTATGGCTGAAGTGTGCTCTGTAAATTGAGCGATCATTACTTCACCTTTGTCGAGCTTTTCTGAGTGATGAAAACGTGTATCGGTTCCACGAGTCAAACCGATTACATTGACGCCATTTTGTTTTGCTTTTATAACAATAAATTCATCATTTCCTGCCATCTTAATCCTCCCCCGATAAAACGTTATGATGGTAACTTTACTTTACTATCACTTATGAATAAATGATTGTCAATCATGATTACATAATAACCATATAGGCAAAGTAAACTCCTACTTAAAATTTGTCTTTTTGGATTATTTATCATCGTAATTACCTCTACTACTATGGTAACCAGTTTTTACTGTGGAATCCTCATAACTCTATTATTTACTGTTTTATAAGAGATAAAACTTCTGCTCTAGCAGCTGGATTATTAGAAAAAGCCCCTCTCACTGCTGAAGTAATTGTTGAAGAGCCTGGTTTTTTAACTCCACGCATAGTCATACACATATGCTCTGCTTCAATGACGACAATGACTCCTAATGGTTGTAGCGTCTCTACCATCGCGTCAGCAATTGTTGAAGTTATTCGTTCTTGAAGCTGGGGACGTCTCGCTACTGCTTCAACTGCTCTTGCTAATTTACTCAATCCTGTGACCTTACCACCTTTTGGAATATAGCCAACATGGGCTTTTCCAAAGAACGGAACTAAATGATGTTCACACATTGAATAAAAAGGAATGTCCTTCACTAATACTAATTCCTCATGATCTTCACTAAATACAGTTGCAAAATGTTCTTTAGGATCTTGATTTAATCCTTGAAAGACTTCTTGGTACATTTTTGCTACTCGTTTCGGTGTATCTATTAATCCTTCACGACTCGGATCTTCTCCAATCGCTTCTAAAATCATCGTAACTGCTTGTTCAATTTTTTTATGATCAAAATTATTCACAGGTAAACCTCCAATTTTTTATCACATCTTCTATTAATAAAAAAATGATAGCATAGAAAAGAAGAAAAGCGCAAGCGCCTTGATTAGCTTCGACTAGCACTGGAAGACCAGCAAGGAGCGGTTCTGCATTTCAACCGCGATTGCTGGTCTGAAGTGATCGAGAAGCTAGGCGCTTACGCTAGACAAAGAAAAGCGCAAGCGCCTTGATTAGCTTCGACTAGCACTGGAAGACCAGCAAGGAGCGGTTCTGCATTTCAACCGCGATTGCTGGTCTGAAGTGATCGAGAAGCTAGGCGCTTGCGCTAGACAAAGAAAAGCGCAAGCGCCTGAATGCTTTCCAAATACTAAAAAAAGAAGAGTCGCTTTCACGACTCCTCTTACCCTATATGTATGAAATTATTTAACTGCATCCTTAAGGGCTTTTCCTGGTTTAAACGCTGGTACTTTGCTTGCAGCGATATCAATTTCTTCGCCAGTTTGCGGGTTACGTCCTTTACGTGCTGCACGCTCACGCACCTCAAAATTACCAAATCCGATTAATTGTACTTTATTTCCACTTTGAAGAGAGTCAGTAATTGCTTCAAATACAGCATCAACTGCACCTGTAGAATCCTTCTTAGAAAGACTTGACTTCTCTGCAACTGCATTAATTAGTTCTGTCTTGTTCATGTAATTCACCTCCTCCCAAAATTTTGCGTTATTCAATTTCTTGCACATTTCTACAAATTTTATACCTGTTTTAAAGTGGTAATTCTAAAAATTGAAGAAAAAGCTGTCTTTTTACTATATTAGCTCGCTTTTAATCCGCTTTTATAAATGCTCACTTTAATAAAACACTGAACAACAAGCCTAATATTATACGATTATCTCAAATATTTCAATATGTTTTCGTTAATTCATTGTATTTATAAGGCTTTTTTTCCTATATTTTCAGCTAATGGTAAAGAAATTTCTGTTAGTTTAAGGAATTTTATCATATTCTGAAAACATTAGCAAATAAGTGCTTTGAGCTAGTTACTCGAAAAGTACAAGGTCCTTAACATTAAGCGCCAAAGAAGACTGACGGTTGTCAGCCTTCTTTGGCTTATCATATTCGCTTTACAGAATAATAGCAATTAATCCGCCAGAACCTTCGTTGATAATTCTTTCCAGCGTTTCTTTTAGTTTGTATCTTGCGTTTTCTGGCATTAGCGATAACTTAGCCTGAATACCTTCACGAACAATAGAGTTTAATGACCGACCGAAGATATCGGAGTTCCAAATTGATAATGGATTTTCCTCAAAGTCTTGCATTAAGTAGCGGACAAGCTCTTCACTTTGCTTTTCCGTACCAATGATTGGCGCAAACTCAGACTCAACATCTACTTTAATCATGTGTATTGAAGGCGCAACTGCCCTTAGCCGCACTCCAAATCTTGACCCTTGGCGAATAATCTCAGGCTCATCTAAGCTCATATCACTAATTGTTGGTGCAGCAATACCATACCCTGTTTGTTTTACCATCTTTAGAGCCTCAGCAACATGATCATACTCTGCCTTTGCATGCGCAAACTCTTGCATTAGCTGTAGTAAGTGATCTTTTCCTCTGATCTCAACGCCAACGACTTCTTTTAAAATTTGATCATATAAGTCATCTGGAGCATACAAGTCAATTTCAGCTACTCCCTGCCCCATTTCAATGCCTGCTAGACTAGCATTATTGATAAATTCATACTCACCAAATTGACCGACGACTCGATCTACATCACGAAGCCTTTTGATATCTTTTACAGTATCCTGAACTGCTTCTTGATAACTTTTCCGTAACCAATGTTCTTCCGTTAGAACCATTACCCAGCTAGGTAAATTAACATTTACTTCATGGACCGGGAATTCAAAAAGAACTTCTCGTAAGATATTGTTTATATCTTGCTCATTCATGCTTTCAACACTAAGTGCAATAACCGGTACATCATGCTTCTCCATTAGCTCTTGCCGTAATGATTCTGTTTGGGGCTGATGAGGTCGGACTGTATTGATAATTACAATAAATGGCTTCCCTACTTCTTTTAACTCATTAATAACTCGTTCTTCTGACTCAACAAAACTTTCCCTTGGTATTTCACCAATTGAGCCGTCAGTAGTGATTACAACTCCTAATGTTGAATGCTCTTGAATCACTTTTCTTGTGCCTATTTCAGCAGCCTCTTGAAATGGTATCGGCTCCTCATACCATGGTGTATTAATCATTCTAGGTCCATTTTCATCCTCATATCCTTTAGCCCCTGGTACTGTGTAGCCAACACAATCAACAAGCCGTACATTCACATCAAGACCTTCATCAACATGAATTTTTATTGCTTGATTTGGCACAAATTTCGGCTCGGTCGTCATAATTTGCTTCCCAGCTGCACTTTGTGGTAATTCATCTTGAGCACGAGCTCTCTCGGCCTCATTCGCAATGTTTGGAATGACAATAAGTTCCATAAACTTTTTAATAAAAGTCGACTTTCCTGTTCTGACGGAGCCCACCACTCCTAAATATATATCGCCACCTGTTCTTTCAGCGATATCTTTAAAGATATCAACTTTTTCCACGTGATCCCCTCCCGATCATTTGTTTAACTAATCATCCACGATTTTCCCGAGTCAATATTTTTCTTACTACTAAAATAATCGTAGAAGCTTTCAAATTACCTATTTGTACAATCTCTGACACTATATACTTATGATGTTGTCCAAGTAATATGCCACTAGTTTCTAAAAAGTAAGTATAATTTTTGTTTTTTAAGACGTTAACATAGTTTTTTGAAACAACAAAAAAGCCCCTTTCCTTTTTGTATATATATGTGGAAAGAGACTTTATATAACTATTTAATTTATTTTATTCGCTAGAAAAGACCGCTTTTCCATCTTTTATCGTATAAGGAACTGAATAAGCTGGGACAAACGGGTAGTGGGTAACTAATAGCTCACGGATATCATCTCCGTGTACTAGGCCATGCTCAAATTGATTTAAAGCGTCGTTTAGACTAATCGTATAGTCTACAATAACTATCCCATCTCCATCCATCAGTAACGGTAAACGATGATCTGGGTGAAATGGACTGTTAACAGTGGGGGCTTTTTTTAATCTTAGTTTTTCATGATCTAATAAAAATACCCCTTCTGCTACTATTTCTTGAACAGGCGCAAAACGATTTTTGCGTCTGTATTCATTTATTGATCTCTGGAATTCTTGGATTTCTCTTGTCATCGCTAAATCAATTAACTTTACTTGAGGGTCTACTTCAACATCTATTAAGACATATTGATAAAAACCACCATTTTCAAAAGAATTTCCTGGAGGTTGTTGCAGATACATCGGGACTAACTTTTGAAAATCAATTAAATTTTGTTGGATTTTAGTTGAATCAGTTCTTTCTTGATGAATTGGTAGTACTTGGTTTTCAAGTCGATACTGGACGACAGCTTGTTGAACAGCTAAAATCTGATTTTCGTATGAAACTTGGTTTTCAAGTCTTTCTTGTTCTGGATACAAACAGCCTGTTAACAAGAACAACAAAAAAGTACCTAAAATTAATTTTTTCATCATCATCAATCCTTGTTTCAAATTATCTATCAAATGTGTGAGTTTCATTCTAATACAAACCTAGATACTATTTTAAGGGGTAGGGACATTAATAACAATTAAAAGAATTAAAAATCCAGCTAAAATGATACAAATAAATGTAAATGATAGAACAATTTTTTGAAAAATCCCAGTTAATTTTCGTCTTGCAAAAACAGAACCAAACACTGCAATAAACATTAAACCCATTGCAACAAATGATACATACATCTTAAATAGTCCATCTGACATTATAATTCCTCCAATTTATCCACTTCACATACTATTTATCGCGAGTTAGTCAATTGCGGGATTATTATAGCATAAACAAAATCAGCTTCGCATTAATTATGCTTGTAACTTAAGCTACTAAATTTACCCAACCACAAGAACGTCAAGAATTGGAAACACAAAAGACATATTCTTAATGCTTTTCTGCTAGCCGCCAACTCTATTACAAAAAGACTTAGCTTTGTCAGATTATATTATCTGAATATTATGTAAGATAAGCTAATTTACTATTTAAACAGCGGGCACATTAAAAACAAGTAGAAATGTTAATAATCCAGCTACAATCATACATAAAAAAGCAATTGCTAAAACAATCTTTTGAAAAATCCCAGTTAGTTTCCTTCTAGCAAAGATAGAACCTAAAACAGTAATAAATATTAAACCCATTGTAATAAATGTTACATACATCTTAATTAGACCTTCTGACATTGATTTCCCTCCAATTTAACTGTAATTATAGCCTAGTTTTGATTCGCATTAATTAGACTACTAAGTTATCAGCTCGTGGCTGAACTAGAAAAAAAGATAGTTGCAAAAGCAACCATCTAATAAAACGTCCCCAACAAAACTAATAACAGAGCAATACTAGTTTAGAGAACTAGTATATGTTTTTATATACTAAAGATGGGGCATTACTTTAGTACAGAAGCTAAATACCTATTCCTAAAAAGAGCCCTTGTTAATGTTGGTTTCTTTCTTAGTATATGCATGTATAAATCAATTCGTAGACGCCACTTGCCTATAAAAGCTACTTATTTGCAAACATCTTTGCTAAAGATCCAAAATCAAGTGGCATATTATTATTGATGATCGTTTTAATAAGTTGATCTTCTTTTTCTTTAGAAATAGGTTTATTGGCTAATGTTGAAACTTGTTGGATTAAGTTTCTGACCGTCTCTTCATCATTAAAATTAGCGCCACTTACAGAATTTGCGAGACTGAAAATATCTTCTTGCTTTACGTTTGCTTTTTTTTCAATATTATCAAAAAAAGAATTGTTTTTTTCCACAATAACGTCCTCCCTAAAAATAAGTTTCAACTTATCTTATGCCAAAGGAATAACATTGTGATTGAGTAAATTTTATAATATCAATAAATTAGCGACATTTAGTTTCATGACAAACTTAAATTTTCCACTTCATGAGTCTTTACTCGACCCATGAGCTCTTCGGCAGCCTTGTTAGGCTGTTTACCATTAAATAAAACATCATACAAAACGGTTGTAATCGGCATTTCAATACCTTCTCGTTTTGCGAGCTGGAACGCCGCTTTCGTCGTACGAACCCCTTCAACTGCCATTCCCATATTGGTTAACACTTCTTCAAGTGTTTGCCCTTGTCCAAGCAAATTTCCCGCTCTGTAGTTACGGCTATGAACGCTCGTACAGGTTACAATTAAATCGCCTAAACCAGAAAGTCCAGCAAAAGTTAATGGATTAGCCCCTAATTTGATACCAAGTCGGGCTATTTCAGCTAAACCTCTTGTCATTAACGCCGCTTTTGCATTATCACCAAACCCTAATCCATTCGTCAAACCTATACATATAGCAATAATATTTTTAAGAGCACCTCCGATTTCAACACCGATCAAATCTGGGTTTGTGTAAACTCGAAAATGCATATTCATAAATAAATCTTGAACATATTTTGCTGCCTCAACTTGTAAAGATGAACTAGTTACTGTTGTCGGTTGTCGCCTACTAACTTCTTCAGCATGGCTTGGTCCCGATAAAACAACAACTGACTTTCGAAGCGCCTCGGGAATCTCTTCTTCTATCATTTCTGAAATACGTTTTAGACTATCTGGTTCAATGCCTTTACTTGCATGAATAAACGTAACAGGCGTTTTTAAGTATTGACGAATTTCGGCTAATACTTTTCGAACTGCTTTCGTTGGTACAACAATTAAAATAGCTTCTACTCCTACTAAAGCATCTTTAAGCTCTGTGTGACCTATTACCTGTTTCGGTAAATAGACGCCTGGGAGATACTTGGCATTCGTATGATGATCATTAATTTCTTGTATTTGCTGTTCATCCCTTCCCCAGAGACGAACGTGATGATGATTATCAGCAAGCACAATACTTAAAGCGCTCCCCCAACTTCCTGCACCAACTATTGCTATATCGGCCATTTGGCTCATCACTCCTTATTACTTTTATTTTTGACCAAGTTTACTTTCATTACCTTTTAACAGTCTTTCAATGTTAGATCTATGACGCCAAACTGATAATCCTGTTACGATTACTAGTAAGTATAAATACTCAGGTGGATACTCGAAAAAAATTGCTGTTATCACTGTTGTACCAATTAAAAAAACTAAAGAACCTAGTGATACGAAACGAGTTAAGACGATCGTAACAAATCCAATAATTCCTGCATAAAGTGCCGGCCAAAACACGAGTGTTGCTAAAACACCGATTGTCGTCGCAACACCCTTCCCCCCTTTAAAGCGCAAAAATACTGGCCAATTATGTCCAAAAATAGCAGCTAACCCCGCAAGAGCTGGCGCTAATCCTGGGCCTACTAAATACAGTCCAAGTAAAACTGCGACAATTCCTTTTGAAACGTCTAGTAGCAATACACCAATAGCAGGGCCTACTCCTAAAACGCGAAGTGTATTTGTTGCCCCTGCATTGCCACTGCCATGCCTTCGAATATCAACTTTTTTTAATTTTTTTCCAAAAATATAACTAAAACTTATCGAACCAAGAAGATAACCAATTATTACAGAAATACCGATCCCCATCTTTTTCCTCCCCAGCTGTATCAAGTGAAGTTGGACAGTTGGTTAGGTAGGTCAAAAGCTTTAAGAACTATTGAATTAACTTTTGCTTTCCTTTCCAACTAGCCAACTAGCTACTAACCAACTTTTTAATCGTTCTTTTTTCTAGAAATGATTCTAATAGGTGTTCCTTTAAATTCGAATGTTGCTCTAATTCGATTTTCTAAAAAGCGTTCATATGAAAAATGCATTAGCTCAGGATCATTGACAAACAAGACAAAAGTTGGTGGTTTAATAGCAACTTGAGTTGCATAGTTAATTTTTAAACGTCTGCCTCTATCAGTTGGAGTTGGGTTCATTGCAACAGCATCCATAATTAAATCATTAAGAACATTTGTTGGAACACGTAAGCTATGATTTTCAGCTACTTCTTTTACCATTGGCAAAATCGTCTGCAAGCGTTGCTTCGTATGAGCAGATACAAATAAAATCGGTGCATAGGTTAAAAATAGAAAATGATCTTTTATTTTTTTCTCGAATTTTTGCAGTGTTTTATCATCTTTGCTTATCGCGTCCCATTTATTAACTAGAACAATGACTGCCCTACCTGCTTCATGAGCATAGCCAGCAATTTTCTTATCTTGCTCAATAATTCCTTCTTCAGCATCTAGGACTACTAGAACAACATCAGAACGTTCAATTGCTTTTAATGCTCTTAATACGCTATATTTTTCAGTACTTTCATAAATTTTCCCTTTTTTCCTCATTCCTGCCGTGTCAATAATGACATACTTATCATCATCCACCTGGAATGGTGTATCAATTGCATCCCTTGTTGTTCCCGCGATAGGGCTTACAATAACACGCTCTTCACCGAGTATCGAATTAATTAACGACGATTTACCCACATTTGGCCGTCCAATTAATGAAACCCGAATTGTATCTTCATCATAGTTATCTTCGGTAACTTCTGGAAAGTACTTGATCACTTCATCAAGTAAATCTCCTAATCCAAGGCCGTGGGCTCCAGATATGCCAAACGGATCTCCCATACCTAATGAATAAAATTCATATAACTCTGCTTGCATTTCTGGATTATCTACTTTATTGACACCAAGAACAATCGGTTTTTGTGAGCGAAACAAAAGCTTTGCTACTTCTTCATCCGCACCCGTAATCCCTTCACGTCCGTTTACGATAAAAATGATTACATCAGCTTCGTCAATAGCAAGCTCTGCTTGCTGTCTCATTTGAGTCAATAACGGCTCATCAGTTATTTCGATTCCACCTGTATCAATTAAGTTGAAGTCTCGATTCAACCATTCTCCAGAACTATAAATTCGATCTCTTGTCACACCTGGAATGTCTTCAACAATTGAAATTCTCTCGCCAACAATCCTGTTAAAAATTGTAGACTTTCCTACATTTGGTCGACCTACAATAGCGACAACTGGTTTTGTCATAATAAAATTACCTTCTTTCAATCCTAATTAAAACAATAACAAAACCCTTCTAAATATAGAAGGGTTTTGTTGCTTTTATATCTTAGCTTGTCCATTTTACCAAAAAACACTAGTAATAGAAAGCATTTTTCATTTTTATTATCCATTCTGTCTCATAAAAATCGATTTTTGGATTGTATAGGTCTCTAACCACTTTACAAAATTTTCAAAGCCAAACCATACATAAGACATACCTATAGTAATTGCAATAATATCTAATGTTTCAAATTGACTAAAAGTAATTTCTGTAACCACTCGGTTTAAAAATATTCTATAAAGAATTTCTCCTTGCGCAACCGTGATTAATAACAATCCAACTCTGATTTTTTGATCTCTAACTAATAGTAAGATTAAAAATAATAAAATCATCGATAACTTCCACGTCGGATTGAAAATAACCCAGACTGGGTCATACAATTGAAAAAGTCTAAATGTGACAAATGCGCTTGTTGAAATTAAGCTAACACTTAAACAATATAGAATAAAACTCCATCTTCTTTGCGAAATTATCAGACAACCGCTTAAAAAGCAAAATAATATTGCACTATTTAAAGTGAGCGTGAAAAACGTCAGGTGTTTAGTAGATAAAATAATTAAAAATAATAAAAAAATTGTAATCACTAATCTTTGTTTCGTTTTTGCTAATAAAAATGTTGTATAAATCCAACAAATCCAACAAATCCAATAAAAATATATTCCCTCCATCAGGCAACTCCTCCACCTACATTATAGGAAAAAAAAGTCTTTGTTAATCAATGATTGAGGGAAGTTTCTGAAAATTAAATTTTTTATTAGAAAAGCGGTGAAGCTTATAGAGAAAGAAATAAAGTATATCCTGCATATTTTTACAAAAAATAAAAGTTGAAAGGAGTTGATGATATTGGGAAAAGATCGTCAAGAAAAAAAGCTAAAGAGCTCAGGAAAGGTAGAATCTGATCGAGATCAAAGCCTTAAATATAGTGGCGCTACTCAATTAGAAGGACCTGAAAAAGCTAGAAAACGACAACGATAATACTGATTAGTTGGACAGTTGGTTATGGATTAGCAAGATCAACAGCTCTATGAACCGATGGCTTAGCTTTTGACCTTGCTTTTCCTTTCCAACTTTCTACTTTTCACTCTTTCGGCAATACTCTGGCCCCATAAGGTTTCGTTGGAATACCTCGTTGTTCTAACCAATGAAACGTTTCACCACTTATTAAAAGTGGGACTCTTCGTAAATCATCAATTTTCTTAACACCAAGGGCAGTCATAACCATTTTCAGTTCAAACAACAAGCATTCAACTTTATGGTCTAAACCATCAATACCATTCTCATGTAATTCTCTTAAAAACATTCCAGCTACTCCGACAGCTGAAGACCCTAAGCTTATCGCCTTAGCAATATCTAAGCCTGTCTTAATTCCACCTGTTCCGATCACAGAAAGAAATGGTTGGGATGTCTTTACCTCACAAATAGCTGCAGCAGTGGGGATTCCCCAGTCATTAAACATTTGTAACGTTTCTTCTCGCCTTAGGTTTTCTACCTTTGCAAAGTTAGTACCTCCATATCCACCCACATCGATAATACTAACACCTAGATTGGCTAGCTTTGTCGCTGTCTCTTTACTCATCCCAAAGCCTACTTCTTTGACAATTACCGGTACTGAGATATTTTCGACAATCTCCTGAATTCTTTTGATAGCCCCACCAAAATGTCGATCACCTTCTGGCATAACCAATTCTTGGATAACATTCAAATGAATTTGGATAGCGTCAGCCTCAATCATCGCTACTGCTTCAATAGCTTGTTCCAAAGTTGCTTCACTGCCTAAATTACTAATGACAATCCCATTTGGATTTTCTTCTCTAACAACCTGAAATGTATTCCGCTCATTTTTATCTTTTAATGCCGCCATCTGCGAACCGACGGCTATCGGTATCTGGTGTTTTTTGGCTAGTCTTGCTAACGAACGATTAATTTCAACCGTCCGCTCACCACCCCCACCAGTCATAGCATTAATAATAATCGGCGAGCTCAAAGTTAGTTCGCCGATTTTCGTATCCAATATAACATCATCAACATCAATATTTGGGAGGCTTTGATGAATAAATTTTATATCGTCGAACGAATGATGTTCTGGGTTAGGCATGTTTAATGTATGTTCTATATGTTCGATTTTTCTAGAAGTTCTATTCAAACTACTCACCTACTGTTTATACTTTTTAAGCTGGTCACCAATCAAATCCCCTAGAGAAAAACCGCTCGTTTCCTCATTACGTTTATAACTATTAGTTGGAATTTGAGCTTTTTCTTCCGCTTCTAAAACTTCTCTAATACTTAAAGAAACTCGCTTATCTTCTTTATTTATATCTAGAATCTTTACCTTAACGGTTTCGCCTTCACTTAAGACTTCACTAGGTGTACCAATGTGTCGATTAGCAATTTGGGAAATATGAACAAGTCCTTCAACTCCTGGTGCTACTTCTACAAAGGCACCAAATGAAACGAGTCGTTTTACTACTCCTTCAATAATATTACCTGTTTTTAATTGCTCGGCAACTTGATCCCAAGGGCCAGCTAACGTATCTTTAATTGATAAAGAAATACGTGAATTTTCTAAATCAATTGAAAGGATTTTTACTTTAATTTTATCTCCTTCATTTACAACTTCAGACGGAGTTTCGACGCGATGATGTGCTAATTGGGAAATATGTACTAAGCCGTCAATACCACCGATATCTACAAAGGCACCAAAGTTCGTTAAGCGTTGTACTGTTCCTTCGACTATTTCTCCTGGTGTAAGCTCTTCTAACTTGGATTTCTTCTCGCTTTCTGATTCTTCGTCAAGAACCGCACGCTGAGATAAAATTAATTTATTTTTTTCTTTATCTAGTTCAATTACTTTTAGTTTTAGTGTCTTTCCTTTATAGTCTGAAAAATCTTCGACATAATGGTTTTCTACTAATGATGCTGGGATAAAGCCTCTTACACCCACGTCAACTACCAGCCCACCTTTAACAATATCAGCAACAACTGCTTCAAAAACAACTCCTGTTTCAAGTTTTTGTTGCAAGTCTCCCCAAGCCTTTTCGGAAAGTACAGCCCGCTTTGATAAAATAATTTCTTCATCTGAAACCTTTATTACTTTTAACTCTAATTCGTCTCCTACTTGCACATCTTCTGAAGCTTTTTCAATATGAAGACTTGAAAGTTCACTTATCGGTATCACACCATCAATTTTATCTCCGATGTTAACATAAGCAACTTTTTCTTCTACTTTTGTTACTACTCCTTTTACAAGTTCCCCTTCAGTAAATACCTTAACTTCAGCCATTTCATTGTTCATTTCTTCTACCATTAAAATAACCTCCCTCAATCCCTTTGTTTTGCGATCGCAAAATTTATAAAATCTTTCAGTTTCGAAAGAATTTTAGCATTTTTTAGTTATTGTTTTTCAATTACAATCTGTAAAATTGATTCGACCACTTCGGTGATTGTCATTGCTGTTGAATCTATTTCAATTGCATCGACCGCTTTCTTTAATGGGGCCGTTTCTCTTTGCGAATCCCGCTTATCCCTCAAGGAAATTTCAGTCTTCAATTTGTCTAAATTTGTCGTAAAACCTTTTGCAATATTTTCTTCATAGCGGCGTTTTGCCCGTTCCTCGACAGTGGCAGATAAAAAAATTTTCACCTTTGCATTAGGTAAAACCGCAGTACCTATATCACGACCATCCATAACGGTTCCACCATTACTAGCTAGCTTTTGCTGAGTAATTAGCATATCAGTTCTAACTTCTTTGTAACTTGCAACAAAAGAAACAGAATTTGTCACTTGTTCAGTACGAATTTTCTCTGAAACATTTTCATCGTCGACATAGACCTGGTTGTCCGCTGTTAATTTAATAGTCGTTTCAGTTAGCAACTTTTTAAGCTCTAAAGCATCTTGAAGATCTATTCTTTTTTCAATTGCTTTATATGTAAGAGCTCTGTACATGGCACCTGTATCAATATAAACAAAGTCAAGATTTTGAGCTACTAGTTTGGCTACTGTACTTTTTCCTGCACCAGCAGGACCATCAATCGCAATATTAATTTTTTTCATAAAACACCTCTAATAAAATTTGTTCAAAACAGCAGAAAAAATTAGTTATTTTTACGCCACAGTACTTTCAACATCATTAAAATATCTTAAACATAATACCATATAGAAGTAATGTGGTCTAATATTTCCAGGGTATGTAAAAGATTTTCCCTGAATACTCCTTCTGAAAAAATCGTCCTACTTAAGTAGGGCGATAGCTCGCTTTGGTAAAGGAGTGCTTGTGCTACTATTAAAAATAAAAATTGGATTACTGCTAATTTCAATAAAATAGATTCAACTCTTTTTAAAAATGCGTCCATGTAAACACTTCCTTTTTAAAAGGTAGTTTATTACAGATACTTTATTTTATTCTCCCACTCCTTTATTTCGTAAATAAAGTTGTCTTTCAAAACAATAGCTAATGATTGTTTGCCGGTCTCTTTCTATTATATCGATAAACTTTATCGAGGCCTTCTCCTTAGAATTTTCTTTATTAGATATAATCCGAATTACATGACAATCTACTTTAATAAACTTCATTTCGCCTGTTTGCAGCGGTAACGAAAGCCAACAAATAATATCCTGCCCACCTGATAGCTGATGATTTAATGGTAAAACTAGCGCTATCCCACCACCACTTATATCAGAGGTCATTGTCGTGAACGGGGGGAATTCCTCACCTCTGGGGTGAACAGCAACATCAATAGCTGTTTCCACCCTAACATGTTCACGCCTCTGGATCCGAATATATTTTTCTTTGCCCGGATCTCTTATTATTAGCATAGGGATACGCCCCTTTTTCCTTCCTTGCAATTGAGTTTCAAAAAGATAAACTGCCTGATCTTTCCCTAGAAAAGAAACTCGAAATTGAGTGCCGTCATGAAAGAAGCCAACTCGCTTAGTTCTCTGGTTTATTGGGTAATCAATAAAAAAGTAATCCTTAATATGATCGACAAGTCTACATTTAAAACGTTGCTTCTCTTTATCGTCACCTTCGTTTAATTCCAAATTAAGCGTGTCACCGATATTCAACAAGTTTACAACTTCCTTCCAAAATTGCTTTATCCTATAAAAAAAGTCTACATTATAATAGTAGCAAAAAAATTATGATACGCATAGAAGGAGAACTCCTTTTTTTTATATTAAAAGAGGAGTTCGTGAAAGTGATCAAACACTTTACGAACTCCTCTTTTATTAAGCTTTTTTATACACTGCCTCAGCGTGATCAAGCTTCTCAACTTTTTCTTCATTACCATTGTTTGCATTAATAAAAATTCGATAAGTATCATTGTTAATAACACCGAAAAATTCATAAGTTAATACTTCTTCACTGATATCATTTTTTATCATTGCAACATGATGCTCCATCACTTCTAGAGCAGGATTCAGTCCCTGTTTTGCTTCTTCTAAAGTAATTTGTGGGTCATCTACTTCACGATCGCGATGATTAGTTAAATACGCTGATGCCTCATATCCGATGATTTCTCCATCTTCTAAAGATACATCGATAATGATTGAATCAGGATAAACTCTAACATTATCCTTTAGATACGCAAAGTTAAAGACACCAACCGCATCATATTGCTTACTATTTACTAATTGCATATCTTTAATCCCATTCTTTTCTAATAGCTCTTTTGCTTTGTTTGAAGCGTCATTTAAACTTATACTCGTTTCTCCGACTTGTCGGTCTTGTAAAAGCCAAATTGGATGACCGCCTTTTTTGGAAATATCCATATAAATATCTACTTCATGTTCAGGGTCATTAATTTTAATACTATATGACTCATAGGCTAACCCATCTCCAGTTTCTTCAATCTCTATATCCGCATTTTCCATTTCTACGAATTTTAATGCTATTTCTTTAGCCTCTGCTTCAGTAATTTCTTTTCCATTTAAATTACTCTTTAATTGCTCATCATTAGCTTGTAATTGTGGTAAATCTGAGCCCCAATCTACCTCACTAAACCCATCTACTTTTTCATCAACAATTTTAAAACCGTTAACAATTGCATTATTTAAAGGTTCATCCTCTGATGCAAGGGCTAACTCGACATCCATCCAGCGCAGATCCTCGTCCAAAACCATTGATTGTACTTGGCGCATTTCTTTTTGAATGTCTCCACTTTGTTCATATAGCTGCTTCAATGTTTCAGACTCTTTTGCTGTTAAAGGTTCATTTGCTAAATCTCGAATTGCGTTGCGATAACTAAAGTTACCTACTTTATACAAATACTCTTCTGTTTTACTAAAAGGCATTAACACTAACGGCAATTGTCCTAATTCACTTTGAGCCATTGAAGTTAACCGCCACACTTGAGCTAAAGAAGGAGAGAGCTGGTCTTTTGAATTCATAGCTAGTGTGGAGCCGATTTCGTCGTGTAATTGATCCAAATGATAAGTTAAATCATGAAAAGCTCGTTGATAATTGTTTTCAGCCTTAATTAAGATTGAATTTTTCTCTTGATGTTCTTGATATCCCCAATAGCTTGTTGAGACAACAGCTATTGCTAAAAATGCTACCATAATTGATCGTATCATCTTTTTTCACCCCCGTTATTTACAGAAAATATGTTTCCCAATCTTCTTAATTTGTGGTCTTGACCAAATCCAGCTTGAAGTTGCTGTATCCGGGTTAAAGTAATATAGGGCATGTCCAGTTGGATCTTGACCGTTAATAGCGTCAATTACCGCTCTTTTCGAGGTTTCATTTGGTGTCATATAAATTTGTCCATCAGCAACCGCCGTAAATGCTCGCGGTTCAAAAATAACCCCTGAGACCGTATTCGGAAAGGTCGGGCTGTTTACTCTATTTAAAATAACAGCCGCAACTGCTACTTGCCCGATATAAGCTTCACCACGTGCTTCACCGTATACTGCTTGTGACATAATTTGAATTTCATTTTCAGAAAAGCCTTCTGGTACATTAATTGCTTCTTGAATATCAGGACCATCTTCTGGATCCCCTTCAGGTACCGGTTCTTCATCTGGAACTGGTTCAGATGCATCAAGATCAGGATCAGGGGTAGCTTCTGCCTCAGTTGGCGGTTCTACTACTTCTCCTTGTGCTGCTCCTGGTGCTTCTGGTGCTTCTGGTGCTTCTGGAACCTCCTGTGGTGCATCCTGTGGTGCAGTTGGCGCTTCAACTTCTGGCACTTCTGGCGCTTCTGGCGCTGATGGTGTGTCTCGTTTTGCTTCTGGAGTTCTTCGTTCTGGTGTTTCAACTTCCGGAGCTTTTTCTTTCTTTCTTGCTTTTTCTAACGGTGGAATTTGACCACCCTTAGGTCCACTCTGAATTTTTTTTGGTGTGGTGCCATAATGAGTAAATTTTCTACCTTCTTTAAATTGTTTATGAACCCATTCATAATCAAATTCCGTCGTTTTTTCAAGCATTGCTTTCATGCTCTCTCCAACAAGTCCATCTACTTCTAGACCGAATTCATCCTGATACTTTTTAACTGACCAGTATGTTCCCCAACCATAGACTCCGTCAATGGTTCCATTATAAAAACCAATATATTGGAGTCTGGACTGCAATTCGACAACATCATCCCCTGTTGCACCTTGTTGAATGATTTGTTCAGAAAATGCTTCTACTGTATCTGTCTGAACAAATGTCGAGAAAACAAAAAAGCCAATTAAGATCATCAGAGGAATTTTCTTTACTGCCTTATTCATGTAGTTATACCTCCCAATAATGAACGAACTTATTTACATTTTTACCTTTGAAACTTATGGATAGTGTTTGTAATCTATCCCAATTTATACAATGCATTAGAAAAACAATTAGTCCTTCTTACTATGAGTACTGTTTGATTGTTGGAAAGGTAAACGAAAAAACACACCACTAGACATTCTAGTAGCGTGCTTTCCTTTATTCTCTGTTTAAGGCATCTCCAAGAAAATAATGCTTAATTATTACACATGAAAATACCGTCCTTCTGGGTGCGCGAATACCATTGCTGAGACACTTGCTTCTGGATCCATCATAAACTCTTCAGTTAATTCAATACCTACATCTTCTGGTTTAATTAAACTAAACAGTTTTTGTTGATCAGATAATTCTGGGCATGCTGGATAACCAAAAGAAACCCTTATTCCATGATAGCGAGCCGAAAAACGGTCTTGCATGGTAAGATCCGGATCATCAGGTATTCCCCATGAATTCCTCATCAGTTGATGCAAATGTTCAGCAAAAGCTTCGGCAAGCTCTAGAGCCAACGCTTGTAACATGTGACTGCGTAAATAATCTCCTTTTTCTTTCCATTCAGTTGCTAACTCCCTGACTCCAACACCAGTTGTAACAGTTAAAAAACCTACATAGTCCATTTCTCCGGAAGCTTTTGAACGGAGAAAATCAGCCAAACATAAATACGGCTCTTTGTTTTGACGCGGAAATGTAAAGCGTTCAATTTCTGTTTCTTTGTCTTGTGGGTCATAAATGATAATCTGATTTCCTTCACTCTGTGCTGGGAAAAATTGATAAACTGCCTTTGCAGATAAAAGCTCTTTATTAACTATGTCATTAAATAGTTCATCTACTTTTTCTTTTAGCTCAATCGCTTTTTGATGGCCTTCATTTAATAATCGTTCAACCTTACCTTTTAAGCCCAAATGCTTACCTAATAAAGATTGCATGTTTATATACGGCTTTAAATGAGTTAATTTATACTGTTGGTAAGTATGTCTTTTGAAATCATTAGGCACGAATACCGGCACTGTTTCTGAAACTAACGACCTTTGTAGACTAGTAGGTTCTTGACTTTGATTCTCAATTTTTGTAACCGTTTCTTCCACGTCATCAATAGCCCCGGTTCCTTTAGGTTCTTCAATCTTTTCACCATAGTCATGAAAAAGTTGATTAGCTAAATCTAAACCGTTCATAGCATCTTTAGCATAAAATACATTTCCATCATATTGCGCCTGAATTTTCGTTTCCGTAAATTTCCTGGTTAAAGCCGCACCCCCGACTAATATTGGAATCGATATTTTCTGTTCTCGTAAATCGATTGCGGTAAGAACCATTTGTTGCGCAGATTTTACTAATAATCCTGACAAACCGATCGCATCAGGATTTTCGCGACGAACAGCCTCAATTAGTTGATTAGAGGTCACTTTAATTCCTAAATTAATGATTTTAAAACCGTTATTACTTAAAATAATTTCAACTAAATTTTTCCCGATATCATGAACATCACCTTTTACGGTAGCAAGAAGAATTTTTCCTTTCCCACTGTCATCTTTAACTTCCATAAATTGTTCCAAATACTGGACAGACGCTTTCATTACTTCAGCACTTTGTAATACTTCGGCAACAATTAGTTCATTATTATTAAATAGTTTTCCTACTGTACCCATCCCTGCCATTAGCGGACCATTAATGACTTCAAGTGGTGCTTCGTATTTTTGTAAGGCAAGTTCCAAATCTGGAATAAGTCCTTCTTTAGTTCCTTCAACAATATAACCTTCCAAACGTTCTTCTAGCGTTTGGTTTGCAGGAGCTATCTTCGGTTCCTTCTTTTTACCACGGTACAAGGCTGTAAATTCAGCTAACACTTCATCGGTTGTTTCAAAAAGTAACTGTTCAGCTAATGTTCGCTCTTTTTCAGAAATTGAAGCAAAGCGCTCAAGTTTTTCGGTATTAACAATCGCGTAATCAAGCCCAGCTTGCGTACAATGGTATAGAAATACCGAGTTTAAAATTTCTCTACCTACAGGAGGGAGTCCAAAAGAAACATTACTAACTCCTAAGATCGTTAGACATTGGGGAAGACGTTCTTTAATTTTCCGGATTCCTTCGACTGTCGCTTTCACTGAACCAATATATTGAGCGTCACCCGTTCCGACCGGAAACACTAACGGATCAAAGATAATATCTTGCGGTTTAATGCCATACTTATTAACAAGTAAATCATATGATCGCAAGGCTACTTCTAACTTTTTTTCGGCAGTAACTGCCATACCGACTTCATCAATAGTCCCAACAACAACTGCTGCACCAAATCGATGAATAATAGCAGCAATTTTTTCAAATTTCTCTTCCCCGTCTTCTAAATTAATCGAATTTATGACGGCTTTCCCTTGTGAAAAAGTAAGTGCTCGCTCAATAACCTGTTCATCAGTGGAGTCAATCATTAAAGGAACCTTTACTTTATTAACGACATAAGGTAAAAAGTTTTCCATATCCTCGACTTCTTCACTATCAGGGTCGGCTAAACAGATATCAATAATATGGGCGCCTTTTTTAACTTGGGCCCTAGCAACTTCAGAAGCTTCCTCAAACTTTTTTTCTTTTATTAACATTTTAAACTTTTTTGAACCAATGACATTAGTGCGTTCGCCAACAAATAATGGTCGCATCGTCTCATCATAAATTAATGGTTCAATCCCACTTAAGGCGTGGGGATGTTCGGCACTTGCTTGTCGTGGTTTCATATCGTGAACGGCATCACGAATTGCACGAATATGATCCGGAGTCGTTCCACAGCAACCACCAACAACATTTACCCAGCCTTTTTCAACAAACTGCTTCAGCTTTCGAGCTAACATTTCAGGGGACTCGTGGTAGTGACCTTCTTCATCCGGTAAGCCTGCATTAGGAAAACAAATAACAGCAGTAGAAGAAAGCTCCGCTAATGAACGAATATGATCTTGCATAAATTCAGGTCCAGTTGCACAGTTCAAACCAACTACCGCTGGCTTCATATGCTCTATTGATAAATAGAAAGCTTCAATATTTTGTCCTGCAAGAGTTGTTCCCATTGGCTCAATTGTTCCAGAAATTATTAATGGTACCTTTGTACTAAGTAGTTTAAATGCCTTTTCGATTCCTAAATAAGCAGCTTTAACATTTCTTGTATCTTGGCTTGTCTCAAGCAGGAGGATATCTACCCCACCTTTTAACAGTCCAACCGCTTGTTGTCGGTAAGCCTCTACTAAATCATCGAACGTTGCCCCACCTGTAACCGATAAAGCCTTTGTTGTCGGCCCCATCGACCCTGCAACATATCTTGGCCACGTCTCTGTTGAATATTTTTTTGTGGCAGCCTTGGCAATTTTCGCTGCTTTTTCATTTAGCTCTTCTGCTAAATTCTCTAAATCATAATCAGCTAAAACAATATTTGTCGCCCCAAACGTATTTGTTTCGATAATATCTGCTCCAGCTTCTAAATACGCTTCATGGATATTTTCGATCACAGACGGTGCTGTAAAATTTAAATATTCATTGCAACCCTCAAATTCGTCACCACCAAAATCAGCTGCTGTCAGGTTCGCATTTTGGAGCATTGTACCCATGGCTCCATCTAATACTAAAATATGTTTTTGTAAACGCTCTTGAAATGATTGTAATTTCATATGAACCTTTCCTTTCAATGCTGTCTTTAACTTTCTGCATTAATTTTTATTTTCTTAGCTTTTGCTGTCAATGTATGCCAATATTCGGTTAGGATTACTGTCATTTCATACCTTAAAAATGGAGTAATTAAATACAGTCCATTAAAATAGTGATGAACTTGATCAATTAGTTGTTTCGCCATTGCAATTCCTTCTTGTTCTGATGCCACTGGGTCATTAGCAACTAGGGCCATTCTATGTCTCGTTTCATCTGTTAGCTTAATACCTGGCACCTCATTATGAAGAAATTCTGCGTTTTTTGCGCTTGTTAACGGCATCACGCCAATATAAATTGGTGCTTTAATATGCCGAGTCGCTTCATAAATTTTCCTAATTTGCTCTATACAAAAAACTGGTTGACTTAAAAAGTAGTCTGCACCACACTCAAGCTTTTTTTCCAATCTTTGAACTGCCTGCTCTAAATGATTCACATTAGGATTAAAAGCTGCTGCGACTGTGAAATTAGTTGCTGCACCTAAATCTTTACCTGAAAAAGAATAGCCTTGATTCATTTGTTTAATTAATCGAATAAAATCAAAAGAGGCAAGGTCATAAACTGATGTTGCTCCAGGAAAATCACCGATTTTTGTCGGATCACCAGTTACTGCAAGAATTTGATCAATTCCTAATGTATGAAGCCCCATTAAATGTGATTGCAAACCAATTAAATTTCTATCTCGACAAGTAATGTGAACTAGTGGCCGAACTTGATGGTCGCGTTTTATAATCGCTGCCATTGATGCATTACACACTCTAGGAGACGCTAATGAATTATCTGCTAACGTAACGGCATCAACACCAGCTTCTGATAATTTTCGCGCTCCGATAATAAATTTATCGACATTTAATTTTTTTGGTGGGTCAAGCTCAACAATTACTGATTTCCTTCTTAGCGCAATATTAGCAAGCGATTCTTGAGCTTCTTCTGGCAATAAAATAATTCTTTTTTTTGGTTTTACTTTTATTTGTTTTTTCGTTATCAGTGGTTGATCTTTGACTACTTGAGCACAAGCTCTAATATGATCTGGCGTTGTCCCACAGCAACCACCAATCAACCTTATCCCTTGTTCAACAAAGCTTTTGGCACTGTCACCAAAATAGTGGGGATTCGTTTGATAGACAAGACGCCCATCTTCATAGTCAGGCAAGCTAGCATTTGGATAAGCTGATAAATAAGCTTTAGTAAGGAGAGGAACTTGTTCAAACGATTGCAACATATGAAAAGGGCCCATTCGACAATTAATTCCCACGACATCAGCGCCAAGAGATTCAAGTGCTAAGAGCGCATTATTTAATGGTATTCCGCCATGGAGTACCCCTACTTCATCTAAAGAAACATGAGCAATGATTGGCAAATCTGTTTTTTTTCTAGCAATCGCTAAACACTCAGAAATTTCTTCAAAATCATAGAATGTCTCCAACAATAAACCATCAATATTACACTTAAGTAAACTTTCTAATTGTTCTTCGAAACTTTCTACAATCTCACTCAATAATTGAGATTGTTTTTGAAAGCCTCTAATTCCACCCATCGTCCCCAATACATAAACACCTTTACCGTTGGCGGCCTCTCGGGCACACTTTACTGCTTGTTCATTTATGATCGTCACATTATTTTCTAATCCATAACGAGCTAACTTAATTTTATTGGCAGCGTAAGTATTCGTTTGAATAATATCTGCACCCGCATCAATATAAGCTTGATGTACATCCTTTACTTTACTAGGATTCGTCAAATTTAACTCTTCAAAACAGCTGTCTAGTCCTTTTAAATATAGAAATGTCCCAATTGCTCCATCTCCAATTAACGTTTTCGTTTTCATATCTTCTAAAAAGCCCATCATCTCTTCCTCTCTGAGGCTAGCACTAGCACCGCTTTTTTTTGTAAGTGAATTTGGAAAGTTGGAATAAAGACCAAAAGACTTAAACGTAAAAATTAATAGTTGGTTAGTCATTAGTTCCTTAGGCAGTTCAAAAGCTTTAAGAATTATTGCATTTGCTTTTCCTTTCCAACCTTCCAATTTTTCCCTTTCCTTTCCAACTTTCCAACTTATTTTTTTACTACCTCAAGCGCTTGCTTAAAATCATTGATTAAGTCTTCGACAGCTTCTAGTCCAACTGAGAGCCTTAGCAGGCCATCGGTAATGCCACGTTTTTCTCGCTCAGCTTTTGGCATTGAACCGTGAGACATCGTTGCAGGATACGACAAAATTGTTTCTACCGCTCCTAAACTAACCGCAAAGACAGGAAGTTTAACATTTTCAACAAACGTTTTTGCCGCTTGTTTTGTCGGAAATTCAAAAGAAAGAACGGCACCATGACTGGCTGATTGTTGTTCTTGAATTAGTTTTCCTGGGTGGTTTGGCAGTCCAGGATAAAAAACGTTTTTTATTTCGGGTTGCTTCGTTAACCAAAGGGCAATTGTTTCGGCTGCCGCCGTACTAGCATTCATCCGAACTTGTAATGTTTTTAATCCTCTTAACACCAACCAACTATCTTGAACACCTAGAATTGCACCAAAAGAATTGTGTAAAAATGCTAGCTGTTTCCCCAATTCTTCATCTTTGACAACAGCCAAACCAGCCACTACATCACTGTGACCACCTAGAAATTTTGTCGCACTATGAATGACAAGATCAACTCCCAGCTCTAGTGGCCTTTGAAAAACAGGAGTTAAAAATGTATTATCACAAAAAGTTAAACAATTATAGGTCTTGGCTATTTTCACGATTGCTCGAATATCGGTTATTTTTAAGGTTGGATTTGAAGGTGTTTCTAAAAAAATTAATTTTGTGTTGTCGCGAATATTTTTTTCGACTTCTGCCGCGTTTGTCATATCGACAAAGGTATGGTCGATTCCAAACCGTGGTAAAACTTCGGTTACAAAACGATACGTGCCCCCATAAACATCTTCGGTAATAACGACATGGTCTCCTTTCGAAAGAAGTAAAAATGCAGTAGAAATTGCAGCCATCCCAGATGCAAATGCAAATCCACGCGTCCCACTCTCTAGCTCAGCAATTACCTCTTCTAATGCTTTTCTAGTAGGGTTCGATCCTCGCGCATAATCATAGTCACCAAATTCATCAAAGGAATATTGATGAAACGTTGAAGAATGTTGAATCGGTACACTTACAGCTCCCGTTGACTGATCTATTTTATGAGTATTGTGTAATAATTTTGTTTGAATATGAAATTTTTCAACCATTTTAACATCCCCTTATCTTACTATCGTAAATGCTTGTTTTAAATCATCTACTAAATCTTCTTTGTTTTCAATACCTACCGAAATCCTTAGAAGTCGTTTACAGACACCGTACTTTTCTCGCAGCTGTTCTGGAACATCAGCATGAGTTTGTGTCGTTGGGTAAGTGATTAAACTCTCCACACCGCCAAGACTTTCTGCAAAGGTCCATAACTTAAGCTCCTTTAAAAATGGATCTACCGACTGTTCCTTGCTGATTCGAAATGAAAGCATCCCGCCGCGACCTGGATACAAAACATCAGTAACACAAGGATGGCTTTCTAAAAAATCTGCTACTGCTTTAGCGTTCTCTTCATGTTTTGCCATTCTTAATGCTAATGTTTTCATACCCCGAATTAACAACCACGAGTCTAGCGGTGAAAGTATTGCACCAATCCCGTTATGAAAAAATCCAATTCTCTCACAGAGCTGTTCACCCTTCGCTACTACGAGTCCGGCTAGAACATCATTGTGACCACCTAAATATTTTGTTGCACTATGAATGACGATGTCTGCTCCTTCTTCAATCGGTCTTTGAATTAGCGGCGTGAAAAAAGTATTATCAACAATTAGTAACACATCGTTTGCTTTCGTGATTTTACTTACTTTTTCAATATCTATCTCTTGCATTAGCGGATTTGTTGGTGTTTCAATAAAAATTGCTTTTGTATTCTTTGTTAGCAAACTTTTAAGCTCATCGTAATCTGTTCCATTCCAATACTGAAACGATAAACCCCAGTGCTTCCATCCTTGTTCAAACAAGCGGTATGTTCCACCATACAAATCTTGGCAAACAATTATTTCATCTCCTTGCTTAAAAATCGACATCACCGTTTGAATTGCAGCCATTCCTGAACTAAGGGCGAATCCCCTATCTCCTGACTCTAATTTGGCAATTCCTTCTTCCAAAATCTCTCTTGTCGGATTCCCCGTTCTACTATAATCATAACCTGTAGATTGACCGATTCCTTCATGACGATAGGCTGTTGAAAAGTAAACGGGTGGGTTAATTGTCCCTGTTTTCGTGTCACTTCGATTTCCTAACTGAACTAAACTTGTTTCTATATGTTTATAACTCATCTGTTACTCCTCCCATTCCAAGAAACTCTTTAACGCTTTAAATAAGCAAATTCTAAAAAAACAAAAAAACTTCTTCTAAGATAAAGAAGAAGGTCTACAATTAGTTTAACTTCTTCTTATCTTCCAAGTAATTAAACTTAGTGGATTTAGCACCTGACCTAACTAAGGCTGGTTGCTGAGATTTCAACGGGCCATTTCCCTCCATCTCTCTTGATAAGAATTTTTAGAATTTTAAGTTTTATTGATTATTAAATTACACTATTTTCTCAATAATTGCAAACATTTATTCTTTTCACATGAAAACAAGCCTAGCAGAAGATCTTCAAAAAGTTAGCTAAATCAAACGTATTTGATTAACTTCTTTTTGAACAAGCCGTATTATTTTACCCATTATCGTAAATTTTTTTCACAGAATCCTGACTAAATTTATTAATAAAAAATTTTGAATTAGCTAGTTTAACTTTTCGTAACGCTAACCACCATAAAAACACCATAAACGGCAACATGAAATAAATCCAATTTGATTGAACAGAAAGTATATAATCATAAGTACCATGTAGTAACCATGGTATTATTAAAGATAGAAATAGTAATTTTACTTTTTTTTCTTTCAAACTAAACTTTGCTTTCCCTAAATAATAACCCATAATTACGCCAAATAAAGCATGGCTAGAGACAGGTAATAATGCCCTAATAAACGCTTGGTCTACACCATAGGCAACTAAGTAAAAAACATTTTCCATTGCAGCAAAACCTAATGATACTGCAACCCCATAAATAATTCCATCATAATGCTGATTAAATTCAACATGTCTATATGCTGTATAAAATAAAACAAACCATTTAAAAAACTCTTCAAATAATCCAGCTGAAATATACGCTTGTGAAAGTGGCGAAAGTAGCTTCCCTTCTTCTTGAAAGGCATACTGCAAAACGATAACCGGAAAAACTAACAAAGCACCTATTACAAAACTCCGAAAAACCATCCCAATCGGTTCTGAGTTATACTGGTCTTTCAAGTAAAAAAAACAAAGTAAAGCTATACTTGGAGCTAAACTAGCAAAAATTATGCTCACCATCAAAAGATAATTCCTCTCTTTTTCTTCTAATGGTATCATGTTTTGGCTTTATCTGATACGAAACAATTAGCATAGCTACCGCCTTCTTAGATCAGACCAATCATCAGATTATATACTTTGGCAAATTGAAAAACATCCAGGTAAGATTAAGATCTTACCTGGATGCTATACTAAAAATATTTTTTAATAAAATTCTTCTACACTATTGACGCCTGTCATCAAGAGAACCATTAATTTAATCCTTGCCTTTTTGCTGTCTAAGTCCCCGCCTAAGATTACACCATTTTTATGTAAATCATATGCGCTACCTAAATACTCATAAGTAGGATAGACATTTCCTTCTTCGCTTGCTGTAGTAACAACAACTTTAATTCCTCGGCCTACCGCTTTTTTAACCGCATCTACCATTAAAGGGGCAATTTGTCCTCTACCTGCACCTTCTAATACGATTCCGTCGACACTTGTTTCAATACATGCGTTTATGAATTTGTCATCAGCATTTAGATAACACTTCACAATATCTACATTTGGAATTTTTTGTTTTGTAAGTTGGTACGTTTCACGTTTTGTAGGCTTTTGATACAAATGTACTTTATCGTTGTCAATAATACCTAAATATCCAAAACCAAACACGTTAAAACCTTGAATATTTGAAGCATGTTCTTTTTTAACATATTTAGACGCAAATATGCGGTCATTAAAGACGACCACTGTACCGACATTTAATAATTGAGCATCACAAGCTGTGTATATAGCGTGCCTTAAATTTATGTGTGAATCACTACCAATTTGATCTGGTGAACGTTGCGAACCTGTAACAACAACAGGTCGAGCGTCTTCAATGACTAAATCAAGAAAATAAGCTGTTTCTTCTAATGTATCTGTACCATGAGTGACGACAACACCATTAATCGTTTTATCGGCAAAAATATTTTCAATTTCTGACTTTAATAAAATAAGGTCATCAAAATTAATGTGCATACTTGGTTTTTGTAAAAGCGAGACAACTTCAACTTTTATATCTTCTGGGATACCACATAGTTTTACTATCTCATCTCCATTTAATTCCCCCGCTACAAGTCTGCCTTCATCATTAGGCTTACTTGCAATTGTTCCACCTGTTGTAATTAACACTATTTTTTTCATCATGTTCCTACACCTCAGTAAAATATTTTGGTTGGATAGGAAGATCAAAAGCTTTAAAAGTTTTTAGTTTAGCCTTTACATTTGGCTCTGCTCCTGCTCTTCCTTCCAACTTTCCAACTTTCCAACTTTCCAACTTTCTACTTTTACTTGTACTTTTACTTTATATCCAACCTCTAAAACGAGAAGCCTCGGCCATTTTTCGTACGCCTACCATGTATGCTGCTAAACGCATATCGATTTTACGGACGGTGGCAAGACGGTAGACATTTTCAAAGGAAGATACCATCACTTTTTCTAATTTTTCTTCTACATCCTCTTCAGTCCAATAATAGCCTTGATTATTTTGGACCCATTCAAAGTAAGAAACTGTGACGCCACCTGCACTAGCGAGCACATCAGGGACAAGAAGAATACCTCTTTCCGTTAAAATCTCTGTTGCTTTCATTGTCGTCGGGCCATTTGCTGCCTCAACAACAATTTTTGCTTTTATATTTGCGGCATTTTTCTCGGTAATTTGGTTTTCTATTGCAGCAGGAACTAAAATATCACATTCTAATTCTAATAGTTCTTTATTTGTTATCGTCTCTTTAAATAACTTCGTTATCGTACCGAAACTATCACGACGATCTAATAAATAATCAATATCTAATCCATCTGGGTTATGAAGTGCTCCGTAGGCATCTGAGATAGCAATTACTTTTGCCCCTGCATCATGCATAAACTTCGCTAAAAAACTACCTGCATTTCCAAATCCTTGAATAACAACGCGGGAATTTTCAACGGAAAACCCTTTCTTTTTAGCGGCTTCACGGATGCAAATAAGAACTCCTTTTGCAGTTGCTGTTTCCCTCCCGTGGGAACCACCCAAGACAATTGGCTTCCCAGTTATAAATCCTGGTGAATCAAACTCTTTTATTCTGCTGTATTCATCCATCATCCATGCCATAATTTGTGAGTTTGTAAAGACGTCAGGGGCCGGTATATCTTTTGTTGGGCCCACAATTTGACTAATCGCTCGAACATACCCTCTACTTAAACGTTCTAACTCACGAAATGACATTTCTCTTGGGTCACAAATAATTCCACCTTTTCCACCCCCGTATGGTAAATCAGCAATTCCAGCTTTTAAACTCATCCATATCGAAAGGGCCTTGACTTCCTTTTCTGTAACATCAGGGTGAAAGCGCACGCCACCTTTAGTTGGGCCTACAGCATCGTTATGCTGAGCGCGATAGCCTGTGAAAATTTTTATTGAATCGTCATCCATTCGAATCGGGATTCGAACTGTTAACATTCGTAATGGCTCACTCATTAGCTGGTAGACTTCATCTGAATATCCTAATTTATCTAATGCTAATTTGATGACAGTTTGTGTAGATTTTAGAACATCTTTAGATTCCTTATTATTTGAAGTAGTTTCCATTAGTTTCACCTCTACTATAATCTTTACTATCATGTTAACTATACTAATTGTAGTTAATCAAAACAACCTAAAACAAAAAAGATCGACTCATTAGTACAACATCCTAATGAACCGATCTATTTATAATGTTATTTCTTTAAAGATAGTTTAACTAGCGTATCAATCATATCTTCATACGATAAGCCCATTTCTTTAGCTGCATCTGGGTAAAGGCTAGTAGGCGTCATTCCTGGTAAGGTATTTACTTCTAAAATGACTGGTGCCAAACCATCGTGGGGAATGATAAAATCAACTCTTGAATAAATATCACAACCTAAGCTATTATGAGCAATTACCGCCTGAGCTTGTAGTAAGTTTGTCATTTCATCACTAAGTTTTGCAGGTACAATATGCTCACTCATCCCCGGTGCATATTTAGACTCGTAATCATAGTAGGCATTTTTAGGAACAATTTCTACAATTGGCAACGCTTTTGTACTCCCTTTGTTACCAAGGACCGCAATCGTAACTTCTCTGCCAGAAATAAATTCTTCCAAAAGGACCACATGATCGTGATCAAATGCTGCCTTTATACCCGTTAAAAGTTCTGCTTTATTTTGAGCAATTGTTAAACCAATCGTCGAACCTTCATGATTCGGTTTAACAACAACCGGATAATCTAATGAATGAGAAAAATCCTGCTTAACAAACGAGTATTTTTCCACAACTTTTTCATTTGCAATACGAATTCCTTTTAAACCGAACATTTTTTTTGATCTAGTTTTATCCATCGCAAGTGCTGAACCTAAAACTTCTGAACCAACATAAGGAATTTTCAATAAATCTAATAAACCTTGAATGCGCCCGTCTTCTCCAAGGCGACCGTGTAGACCTATAAAAATAACCTCGACGTCTAAATTGATAATTTGATTTATACAGTCTCGAGTTCCTTGAAAATCAAGACCAATGACATCATGACCTTTTTTCTTCAAAGCTTCAATAATACCTTTGCCACTTGATAATGATACTTCTCGTTCTGAGGATGTACCACCAAAAATTACCGCGATTTTCATTACAATATTCTCCCCTACAACAAATTATCTATATTAAATTAGTATATTCTTCTAATAACGAAAACGCACCTTTTTTCTTTGCTAATTATAACTATTTATGAAAAGTCGCATAAAGTTCTTCAACCGCATTTCCATTGAGTAGCTTTTTTCCATACTCATTCAAGCGGAAGATTGTTATTGTGGATGGGTTACCATATTCAGATAAGAGGGCAATAAATGCATCCGTATCTATGTCAAGTACATCATTTTCTTCAAAAGTTAAATAATATTTAGTTTCAAAATAAAGTAACGAACCTGTTGGCACTCCAAAACTTGAGAGTCTTGGTGCTAACGAAATGACATCTTCAATGTCTTTAAACTCATAAATGATTTCTTCACTTTCGTCCAAGGTAACTTCCATTTCAAGATAACCATCATCAAATTCTTCGATTTCTTCATCATTATATGATTTTGTTACAATGATAACCATACCTTGAGCTGGTAATGAGAAAACTTCAACCGCAATTGGTCCATCTGCTTCGAATCCCAACTCATCGCTAGCCTCTAACATCATATCACGAAATAGTTGATGAACTTTTGGAATGTCTTGCCACATTTCTTCCTTAGTTATACCACGTTCACTAAGGTCATCAAAGGTAAGAAAAATTTTTATTTTATCGTAATTAAGCCTTTCTAAGCGCATGTTATCCCCCTCCTTTTCACTCAGTATCACGCCAAACTGGCTTATAACTCGACCTGCCTGGAGCAATGCTACAGAGTCAGGTACTTTTTATCCGTTTTTGGTTAATAATAGAATATGAAAAAAGACGTGAATACGTTCATTTAAATTATCAGGGAATTCACTATTAATTTAAGACTTTTAACCACATATCCCATTCTTCTGTCGAAATGCCAACAAGATATTTGTCCAGCTCTGCTTTTTTCTTTTTTGAAACTAAATTAAAAGCATTCCCACCTAAACCAATCTTTAAATTCTCGTTTGATTTCTCTATTTCTGTGACAGTTTCAAGAGTTTCATTTATATTTTCGGCCATTGTGCAAGAAATGAATAAGTATTTTGGACTAGTTTCTTTAACGACTGCATTCAGGTCTTTAGTTGGAATACCCGTTCCTAAATAAATAACTTGATAACCTTTTCTTCTTAAATATAACGTAAATATTAACAAACCCAACTCATGAGTTTCTCTTGGTCCACATACGGTAATCACTTTTGGTAGCAAAGGATCACTTTGTAAATTGGTTAAAATCATCCCAATTTTTGTTCTTAAGTATTGTGTTGCATAATGCTCATGAGCTATTGTAATTTCATTATTCCCCCACATTTCACCAATCTCAACTAGAATGGGACAAATTACATTTATAGTGACTTTTTCAATTGAAAATAGACTAAATGCTTCGTCTAAAACTCTATTCGCTTTACTTTCTTGGAATGTTAAGATTGACTTTTTTAATTGCTGGGCTAGCGATTCTAATCTACTAGTATAAGGCGGCTCCAATTCGAGATCTAAATTAATGTTGCCTTTTTTTAAAAGACCTACTGCTTGTCCAATCGTAAATCCTCTGTTCACTTTTTCTAACAACCAACGTAACACAGCAACATGTCCTTCGGTATATAAACGATGCCCAGAATCATTTCTAATCGGTTCTACAACATTATAACGTCGTTCCCAAGCCCGTAATGTTCCTGGCTGAATCCCTAACATTTTAGAGATAGCTTTGATATTATATTTAGCTTTATCGTCAGTCATAAATTCAGCTCCTAAACACTTTTATCAACTTAAACAATTTAATAATATCAGTATATACATAAATAAAAGTTTGTGTAAAATCTGGCTAATTTTTGTCGGATTCGCCAGACTTTTTAAGCTTCCCTTTTTAGTATAATCCCATAACAAAAAAAACTAATTTGTCCACCGTGTAAATGTCCCATTAGCACCATTTAATCATGATAATCATCAATTTGTTGATGATATTTGGATTATGACTTTACAATTACTAATCAAGCGTCGAACACAAAAAAAATCTTACACGGATGTACTCCCTTTTAGTCTAACTGCCATAATAGCGGCTTCTTTTTTGAACATTGGCATCCATTATACCATAAAACAATGAAATCCCTAAGCCTAACAGAGCTACCCAGAAGCTTTCTAAAGCAAGTATAACAAACAAAACTACGATACCGAGAAGCCAATTTAATTCTTTTCTCAGACTAGCTGTTATCATAACTCTTTCAATACTTGTTTTAATTACTCTTGATACTGCCAAAAAACCGACAATAAATAGAAAAATTGAACCTAACCAGCTAAATGGTGAAAAAACTAAACTACTTAAAATAACTTCATATTGAAGCACCTCAAAGGCCGGGAAAATTTTTGCTGATAACATGAAGGAAAAAAATCCTATAATGAAAAATAACATTTTTCTGCTCACATAAACAACTCCTTATTAGAAAAGCGTAAGGCGCCCGCCTATCGGCGACAACCGGTGGAAGGCCTTTGACAGAAGTCGCTTTTTGACTTCCGAAAAGGACTGAAGCGGTCAAGCCGATGGCGCCTGCTCCTGCGGTTACTCGTCGCAAAACCCACTACGAAGAAGCTCAAATTATGTGTCTTGAAGCTAGACAGACACAAAAATTTTATACTTTCTTACCTTATTTGAGAAGCCTAAACTCCTTCGTTAGCCTCATTACACATCTAAAATATAAAATTAGCCAGTTACTATTGTATTCTTTACCTTTCGAATAAATTCCAGTACTAAAGCTATACTAACAATAAATTATTGGGGAGGAGTGTTACTTGTGAAACAGTTTCAGTTAGAAGATATTCGCAGTAATCAAGAAATTATTGAGGAAATAACTCAATTAGAAAAAAAAATTGAAACACAAATTGGTAAACAGGTTGCTCTGATTGCTTACACAGAGGAAATTCAATAAAAAAAAGAGCTGACTTTAAAAAAATAAAGTCAGCTCTTTTCTCGAAAGGTAAGAAAGTATAAAGTTTTGTCGTCTGTCTAGCTTCTCGAATATTTAAAATAACCCAATTGCTTTTCCATCATCAGAAACATCCATTCGTAATGCTGCTGGATGCTTGGGCAGGCCTGGCATTGTCATAACATCACCTGCTAAGGCAACAATAAAGCCAGCACCAATCGAAGGACGTAATTCACGAATTGTAATCGTAAATCCCTCTGGTCTTCCTAACTTCAACGGATCATCAGAAAGCGAATATTGAGTTTTGGCCATACAAATCGGTAATTTATCCCAACCATATTTTTCAAATTGCTTGATTTGCTTTTTCACTTTTGCCGAGTAGTCAACACCACTTGCTCCATATACTTTTTTGGCAATCGTTTCAATTTTTTCTTCGATTGTACTATCTAGCGAGTATAGGTGGTCGAAGTGATTTTCTTCTTCATCAATTAAGGAAACAACTTTTTCAGCCAAAGCCTCTGCTCCTGCTCCACCTTTTGCCCAAACATCCGTAAGAATTGCTTCACTACCGTTCTCTTTGCAAAGTTTTTGCAGTAGACCGATTTCAGCATCTGTGTCTGAGATAAACTGATTCACAGAAATAACAAATGGCAAGCCAAACGCTTTAATTGTATCAATATGCTTTAGTAAGTTATCCATACCTCGTTCTAAGGCGTCAAGATTTTCATTCTTAAGCTCATCTTTTTTAGCACCACCATGCATTTTAAGAGCTCTAATTGTTGCAACAATAACGACAAGACTTGGCTTAAATCCAGCATAACGAGCTTTAATGTTTAAAAACTTTTCAGCTCCTAAATCTGCCCCAAAACCTGCTTCTGTGACAACATAATCAGCGAGCTTAGCAGCCATCTTTGTAGCAATAATACTATTACAACCATGAGCGATGTTCGCAAATGGACCTCCGTGAATCAAGGCCGGTGTATGTTCTAAAGTTTGAACTAAATTAGGTTTTAGGGCATCTTTCAATAGTAAAGTAAGCGCGCCTTCTACCTTCAAATCTTTTACAGTAACAGGGTTTTGCTCAAAGTTATAACCAACAACAATATTTGCGATTCGCTGTTTTAGTTCTTTTAAATTATTAGCTAAGCACAAAATCGCCATTATTTCCGATGCCACCGTAATATCAAAGCCCGATTCCCTAGGAACACCTTGAAAAGGCCCACCTAAGCCAACAACTACTTGTCTTAATGCACGATCATTTAAATCAACGACTCGTTTCCAAATCACTCGTCTAACATCAATATTCAAATCGTTTCCTTGATGAATATGGTTATCTAAAAATGCTGATAGAGCATTATGCGCAGTTGTAATTGCATGAAGATCTCCTGTAAAATGAAGGTTAATATCTTCCATTGGAACTACTTGAGAATAACCACCACCAGCAGCACCGCCTTTAATGCCCATACATGGACCTAATGAAGGCTCTCTAAGGGCAATCATTGCGTTTTTACCAATTCGCGACAGCCCCTGTCCTAGTCCCACCGTAACCGTTGATTTCCCTTCTCCTGCTGGAGTCGGACTAATTGCTGTTACTAAAATAACCTTGCCATCTTTTTGATTATGTAAGCGCTCTAATAGATCTAAAGAAATTTTTGCTTTATATCTCCCGTAAGGCTCCCAATCGTCCTTTGTTAAATTTAGCTTGGCGGCGATTTCTTCGATTGGTTTTATTTGACAAGCTTGTGCTATCTCTATGTCTGATTTCACTTTGGAACTTTCACTCATCTCATACATCTCCCTCTTATTTATTTTTTCTCTCAATATTTATTTTATCGAATCCCATTGGAAATTACTATCTTAAACGGAATTAAAATGAAATAACTTGTACTATTTCTTTTTGCTCGTAATAAATATGGAATAAAGGAATGAGGTGATTTTGAATTGGAAGACCTTGAAAAATTGATGAAAAAATTAAATTTACCTGATTTTACAACAGAGACGTTAAAATTATTAATGAAAAAAAAAGATAAAGAAATTAAAATGAATGAGAAACTCAACTTTTTTGGATTAGCTAGTATTGGAACGATTCTTATTATGGCCGTGTATGTTTATTGGAAAACAGAGGGAGGAACTTATATTGGCGAATCTTCTTTGAGTTTTATTCTTAGTGACCCAATTTTGTTACTAATAATAGCCGTACTATTTTTTCTGCTTTTTACTATCTTTTTTTATAAAAGGAAATTCGATAAGGCCGAAAATGATGTTGATAAGATTAGAGAGGATCTCATCGATCGCCAGTCAGAGTTTTGGAACACTACAGAACTAGTAGCAAAACGCTATCAACTATTAAAATTTTTGAAAGATAAAAAAGACATTAACCTATTCCACAAATAAAACTAGGGTTGATTTTGTTTCAACCCTAGTTTTTACCCATATTATCAACTCTGTACTGGAAATTTAGAGAACTCGTCCTAACTTTGCTAAAGATCACTCTTGTTAAAAGCAGGCAAAAAAAAGAAGAAAGCCAGAAATCAGCTTTCAACAAAGAGAGAAAATAAGAGGTCATTTACAATTTGACTTTAACACGTATACGCACTAAAGTAAAGAAGTTTTCTAAAAATTAAAAATTTATATGACCATTTTATGAACTTTATTATAATAGATTTAATCTTTCAATCCAGTTAGGGTAGGTTATAACTAGAATGACAAGCAATAGAAACAAAAATAGTAACACTTGCACAAGAGGGAATTTAACCCTACGCTTTTTCTGCTTTTTTGTCTGCTTTTCTTTTTGTTCTATTTCCTGGTTTTTCCCTGGTTTTTTTTGTTTGTTTTTTTTATACTTTTCTTTTCTAGAGGGCAAGCTTAAAATGTCTATTTCCTTGTTTTCTACTTCTGGGTTTTTCTCGTTGTCTTCAAGGCGCTTTCGCAATTGTTCAGCTTGATCTTCCGTAACGTTTGATGTCATCTATAATTCACCTCAGCTATCAAACTAGCTCCATAAAAATAGTAACTGCTCCTAAAGCAATTTTATCCTTTTTGAGCTCGTACACTCCTAATACAATTATACCCTATTTTGTTTATTTCGAAAGCGTAAAATACAACCAAGAACAAAATCTATTGTGAAGTGGCAAAAAATTGGTACGAGCAAATTATCTGTGAGTAGATAAAGCCAACCTAGAAAAAAACTTAGGAGTACAGTAATTGTAAATAATACGGGTTTACTTACGTAACGAAAATGAATCAGCGCAAAAATAATACTTGCTGGAAAAATACCAAAATGAGTTTGTAATACTCCTCTAAAAAGTAATTCTTCACTAAAAGCGATAATCATTGCTAAAATAAAAATGTGGATAACCCCTTGATTCCGAAAAACCCGTTCATTTATCCCACCATCATCAAGCATATCCTTTGGTAATTTTTTTTCTAGCCACATCTCAAACAGAATAATAATAAGCGCTGATCCTCCACCAATAACTATTATTTGAAATGGATTCCATTTAAAGAGTGCCAACAAATCTCCCCAACTATCAAAAAGAAACCAGCTTAAAATGATAGCTAGAAAAAAAATGATTAGCTGGGTAATATATAAATTTACGATGATCTCTTTGTCCGTCATTTTTTTTATTAATTGTGATTGCTGCATTTTATCATCCATTCAAGTGTTTGCTATTATTCAAATAAACTCTTTAACTCCCCTTGCCAAGTTCGAATCAATGGTTTGTTTACACTTGGTTGTTTATCATAGTAATCCTCAATGTTTATTCCACACTTGTCACAACATTTTTCACTTTTCTTCATCAAACGTTCATCAAATTGGGCTAGCACAAGCTCTCTTCTACAACTCTCTGCTTGCTTAAGCCAAGCCTGAAACTGAGTTAGTTTTTTTAGCTTATAGTCAATTCTTTCATTAATTTTCTTTTGAATAGACTGCTGACTTCTCTCTTGATTAACCTCTGTTATTCGATATTTTTGATCAATAATTCTGCCTTGTTCTTCTAGATGAAAGCGGATGAATCTCCACATAATTTCTGTAATTCCTGTTTCTTGAATAAGTCTCAGTTCATTAAGGCGAATACCTTGTTCTTGTAATTGCAAATAATAAAGTACTTCATTTAGCTGTTTTTCGTTAGGTAAATCCTTTGTTAGCAACGACACTTGTAGTGGCGACTCATCCTCATTATATAATGTAATCGCGATGCTTTCTTTGCCATCTCGACCACAGCGACCGATTTCTTGTAAGTACGATTCCATTTGCAAAGGAGCATGAAAATGAATAACATACCGAATATTAGCTTTATTTATCCCCATACCAAAAGCGCTCGTACAACAAATTAATGAGAGTTCATCGTTAATAAACTGTTGCTGAATTAATAAACGATCTTCATTTTCCATGCCTCCATGATAGTATGAAACATTATTAACTCCTTTACTCTTGAGGACTGTAGCAAGTTTCTCTGTCCATTTTCTTGTTGAAGCGTAAATAAGTCCTGGACCTTGTAAATCTTGGACCAATGCGACGAGTTCAGCTATTTTTTTTGAACTAGAGTTAGCGCTTTTACAGACGGAAAAAGCGATATTAGGGCGATCTATACTGTAAATATGAGCTTTAAAATCTCGTAAATTCAACTTGTCAATAATATCCCTTTTTACTTCTTCTGTTGCTGTTGCCGTTATCGCCAGGCATGGTGGTTGACCTAATTTTTTTCTTACGTTATTTAATTTTAAGTAATCTGTTCTAAACTCATGTCCCCACTGCGAGATGCAATGAGCCTCATCAATAACAAAAAGTGAAATCGTCAACTCACTTAAACGTTTCATTACACTTTTTGATTGCAAAATTTCTGGTGAGAGATAAACAATCTTTTGCTTAGCTAGCTGCTCGAGGGCCCTGTCTCGTTCCCACGGGGTTAAAAAACTATTAATAGCAACAACTTGTTTTAAACCCTGACTTTTTAATTGCTGAACTTGATCTTCCATTAGCGATAACAATGGTGATACGACAATCGTGATCCCTTCTAATAAAAATGCTGGCAACTGATAACATATTGATTTTCCTGATCCTGTCGGGAGCATCGCAAGTACATCGTGATTATTTAAAAGGTCAATAATAATCTCTTTTTGTCCAGGGCGAAAACTGGCGAGCTTAAAATGATTAAATAATTCTTTATCTAAATTCATTTTCAAACCCCCTCTTTGCAATCGTTAAGCGGATTTCAAAATAAGTAGTAGTCGCACATAGTCCTTCTTTAATGATTCTTAATTTCCTCGTCTGTAATTTCTGAATCACCGTGTAAATCATGTCTTGTTTGTCTTTTGCAACTAAATGTTCAATCGAAAAATCTGGCACATTCATGGCAATTTCTACGAGATGATCTTCAACTGTAGTGCGCTTTAATTTACGAACCTCAATTATCTGTTCTATTAGTAAGTTTTGTTTTAACAATGCTAGTGTTTTTTGAGCAGTTTCAGTCAGAGGTGAGATAGTCGCTTTGTCCTTGATTAAACTGGATAATGTTGGGTAAGCTTGCTTATCTTTGATGACTTTTTCGAGGATGCCATGGATAACACCAATAAACTGTATTCTTGCATAATTAGCTTCATATTTAAAGTAGTCTGATATTTGATCAATCGTTAGACCTAGACGGTGTCTCCCACTTAATCTTAAAACAAACAAAAGCGAATCTCTTTCTGGAAATTCTTCTAAAATCATCGCTAATTCTCTATGTAGATTTCTAGCTAGATCATCAATACAGGTAAACTTGTTGGTAAGTTTTTCTTTCACCCACTGCTGCGTACGACCATCTTTAATAATAGGCACAAAATGATTTTTACGCTTTTTTAAAAATGAGATAGATTGAGTTAATAAGGATAATCTCTTCCAAAAAACAACAGTTAGATCTTTATAAGCAAATCCATTTAGATGAGTTGGAATAGGTTGAGAATAAAGTTGGCTAGTTAGGATTGCTTCACCTGCTTCGGTAATTGAAACATAATTTTCATTACAGCAGCTTATATAGTTTTTAGCAGCTAACATTTCGACCATTTGCAGAAATGTTTTTCTATTTAAATTGGTATAAACACCAAATAACTGAGAAACATAAAAAAGGCGACAATCCTGAAGGGTTTGAGCAGATTTTTTTCCTTTGAGAATGTGATAGGCACCAAATACGGTACGACTTCCATTCATTTTTTTTACTAAATAAAGAAAAATCACACCTAAAAAATTCAAGGGATCCACTCCTGACTTGTAAAAATCTTTGATTAATGGTAATTTATTGACGAAAATGAAGCCTTGTAATAATTTCCAACTTTTTGAACATCTTAGTTGTGCCTTTATTTATTATACATGATCAACTCTATTTCAGTTTAAAAAACTACAGCTTTTCATCTAGACCTAGTTGTATCCTACTCGATTCATACTTTAAAGAGTTAGATTTATCTTTTTAAAGTATTAAAAGCAGCTATTATTTCCCAAAACCTAGATACGATAACAATTCTCATTGCATTTAGCTATTGAAAAGTGAGCGATTTATTTATACAATGTGTTTAGAACTTTAATTCCTTTTCAAAATGTTTTTAGATACTAGTAATTAGTTTATCGAATATACATATCATTTTGTAAAAGGGTTTAATTTTCAAAAAAATTGGGAGGTTTTTGACTATGGCAAAGTACACAATTGTAGACAAAGATACTTGTATCGCATGTGGAGCATGTGGTTCAGCAGCACCAGACATTTATGATTATGATGACGACGGGATTGCGTTCGTAATTCTTGATGACAACAAAGGGACTGCTGAGGTTCCGGAAAATTTATACGATGATATGGCAGACGGTTCTGAAGGCTGTCCAACAGATTCAATTAAAATTGCTGATGAGCCATTTGATGGCGACGCTTTAAAATTTGACTAAATTAATATAAAAATAAGCCGCCACTTTCGAGTGACGGCTTATTTTTTTCAGTCTTCCAACAATAAAATATGATCTTTTTTCACTTTGACTTTGCCTTGCAGCTCAAGTTTTTTTAGCTGCCTCGTAACTGTTTCCCTTGATGCACCGATTATGTTTCCTAACTCTTGATGAGTTAAGTGGACACTATCTGCTTTTGATAAATTATTAAGTTGTCTTAAAGAAGAAAGTAGTCGTTCCTCAACGTTTAAAGAAAGCATTTCATTTAATTTTTGCTGTAATGAGTAAATCCTTTTACTCATTACTTTAATAATTCGAAATGATAAACGGGGGTGGGTCTCTACAAAACGTTCAAAAGCAATGATCGGGATCATTAATACTTCTGCTTGTTTTTTCGTTGTTGCCGTTCCAGGATAAGGTCTGACATCAAAAAAACCGGTATGAGGGAAAATTTCTCCGCTCGTTAATATATTGATAAGTGATTCTTCTCCGTCCTCACTTAATTTACTGATCATAACTGTACCTTTCCTTAATACATATAAGTAGCTTCGCTCATCACCTTCCGAAAACAATATTTCTTTATCTTCGAATTTTTTTTCAATAGCTTGATCTAAAAGCGGACTAATCTCCTCTAAAGTTAACCCCTCAAAAAAGTCCATTTTTTTTAGTAATACTAGCCAATCCTTCATTCTACATCTGCTCCTTACTATGTTTCATCTAAACCACACATTTATTAATGCTTAATAAAAAGCTCGACTTCAACACCAACAATGTGTTCGAGCATTTTTTGATACGCTAATTTTGAATCTTTATTTTTTATCGCTAAGAAAATAGCGTAATGCTCATCATACAATTGTTTCATTTTTTCCTCATTAGAATAAAGAAATAACTGTCTTGCTTCACGCATTGATTCTTGCATTTTTTCTGAAACCGTTGTCATTAATCGGTACAGCATTTCGTTTTTTGTGGCTTTGACAATTGCCATGTGAAATTTAATATCCTGCTTTTCCCCTAAATCACCATCTTTTTCATACTTTTTCATCTTGCTTAAGATATCTTCTAAAATAACGATGTCTTCAGCCGTGCGGTTTTCAGCGGCTAGAGATGCTGCACCTGTTTCGTTAAACTTACGGATATCAAATAATTGGCGAATATCCTCTTTTTGCAATATTTGTGACACCATTTGGTTAGCTGCATCAAAATCAACTTTTTTTACAAAAGTTCCTTCACCTTGGCGAATTTCAATATATCCCATCGCGTTCAAAGCACTAAGAGCTTCTCTTATTGCCGACCGTCCGACATTAAAGTCTTCGGCTAATTGTTGTACAGATGAAAGACGATCACCAGGCTTTACTTCTCCGCCCTTTATCATTGCCGTTAACTCTTCAGCAACTATTTCATATATTTTTTTTGGTTTTACTTTTTTAATCACGTTCCAAACTCCCTTCATCTATCACTTTTATACTTTCTATTTTTTATTAAAAAGCAGATTTTAGATAGTAGTCAAGTCATCCGATGACCTAAACTATTTAAATTGTACCTATAAAATCAAAAACTTTCAAATAATATCTAATAGAATGAAATTCATTAAATAGAATGAATTTCATAATACCAAAAACAATCCACATAACTCTACCTAGTGACGCAGATTCTAGATTATGAAATTCATTCAAAAATACAGATAATAAACAAAAAAACCCTTTGACAGCAAGGGTTTAGACGATCTCAATCACAAGGCTAAAGTAATAGTCCTTCCAAAGTAAGTAAACTATTGTTTGACCATATTTCTGGAAACGCCGAAAAAGGCAATGGATTCGTACCTATACCAACCTCAATGGTAAATCCAGGTCTGCCAGTTTCTTGAATAAACCAATCTTTATAGCCGCCATTACTATCTGCCGTTCTGATCGGTTCATATGAACTAACTAGTGATAAACGCTCGACCATGTCTTTACTTTTGGAAGGCTCAAGGTTTTTGTATCCCCAATAAATTACTTGACCTTGGGAATGAAACGCTAAAACATGGCTAAAATTTTGTCGTTTTGTCAAATGATAAATCGCTTTTACTTCAGGTTCAGTTAATGGCGTGCGACCACTGTAATGTCTTGGCCATGGCACTTGAGGACTTTCTTTCGCCTCGATATCCCACCCCGCTGGCCATTGGTGATTTAAATCTACTCCTCTTATATTGCTTGACCAATGTTCAAAACGGCTAGCCCCTTTGTTAACGCGAGTGACAAACTTATAAAAAGGGTGCTCTTGATAAATACCTTGTTGAACTAATTCGATTCCATCTGGGTTAACCATCGGTACAATATATAAGGTAACTTCTTCAAAAATTTTTGCAACTTGGTAGTGAAAAAAAGGGAAATTCGATTGATAATGTTGCAATAGCTCTTTCAAAAAAACGACTAAAAATTTCGAGGTCATCCACTCATTTGCGTGCCAGCCTCCAGAATAAAAAATCTCTTTTTTACCCTTTCCAATTACAAATGCATAAATTGGCTTTCCCATTACCGAATAACCGATTTTTCGAATTGATAAAATAGAAGAATAATGTTTTCTAAGTTTTTTCACATCTTCTTCAAGATCGGTTGGACCATATTCAGCCTTGCACTCATAAGGACAACCATTTTGACTAGAAACTTTAAATGGTGCCGGAATTACAAGTTTCTCGTCCGGATAGATGTAGTCAATTTCGCTTTCAAGTTTTTGATTATGATAAAGTAAGTCAAAAGTTCTAATTTGAAAAAACTGAGCAACTTTATGAATTGTGTCTCCTTCTTTTACTAAATAGGTTTGCAAAGCCCTTCCCCCTTATGAAATTTGTACGAAAGCTGAAATAGTAAATTATTTCACTTTACGTGAATGAAATTGATTCGTAATTGACATTAATAATTTAATGTGCTAAATTATCAGATAATTAAGACTTTTATAATAAATAATGGTGAAGAGCTAAAATGAATTTTTTTTCAGAAACAAGTGGCTAATGAGAAATAGTATTGATCATTTTTTCAAAGACTTCTACATTAATACCTTGAACTAATTTTTATGCATAGGCGAATTCAAATATGTTTTTTGTTTTTCTAAAGTAATGTGTTTATTTTTTAACCGTTATCTTAATGGAAAGACGCTATTCACCTACGAGGGTGGCAACACGATAATTTCCGCTCCTCACGGAAGGGGATCCCTTTTTGGTTGGGGGTTTTTATTTTTAAAGAAACATACTATATTACTTTTAATGAAAAGCTATTACTTTAAATCAAAAAAAAGGAGTGGAAAAATTGGGTAATCCTACAAAAGAAAGTCAGTTAAAACAGGAAGTAAAAACTTTCACTGTATTGGTATCTGATTCAATGAGTGAAGAAGGCTTACTGCCGTTATTAAATAGCGATAAAGTTGTTTGTCTCCAAAAAACGATCGAAGAAGCAGATGCTGAATTAGAGCATGTTGATGCTTTATTAATTAGAAGTGCGACAAGTGTTACTGCTGAATTACTAGACAAAATGCCAAACTTAAAGATCATCGCAAGAGCTGGTGTTGGTGTCGATAACGTTGACATTCAAGCGGCTACAAAAAAAGGGGTTATTGTCGTCAATGCCCCAGATGGAAATACAATATCAACTGCTGAACACTCATTTGCGATGATGGCAGCCTTACTAAGAAAAATTCCTCAAGCTAATGCATCAACAAAAAATGGTGAGTGGGCTCGGAAGAAATTTCAAGGGACCGAACTCTTTGGTAAAAAATTAGGCATCGTCGGTTTCGGACGAATTGGTTCTGAAATCGCCAAACGTGCAAAAGCATTCCAAATGTCAGTTTTGGTATTCGATCCATTTTTAACGAAAGAACGTGCCGATAAATTTGGAGTTACAAACTCAACATTAGATGAAGTGTTACAACAAGCGGACATTATTACGGTTCATACACCTCTAACAAAAGAAACAAAAGGTTTATTAAATCATAAAACCATTTCAAAAACAAAAAAAGGTGTGTTTTTAATTAACTGTGCCCGCGGGGGAATTATTGATGAAGAGGCATTAATTCATTTCCTAGAAACTGGACATATTGCCGGCGCCGCTCTTGACGTTTTTGTCGAAGAACCAGCAACGAACATCCGCCTCCTTGACTTTGAACAAGTAGTTGCAACGCCCCATATTGCCGCTTCAACAATCGAAGCACAATTGAACGTCGCTTCCCAAGTAGCAGAAGAGGTGTTAAATTACTTTGAAGGAAAGCCCGTTGTAAACTCGATTAATTTACCTACACTATCAAAGGATGTCTATAAAAAAATTCAACCATACTATGACCTTGCAAAGTCTATGGGATCAATTTTGTCGCAATGCATGAAAACCCCAGTGAAAGAAATTGAAGTTTCTTATGGGGGAGAAGTAACAACACTTGAAACATCGATTACAACAAGAAGTTTGATTGCTGGCTTCTTACAGCCACGTGTGGATGCACCAGTTAATGACGTCAATGCTCCCTTTATTGCGAAGGAGCGTGGAATCACCTATGGAGAAAAACTGCTTTCGAGTTCTGTCGGTTACTCAAACGTCATTTCTGCAACTGTCCATGGCGAAAAGCGTTCGTTTAATTTAAAAGGAACTTTTGTTAAGGAATATGGACCAAGAATTATTCGAATCAATGACTTTAAAGTAGACTTTGCTCCAAGCGGTCATTTAGTTTATATAGTGCACTGTGATGTACCAGGTGTAATCGGAAATACTGGTCAATTATTAGGAAAACACGATATTAATATTGCCTCTATGCAAGTAGCACGAAGAGAAGAAGGTGGTAAAGCGTTAATGATGCTTTCTATTGATAAGCCTTTACCTGATGATGTTCTCGCCGAGTTAACTACATCTGCTGAAATTTTATATGTAGATAAAATAGAGCTCATGTAAGAAAGTTCATGTACCTTGGTCAACTGTGACAAGACGCTGAAGCTAGATAGAACGCAAAAAAAACGCTAATCCGTAGCGTTTTTTTTGATTTTCTAACGAATGAATCCCATACTGCAGTTTCTGCGCCACTAGGCTAGTTTATTGGTATTATGAAGTTCATTCAACCTAATAGATTTTTAACCTAGAGAAACTTCTTTTCGGACGCCTTTTTGGAAAGTCATTAAAGAGCTATAACCGACACTACGCGCTAATTCGATCGCTTGGTCAAAATCTTTTCCGACATCTCCAGAAATATGGGCATCTGAGGATAAAACGATCGGAATCCCTTTCTGATAACATAACTTTAGTAATTTCGGATCTGGGTAAAGCTTACCTACTGGCTTTCGTAAGCCCGCAGTACTAATTTCTACACATGTTTTAGAATTTGCCAAGGCTGTTGTCGCTCGCTCATATTGTTCAAGTAAAAACTCTTCATCAGTCGGGACATAGTTAAATATTTTTACCAAGTCTAAGTGCCCGACAATATCAAATAAATTTGATTCAGCTAAAGTAACAACTTGATCAAAATATTTTCGATAAGTTTCCTTTAAATCACGATGTTCCCACTCGTGCTTATACTCACCCAAATCAATCCCGAAATCGCCTACCCAATGAATTGAACCAATCACATAGTCAAAATCATACCCTTTTATAAACGATTCCATTTCTTTATGTTTTCCTGGTGTATAATCCATTTCAATCGACATTTTCACGTCGATATTAGCATCCCATGCTTTCTGAAATAATTGTCGATAATCTTCCATATCATAAAACCGCCGCTCATTGACCCATGGGTTACTTAAGATGTCTTTTGTTTGGTAAAAATGATAGGCATGTTCTGAAATACCAAAATGTTCAATTCCTTTTGCTTGTGCTTGATCTGTGAATCTCTTTAAATAGTCTAACGTTAACGTTCCTCTTTCAAGATGATTATGGTAATCTGTAAGCATAAAAATCTCCTCTCATTTCATAAAACAAACTATTGCTACTATTATAACTGTTACTCTTATGATAGTGAAGCAAAAGACTTTCATAGCACAAAATCAAAAAATCCGGGTATCGTAGCTAAAAAAGACCTTCTTATACAAAGTAAGGTCTTTTCAGCTAGGTTTTATTTTTCACTATTTATTGGTGAACTTTTAAGACCGTACCGGTTTGAATGATATCGCCTTTTAAACCATTAATCTTTTTAATTTTTGCTACAGAGCTCCCAGATTGTTCCGCGATACCTGAAAGTGTATCACCACGTTTGACGATATACTCGACGCGAGGAACTACTTTCAATTGTTGATTAACAACAAGCTTGTCCGAATCCAAAACAAAAAAAGTGTCATTGTTTTTTCCGATCGCCAGAAATGGATCAAATGCATTTTGTTTTACTGTCGTCCAGGCCCCATCATGAACTTCAAAATGCAAATGATTTCCCGATGATCTTCCCGTATTCCCAACAATACCAATTTTTTGACCTTGGTAAACAAAATCGCCTTCTTGAACGTTCCGCTCATGTAAATGAGCGGAAACCGTTTGATAACCATTACTATGCTCAATGAAGACGACGTTTCCGTATGTATTTGAGTAATAGGATTTCGTTACTATCCCATTACTTATTGAAACTACTTTTGACCCTTGTGATGCCGCAATGTCAATTCCATAATGCTTACCATCTCTAGTGCCAAACGTATCTGTTACTAAGCCCACTGTAGGCCAAATAAAATTTGTTAATTCGAATGCTGTTTCTGATTTAGCTGACGCCGCTGTCGCACCTAAAAATAAAATACCGATCGCGAATGCAACAGCCAATACAATCAAAAACCTTCTAATATAGTCAATCATACAATCCTCCTAACATATAAGAAAAGCGATCGAGCTGATGGCGACTGCTCCTGCGGTTACTCGTCGCAAAACCAGCTATGAAGTAACTCAAGGATGTGTCTTGAAGCTAGACAGACACGAAAACTTTATACTTTCTTTCTTGTTGAAAAATCCCCTACAACCCTATCCTATGAAAAATTTAGTAAATAAATTACAAATTAATAAAGAAAGTTTAGCTTGGCCACTGACTCCAACTACCAAAATTTAGTTTTGCTTATACTTTACCTTAAAATTTGCAAATGACTTATAAACTAATTTCCTCGTTTTATCAATCCTATTTTTAAAATTATTATTTTAGTGAAACGTTAAAAGATTTTCCTAAACGAGTCAAAATTATTCATTTATTCATTAAATTTAACTTTACAGATTTAATTTACCTTTGCAATTGATCTGGAAAATCAGATAAATAAAAAAAGGATCAGAGCTTTTTAAAAGCTCTGATCCTTTCTTTGAACTCCCGCTTTCACTACTATCTACTCATCTTCTTTTCTCTTTCCATCACGGAACACTATTGCGCTGCGCTCGTATTCAACATCTTTGACGCCGTTGCGGTGATTAATGACTCTGCCAATTGCAAAGAAATAGTCTGATAAACGATTAATGTATTTTAAGACAATTGGGTTCGTTGTATCAATTTTTTGCAACTGAACTACCAGCCTCTCGGCTCGGCGAGTAACTGTTCGACAAACGTGAATCGTTGCGGCTGCTGGTGTTCCACCTGGCAATATAAATTTTTCTAACTCAGGAGCCTCGACAATATACTCATCGATCCGATTCTCTAAAAACGTAATCATCTCTTCAGTAGCTTTATACGGGTATTTAGTAGAGATCATCGCTAAATCTCCACCACAATCAAAGAGTTCATGTTGAATTTTTTCTAGTTCTGCTAAAATGTCTGGAAATAATTTTTGATCAAGTTGAGTTGCTGCAACACCTACAAAACAATTTGCTTCATCAATGGTTCCATAAGCTTCGACTCGGACATGATCCTTATCCAATCTTCCGCCAATGACACTTGTCTTTCCTTCATCACCTGTTCTTGTATACAATTTCATCAAAAACGCCCCCTATTATTTTAGTGATTGCTGTAATCCATACCATATTAGTGAAACATTCGTTGCTTTTTTTGCAAGCAGCTGAAAGCACCTGCCAACTTCATCTCTTATTAAGCGTTGTTCTTTTTCAATTGGCACAATTCCTTTGCCAACATCTGTTCCAATAAAAACAACTTGCCGCTCTACTCCATTTTGTTCCCATGTTAAAATTTCCTGAAGCCAGTTTTCAAAAGCAGGAAAACTGGCTTCAGATTTAAGCATTTCGAAAATGACTTCGTTAACTGCTTCAATAACAAGTAACTGCTTATTTTCAAGCTCAATCATTACTTGAAAATACTTATTTGCTGATTTGTAACCATTAAACCACAAATAGTTTGTAGTTTCATTTATTTGATAATCATTAATCTGATAGTGATCAATTACCCATTGTTTTTTACCATGAAAGGCTCCACCTGTGACGAAATGCATCTTGGCCCTCCTTTCAAAAGCACTGCTCGTGGCCAAAACAACCTATAACCACTAAGATGTTTTACAGGCCAATCCCACCACTCTTTTTTAGGATCAGTATCTGCAAAAAGAGTTAATAAAAGCCGAATCGGTCCGCCATGGCTAACAATAAGAATATCGTTAGCCTGTTTTTCAATTAAGCTAGTGATGATCGTTTGCCACACGTCAAGCACTCTTGCCTTCAGTTCGAAATACGATTCCCCAGAAGGTGGACTGATTTCAAAAGGCGAGTCAATCCAATCTCGGTACAGCTTAATTGTTTTTAGATCCTCATACGTTTTTCCTTCCCAGAAACCAAAATGCAGTTCCCGTAATCGTTCATCTTTAATGACAGTCTCGTTAGGAGCATAATAGTTAGCTGTTTGCGTGCAGCGCTTTAAGTCACTTGCGTAAATAACATCAAAGTGAGCCGGTAACTGGCTTGTTTTCAAAATTGTTATCGCACTATCTTCAAGATCTGGGTCTGTCCAGCCGATATAACGTCGTTGTTGATTTTCCTTTGTTATCCCATGGCGAAGGAGAGTAACAGATACAATGTCATCCATAACCACAATTCACCTCCTTCTACACTAGCTCCTAACGTATCTCCGCTGATCCCTCCGAAATGCTTTTTATCAAATAAGCTTGATACAATAAGATAGCCAAAATTACTAAATATTAATAAAACTACAACGACTAACAGATGCTGAAAAAACAAAGCTACCAGTATCATCAAAATAGTTAAGAAAAGCCCATAAACAATGCTGTCTTTTTTTACTAGAAATTTTCGTATTGACCAAGCCATTCCTTTATTCCTCGCTAGCTTACCAAAATAAAGTTTCAAACCCATGGCGATACGAGAAAGAAATGGGATCAAAATAATTACTAGATAATACTCTACTGCAAATAGAGTAATTACTTCATAAACAAGGACAACCTTCCAAGCTAGTAACAACAACAAGGATAAAGCCGCAAACGCCCCAATTCGTGAGTCCTTCATAATTTCTAGTTTTTTCTCTTGATCGCGATAAGAAAAAAAAGCATCACTACAATCCATCCAGCCATCTAAATGAAGGCCACCTGTATAAACGATACTGATCGTTACGATTAATAAGGCAATGATTAGAAACGAAACCGTTGTCATTTGCGTAAGCATGATCAGCAGGCCATACAAGATTACTCCTAAAAACAATCCAACAATTGGATAGCTAAGTACTGAAATTCGTACTTGCCTTTGCTGATAAGGAATTTGCTTGGTGATTGGCACAATCGTTAATAATTGAAAAGCGAAGATCAGTCCCTCAAACGCTACTTTTAAAAGAGCTATTGGTTTCATCGCGTGCCCCATTCATCTACTATCCTGATAATTTCACTTATATCTAAATGCTGCTCCACAAAACTTCCAAGCTCTTGATATGCAAGCTGCTTTTTGTCTTCATAAGCTAAATTAGCATCAAACTGTTTTTGTTCAAGCCGTTTTTCTATGCGGATTTCATTTAACCAGTGATGGCGCCACTGATCATTATGGAAGAGGTTATGAAAATAAGTGCCAATTACTTTGCCATCTTTGCTAGTCATACCTTCTTTTTGATGATCATTTACTTCAATAAAACTTGTAAATGAATCGGTTTCAGTCGGTAGTAGTTTCGTTTGACCAAGGTGAATCTCGAAGCCTTCAATGGCAATTTTTTTTTGCTCATTTATGACAATAAAACCTTGACTCCGTTTTACTTGTTTTTCTTTTTCAAAAAATGTTACAAGGGGGAAAAGCTTGAGTCCAGATTCTTTTTTACCAACCATTCCGGTATCTGTTCCTGCTTTGTCAGTAATCTCTTGACCCATCATTTGATAGCCGCCACAAATCCCAATCAGTCTACCGCCATTACTAACGTATCGATATAGCGACTCATCTAACCCCTGAGTTTTCAGGAATTTCAAATCGTTAATTGTACTCTTAGTTCCAGGGATAATAACTGCATCAGGATTGCCTAGTTCATCAGCGTGCCCAACAAAACGCAGTGAGACGTCTTCTTCAAAACGCAAAGGTTCGAGATCAGTGAAGTTTGATACATATGGTAGCTTGATAACTGCCAAATCAAGGTCTCTCTTTTGCTTCGTCGCAAAAGTAGGAATTGCTAAACTGTCTTCTGCCTCAATCGCAAGATTATTCATAAACGGAATCACACCCAAAATTGGCTTTCCTGTATAATTTTCTAACCATTCCACACCGCTTTCAAACAGCGATATGTCACCGCGGAATTTGTTTACAATAACGCCAACAACGCGTTTTCGTTGCCGAGGAGTGAGGAGTTGTAGCGTACCAACAATACTTGCAAATACGCCACCACGGTCAATATCAGCGACAAGAATAACAGGGAGATCTAATATTTCGGCGACTTTCATATTAACGATTTCACGGTCATTTAAATTGATTTCAACTGGACTACCTGCTCCTTCGACGACTAAATAGTCGAATTGTTGGGATAATTTCTTCACAGACTCATCAATTGCTTCTAAACCCAGCTCGTAAAATTGCTGGCGATATTCTTTACCAGATAAAGATTGGTATGGTATTCCAAATCTGATCACCTCAGATGTACAATCGTTTTTAGGCTTAAGTAAAATTGGATTCATGTAAACGCTCGCTTCCACTTTAGCAGCTTCTGCTTGAACCCCTTGTGCTCGACCAATTTCTTTACCATCGAATGTTACATAAGAATTATTTGACATGTTTTGTGATTTAAACGGGGCAACCTTCAGTCCACGCTCTGAAAATAATTTACAGAGTGCTGTACAAAGAACACTTTTTCCGACATCTGAACTTGTACCTTGAAGCATGATTCCTTTCATTTATTCACACCCTTTCATCTGAAGCGGAATACCAACTTCAACCAAATACGCAGAACTGGCTTTTTTGACAAGCATTTGATGTAGCTGAGCCACTAATTTCAAATAGATTAGTGTCGCCTCGTCGTAATCAATGCTGTCGTTAAACAATTCATTAGAAACGATCATTGTTACGATACCTCGCCGTCCAATTTCATCTATGAAATTGACGATTCTCGTATATATTCCCTGTACATAGAAAGGATCATCCCACTTGCCGAGTTCTGAAAATAATTCGTTAGCGACAAGTATTGTTAAGCAATCAATAAGCACGATCTGATCGTTTGCAAAAAATGGTAACAATTTCTCTAAATTGACAGGTTGCTCTCTCGTTTCCCATAGGTAACCACTGTTGATCCGGTCAATCTGATGTCTTTCAATCCGCATTTGCATCTCATGATCGCCACCAAGACTTGTTGCTACGTAAATAAGCTTGGCTTGGCTCGGAGTTACTAGAGAATAAGCAAGTTTTTCAGCAAAAGAACTTTTCCCACTTCTGACGCCGCCACTAATAAAAATTAACATTGGCTTTTCCAGCCTTGTAAAGCTGTCAGAAGCTGATTGTTTTCTCTCTTGGTTTTGATTGCTAATCGCAGGTAAGTACCATCTAGGAAAGGGAAATTATATGTATGCCGCGGGATAATCCCACGCTTAATCAAGTATTTAATCAGCGGCAAACAATCTTCCTGCTTGTTTTTTTCTTTTAAAAGGTAAAAATTCACTTCTGACTTAGATATTTCATAATCGTAACTTTCTAAAATCGGGAAAATCCGCTGTCGCTCTTGTGCAACAAATTCTTGAATTTTTTTTACATAAGCGGTATCTTCTAAGCACTCAATGCCTAGTTTTTGGGCGAGGCCATTGACACTCCAAGGATTTTGAAAGGGACTTATATTTTTTATGAATGTTGGATTTGCCGCTAAGTAACCTAAACGAATTCCGGCAATTCCATACATTTTTGTAAGTGATCGTAACACAACTAAATTCGGATATTTACTGACTAATTGAATCACGGTTGCTCCGTCAAGTTTAAAGTCGTAAAATGCTTCATCAACGACGACAGTAACTCCCAATTCAGCTACTCTGGCAATCAAAAATTCAAGTTCCTGAGCTGAATAAGCTACTCCAGTTGGGTTATTCGGATTACAGATAAAAAGCAGATCGTTATTTTTACAAGTATTAATTAAATTTTCTATATTAAGTTGCCATGGTTTTTGTAAATGGTGCGCCTCCACGTGACACGAAAATATTTTACAGGCATCTCGATATTCAGAAAAGGTTGGCTCGACAATGACGACTCGTTTTTCCGCAAAAAACATCGCAATTAAAAAAATTAACTGTGCAGCACCGTTACCGACTAAAATTTCAGACGTAGTAAGCTTTTCTTTACGAGCGATTATTTCTTTTAACTGCCCTGACAAGGGGTCTGGATACTTTGTAATTGTCTCTAGATACTCTGACCAATTAGCAGTAATTTTAGCTTGGAGCGGAAATGGCGCTGTATTAACACTAAAATCAATTGCATCCGCTCGTAACGGGAGCTGTAATAGTTCTGTTAACTTTTCAGGATTAGCTCCATGACTTGGTAATAACATAAAAAACACCTCCAATTAACCACAACATAAGTAAAAAGCCAAAGCACGTTTTTACCATAAATTGATTGCAAATGATGAGATGATCACGTTGTAATGGCATCAGCGGATCTCCCATTTTTGCCCTATGCGATTTAATTCCTTTATATGTATTTATGCCACCTAGTTGAACGAGCAAAAGGCTCGCCATCGCCGCTTCTAACCAACCACTATTTGGACTTGGATGTTTTTTTGCATCCCGAAATAAAACCGTGAAACATTCACTTCTTTTTCTATTTCCAAGCGGACGATTAACGAGCAACATTACAAATGCTGACAATCGGCTCGGTAGAAAATTTAAAAGATCATCAAGTTTCGCTGCTGCAAATCCGAACTGTTTATAACGATCATTTGTGTAGCCAACCATTGAGTCAGAGGTGTTAACAGCTCGGTAAAGTATCGCCAAAAACCCGCCACCGAGCAAAGCGTAAAATAGAGGTGCGGTAACCCCATCGCTCGTATTTTCGGCGACAGTCTCAACAGCACCGCGAACAATTTCTTCCTCATTTAGTCTTTCAGTATCTCTGCCCACGATCATTGCTAAGTTTTGTCTTGCTGTTACAAAATCATTTTCCTTTAAAGGCAAATACACTTGAATTGCTGCATCTTTTAAACCTTTCGTCGCTATTGTCGTTGAAATAATCCAAGCTTCAACAGCGATACCGAGTATAAAGTTCAGCTGATATGCTAGTACTAAAACTACGATGACAACAACTGCAATTAACAGTAAATAGACTAACAAAAATACAGTTCCTTTTAGCTTTCGATTGGAACCGTAATTGAGTTTTTTCTCCAGTAATGCAATTACGTTACCCATTCCCCTAACAGGATGAGGGAGCGATTTAGGATCACCGATTAGTAAATCGATTAGAAAAGCTAATGTTAAGGCTAGCAGATGAGTTTCAATCATAATTGGGAAGCCAATCTCTTTTTATTGCGGCGGATCGCTGTCACCGTTGCTTCGTATATGACAAGTCCAATTGTTTTTCCAAGTGGCGTAACGGTACCGGCATACGGTAAAACAGTTCCTGTCTGAGTCGCCGCAATCAACAAGCTATCAGTGGATGTCCCAGTTGCCAACGTCCCCGTTAGTTGATCTATTACCTGTTCATCATGTAGCGCTTTCACCTTTGCCTCTGTTGCTGTCATCATTGCTTGCACGAAGGCCGCTTCACTTAAATCTCCTTCAATAAAAATAAAGATATTAATCGTTCCGACCTCTGAGTTCGTCTCGTGATGATAATAAGCTTTTGAGGCATCGATCGCATTAGAAATCCCGACTGTTACTACTACAAATATATCAAAATCAGTTTCATTTCTTTCGATAAATGAGGCGTCTTCTAGCTTAGCTGCAGTCATCATCCCGATCGTTTCAGAAGCATCTAAATTTTTGTCCTCTAAGAAAGCTTTAAACTCAACTTCGACATTGTCACAGCAGTAATCGAAATGGACGTGTCTATTCACAAACGTTTTCTCCCAGCTAAATCCAGCTCCTAATACAGCTGAAGATAACGTTTTAAATTGAACTGGACTTTTAATGACTATTAATTCAGCTGTTTTCGATACAGTTAACCTAGTAAGTAGTTTTTGTTGTTCATGTTGATCACTTTGACCATTTTTTGGAAGCAGTGTTATTAGCGGTTTGGGGACAACTGGATGTTGTTTTCTCCTTAATGGTGTTTGATAAATTTTTTCCAATTGTCTTTCTTCCATGACGATATTTGGTTTATCCAAAGCTATCTGTTTACCTTCATCCAAAAGTAAGATTCGATCACAATATAGACTGGCCATATTTAGATCGTGTAAAATGGCTACCACGGTTAGTGATTTTTGCTTCGTCCACTCTCTTAGAGAATCTAACAAGCCCATTTGAAAGGATATATCTAAATGATTTGTTGGTTCATCAAGAAGTAATAATTTAGGCTCTTGGGCTAATGCACGTGCAAGTAAAACTCTTTGTTGTTCTCCGCCACTTAATGTATGAAAATAATGATCGCTAAATTTACTAACTTTCGTTTGGTTCATTGCTTCAGCAACAATTTCAAGATCTTTATTTTTAGTTACATCAAAAAAACCTTTTTGATGGGGGTACCTTCCTAGCGCAACAATATCTTTCACATTGTATGTAAATGAGGATTCAGAGTTTTGCGGAAGTACGGCAATTTCCCGGGCAAGTTCTTTTGACGAGTAAGTAGCAAGCGTCCGATCATTGAGAAGAATTTGACCAGCACTTATTGGGAGCAGTCCACTGATCATTTTTAATAATGTCGTTTTACCACTACCATTCGGACCAATAATCCCTAAAATTTCTCCTTTTGAAACTGAAAATGAAATGTTACTGACTATTTCAATCCCATTATAGCCCCCGGATAAATTATTGACATCTAGTATCATCGAATACCCCTCCTTGCTATTTCCTGCTCGTTTTAAATAGAATAACCGCAAATACCGGTCCACCAATTAACGCTGTAATGACCCCAATCGGTAGTTCTGTCGGCGCTATCAATGTTCTTGCAACAAGGTCTGCTAAAATTAAAAATGCTCCGCCAAATAACATCGCTAATGGTAAAAGGTGTTTATGATCTGCTCCCCATAATAACCTTACTAAATGAGGAATCACTAAGCCGACAAAACCAATCGTCCCTGAAACAGCGACAGCGGAACCTGTTAACAAAGAAGCCCCTAATAGAATCATCATTTTTCGAAGCTGAATATTTACGCCAAGATGCTTGGCTGTTTCTTCACCGAAACTTAAGGCATTTAATTCTCGACTATTAAATAATAAAATGATTGACCCTATCAAAAAGAACGGTGCTTGTAGCATAACGTGTTCCCAACCACGCATCGAGACACTTCCCATTAACCATGTAATAATTTGCCGCAACTCATCGCCTGTTAAGGCAATCATTAAGGAAATAAGTGATCCTAAAAATGAACTAAAAATAATTCCTGTTAAAATAATTGTTTCAACTGCCATTTGACGATTAATTGATTTTGCAAATGAGATCACTAGTAGTAACGTAACGAAACCTGAAAAAATACTCACTAATGGCAATGTCAGCTTACCTAAGAACGGTATTGATACTCCAAAAAATAAAACAATTACGGCACCTAAAGCAGCTCCAGAAGAAACTCCTAACGTATACGGGTCTGCTAACGGATTTTTTAAAAATCCTTGAAATGCGGCTCCTGCTAACGATAACGACGCCCCTACAAGCATGGCAAGCAGCACTCTAGGAAACCTAATGTCTAAGATAATCGATACGTAAATCGAATCAACATCTACCGGTAATGGAAAATAGAATAAGCTACTAAAAATAACTTTTACAACTGTTGAAAAGGGAATCGATAGACTACCTACCGATATCCCCATTACTATAGAAATGACTAACACCATACTTGCTAGCACATATGCAAAGAGTATTTTATTTCCCAAAAATTTGCGGATAAATAATCGCTGCAAGTTCTTCTACTCCTTCTGCTAAACGAGGCCCTGAGCGCGTAACTTTATCGGAATGAATGTCATAAACACGGTCGTTTTTTACGGCAGTAACTTCTTTCCAGCCTTGACGACTTTTTACTTGGTCTGCTGCATTTTCTATATAGTGTCCATATGTCGTAACAATCACATCAGGGTTTAAACTAACTGCGTCTTCTTCGGTAAATGCCACCCACCCTTCTAGATTACCAGCAGAGTTATTTGCATTGATTAGTTCTAGCATTTCATGCATAAAGGTACCTTGACCTGTTGTAAATATATCTGGTGCCGGGGAAACTTCTACCCAAACCGTTACCATATCTTCTTCAGAAATAGAAGCTACTTTTTCACTAATCGCTGTAAAACTAGCATTCATCTCAGCAGTTAGTTGTTTTGCTTTTTCATGAGTCCCAATAACTTCACCAATCAGTTCAATGGTTTCTAAAACATCATTAATTGAAGTATCATTTTTTACTACAACTATTGTAATTCCTGCATTTCTCAGTTGCTCTAGTCCTTCTTCCGAGCTAAAAGCACTAGACTCGTGTGATAAAACTAAATCCGGCTTCAGCGATAAGACCTTTTCAACATCAAATTGCATATCGCCGACACTTGCAATCTCTGTTACTTGCTCGGGATAATTACACCAATCAGTTCTACCAACTAGCTGATCTCCTTTACCCAAGGCAAATATCGTTTCCGTTATACTTGGAATAAGTGAAATAATCCGTTCTGGATTTTCAACATCCGTTACTTCATTTCCAAGAGCGTCAGTAACTGTTAGCCCTTGATTTGTTACATCTGTACTGTTACAACCCACCGTTAAACTTGTTGCTAAAAATATCATTACGAAAATAAATAGCCATTTCTTCATAAAAAATCTCCTTTTTTATTGAATATTTTATAAATCAACGTTACTGAATGAAATTCATTCTACTAAATAGAAAAAAGTCCCCCGCTAAGGGAACTTTGGAAGTCAGGTATATGCATGGCCATTTTAATAAACAACGATGAACATAACTGCTCACCTTTTCCTCGAAGGTTACACAACTTCTTTAAGGTAGGTCTCCTGACTTACGCATTATTACAAATGTTTTCCCTTCCCATCAACACTGACAGTGGATATTAAAACATTTGAGCACTCGTTGTTTTTTTCAAACAAGCACTTTAAGCGTTTACAGTGGCGGGACCGCACTGGACTTACACCAGCTTCCCTTTTAACACCTATCTTTAGAACAAAGTAAGGTGACCTTAAAGATAACTATTGATTTACTTGTCTTTCATTATACATAATAAACAACCGCCTTGAACAGTGTTATTTCTGATAATTACAAATTATGATATAATTTAATTGTTACTTATCAGATTTTAGGAGGTTTTACCCATGAGTGTTGAAGAGCATCGTAAAGAAGCTCCAAAAACTGTCAATTGTATGATTATTACTGTTTCAGATACGAGAACAGAAGAAACAGATAAAAGCGGACAACTTATGAAACAACTATTAGAAGAGAACGGGAACTACAATGTCGTTGACTATCAGATTGTCAAAGATGAATATACACAAATTCAAGCTTTGATCCGTGAAGCATCTGAACGCCCTGAAGTTGAGACCGTATTATTAAACGGGGGTACTGGGATTACGTTTAGAGATACTACATATGAAGCCGTTAAAGGGATGTTAGATAAAGAAATGCCTGGTTTTGGTGAAATCTTTCGTTATTTAAGCTATGCTGAAGACATTGGACCAGCAGCTATTTTAAGCCGAGCAATCGCTGGTGTTCGCGGAGCAACTGCTGTTTTTTCTATGCCCGGTTCTTCTGGTGCTGTGAAGCTAGCAATGACAAAACTAATCGTTCCAGAACTTGCCCATGTTATGCGCGAAATTTATAAAGACAGATAAAAAAGTTGGTTAGTGATTAGTTTCATCTTTCCAACTTTCCAACTAAAAAAAAACAGGAAAAATTCCATTAGGGAATTTTTCCTGTTTTTTATTCTTCATTTTTCAAAGGAATAAAAAATGAGAATGTCGTACCAATTCCTAATTTACTACTAACTGAAAGATGACCGTTATGTGCTTCAACAATATTTTTTACAATTGCAAGACCAAGTCCTGTACCTGCTCTGCCTCTAGTTCGTGCTTTATCAGCTTTATAAAATCGCTCAAAAACAAATGGTATGTCTTCTTCGGGAATTCCTGCACCAGTATCACGGATATCAATTTTAAGTCCCTCTCTAAGCGGTGAAATAGCTAGAGTAACTGATCCCTGATCCTTAGTATGGCGGATCGCATTGTCAATTAAATTGGTTAAAACTTGCTCAATCCGATCAGGATCAACCATAATATTCGATTCAACTTCCCAAATTTCTGCTCTCAATTCGATATTAAGATCTTTAGCCACTCCTTGAAATTTCCTTAAAACGCGCCTTGCAAATTCCCTAATATTAATAGACTCAATATTTAACTGCATATGCCCAGCTTCCATTCGAGCCAAATCAAGAAATTCATTTACAAGTCGGCCCATTCGTAACGATTCATCATAGATAATTTGGACTAACTCTATTTTCTCTTCTTCAGAACCGGCAACCCCATCAATAATTGCTTCACTATATCCCTGAAGCATCGCAATCGGCGTTCGAAGTTCGTGAGAAACATTAGCAATAAAATCTTTTCGCAGCTTATCATGTAACCGTTCTTCTGTCATATCTCGCAAAACAGCGACCGCTCCACGAATAAAATTTTCGTCATACAAAGGAGTCATTAATATAACCCAAGTTCGACCCTGTACATCAATTTCTGTCATTTGTTCTTTCTCTAGCGCAACAACTTGTTGGAAAAGTTTTTTAATTGCTTTTGGTAAGTCATTTGTAATTAGATTATTTTTTAAGCTTTGTTCGAAATACCATGCTTGAATAAATTGCTCCGCAGGAGGGTTTGTGACCATAATTGACCCTCTTCTATCTAATGTAATAACCCCATCTGCCATACTACTTAATATTCTTGATAGCTGTTCTTTTTCTTGATTTAAGGCCATTAAATTGGTGTTTAGGACTCTGCCCATTCGGTTAAATGCCATCGCTAATGAACCTATTTCATCGCGAGTTAGAATTGGGACCTTCGTCTCAAAATTTCCTTTAGCCACTTCCAATGAAGCAAGTCGCATTTTTCGAAGTGGCGCTGTAATTCTTGTTGATAAGAAGAAGGCAAAAATCGTCGTCAAAACAATCGCAATTCCTGCTGCTAGAAAGATGATTTTTTTTGTTTGTGCAGCAGCTTCCTCTACTACTTGTAGATATTGATAGATAAATAACGTACCACTCTCACCGTCAGATAAGTCAAGAGGAACTCCGACTACAAGTACTTCATTATGAATTTCTTCACCATTTAAGTACAATGGAAAATCACCTCTAGTAATCACAATCTCATTATTAATGATTACTCTTGAAAGTTCTGGATCTCGTTGTAATAGTTCAACTGGTATATTGTCTTCTTCAGGATAATACCAATACTCATCTCCATTTTTCAATAAAAGCAATTTTGCATTGGAATGATCAATGATTTTTTTACTCGTAGCCATTGCAGCTTCTTCCGTATCATATTCTTCTAATATTGACGCAATCATAAGAGCATGGCCTGTTAATTGTTCTTGGGCTTGATCCGCGTGAAATTTTCCAAAGTATTGCAATAGCATAATTGTAAGAATTGTTAGCACTACCGATACTAACAAAAGAATTGTAAACCATAACTTTCCAACAACACTTCTCCAAAACATTATTCTTTCACTGCCTCAAACTTGTACCCAACACCCCATACAGTAGAGATCATCACTGCTGCTTCTGGAGAAACACGATTTAATTTTTCACGAAGTCGTTTGATATGTGTGTCCACAGTTCTTAAATCACCAAAAAATTCATAATTCCAGACGTCTTTTAATAACTTCTCTCTAGCAAAAACTTTATCTGGAGATTGTGCTAAATAATAAAGTAATTCATACTCTTTTGGTGTTAAACCAATTTCATCGTCATCAACAGTAACTCGATGTGCATCATTATCAATTGTTAAATGAGGAAAAACTAATACGTCTTTTGTCGATGTTTCTGTTTGTAAAAACTTCGTCGAAGACGATCTTCTCAGTAGAGCTTTGACCCGCAAAACAACTTCTCTAGGGCTAAATGGTTTAACAATATAATCATCGGTACCAGCTTCAAAACCCTGCACACGGTTTGCTTCTTCACCTTTAGCAGTTAACATGATAACTGGGGTCGCTTTTGTTTTTCGTAACTCTTGACAAACTTCAATGCCGTCCATTCCAGGCATCATCACGTCTAACAATATTAAATCATAATTATTTTCAATAGCCATGTTAAGTGCTATTTCTCCATTTTCAGCATCGTCCACATCATACTCTTCTCTTTCAAGATACATTTTCAAGAGACGACGGATACGTTCCTCATCATCAACTACTAGGATTTTCGCTTCTTTTGTCATGTATAAATCCCCCTCAAGCATAAATTGAATAAACCAAAAATATAGCTAATAATGAAGAATTCGATAGTTTATCAACTAATTAAACAATAGATTTTTAAACGTTATTTGATGAAAACTTCATGCTTAAATTATTTCTTTTAAAATAAAGTACATTATTATACATCTTAACATAACAACTCTTACTAACTAAATAAATTCTGTCAAAAAAAAAACTGTTTTTGTAAAATGGTAAACAAAGGCTGTTTGAAAAACTTCGGTTTCCTAATAGGATACCGAAGTTTTTATTTTTTTGAAGCTAACAAGGCCGTTAAAGCTTCACTCATTGGAAGCTCTAGAACCTAGCTTTTCTTTACGCGTAAGAATGTAGACCTGCAATAACTAAATTCACGAAAATTAAGTTAAACATGATGATTGCAAAACCAATCACACAAAGCCATGCTGATCTTTCCCCATGCCAACCGCGAGAAAGGCGTAGATGCAGATATGCGGCGTAAAAGAGAAATGTCACCAGTGCCCATACTTCTTTTGGATCCCATGCCCAAAAACGAGTCCAGGCAATTTGCGCCCAAATCATTGCAAATATGATCCCGCCTAGCGTGAAGATTGGGAACCCAATCGCAATTGCACGGTAACTTATTTCATCAGCTGCTTGGGGACTAACTCCCTTAAGTAGTGGTTGCAGTAATTGACCAACCTTTCTTCTTGTCACAATTCTAATCAAACCGTAAAGCACTAATCCGGTAAATAGTGACCAAATAACTGTGTTTAAATCAGCACTTTTAATATTAGGGTGAATATTAACTAGTGGTGCAAACCGTTCTTCTGTAAGTAAGACACTTTCATTTGGTCCTACAAGAGCAGGCATGTGATAAACCATTTCAGTTTCTATTCCTTTTTCATTAACATAAGCAAACTGCGCTTCATAATTAAGAAAGCTAAATAAAGATGAGATTAAAATAAAGCCAACAATACTAATGATCGAGTACAACACAAATTCAATTGCTTTTACTTGTTTATCATTCTTTTTAAAATCTAAAACACGAATTAAATAAATCAAGCCCCCTACAAAACCAATTGCCAAAATTCCTTGTCCTAATGCAGTTGTAATGACATGAATGTGGAGCCAATAGCTTTGTAAAGCTGGAATTAACGGTGAAACTTCACTTGGAAACATCGAAGCATAAGCAATAATTAACATGACAAACGGCATTGAAAACAAGCCTAATACATTTGTTTTGTAGATTGGATAGATAATCACAAAAGCAAGTGACACCATAATTCCCAAAAACGTTGTATATTCAAATAAATTACTTACCGGGGCATGCCCGCCAACATACCATCTTGTCCCAAAATATCCTAAGGCCATTAATAAAGCAAAAACTGAAGAAATATAACCTAAAAGACCAGCTCTATTTTTTTCTTCGCCTGCTTTATTTTTAAATTTTTTCCCCGTCACTGATACAGCAAAAAGGATTGTTGATAGAAAATAAAGGAAAAAAGCTGCTAATAATAAATTACTGCTTAACTGAATCACTTGTTGGCCCCCCTATTGTTAATTCCCTTTTTCTTTTTCTATATCTTTATTTTTTTCTTCTTTTTCTTCTTTTTCTTCTTTTTCTTCTTTTTCTTCTTTTTCTTCTTTTTCTTTTTCTTTTTCTTCTTCTTCTTCAATTTTATCAATTGGCATTTTTAATTCAGTTGTTTGAACAATAAATTCGATATCTTTTTTTAATCCATACCAATTTTTATTCGTATGTGCTGATACCCAAAGATCATCATTAATTTTTTGTAGCCAAATTCGTCGATGTGTCCAGTACATTCCTTGAGTTAATCCAATCATAAAAATAATTCCACCAACAATTAAAATTCCTAACGTGTGATCTTTACGGACAACTAAATTACTAATATGGTTCACATCAACATCTACAAACCTCAGTCGGAAATTATTTTCACCATTGATATCTTCATTTATTTGGATGCCCACAAATGCTATTTCTCCAGATTCATTTTCCGGAGTAATGATATTAAAAATAAACGCTGGGTTATTAGGTATTCGCGACTTCGATGCCGGAATTCTATTTTCATCAAAATGAAAGTCTGGAAAATATTCAACGATCTCAACCTTATGTCCATCTCCTAGGTCGTAGCTTGATTCTGGATCATAAGTTGAAATATCAATTCTCCCACCTCTTTCACCAGTTGCAAGTTCTTCTAACTCAAAGCTCATTTGACTAATTTCATTTTGCTTAAAGGCAAATTGATAAAGAGCATAGCCACTAAACTTAAATGGATCATTAACACGAATTTCATGCGTATCTATTTCTTCAAGCACTGGTTCCATTCCAACGATTCCATCATCTACTCTTTCAAATAAAGTCGCAGTTGTTTGATAGTTCTTAACTACTGGACTGCCTGCTCGTATTAAAGCGTCTGCGAATATTTCATCAGTCTCATCATACAACTCAACAATAAACTGATCATTCCTTATAAAGTATTCCCCTTCTGTTCCGCTGATAACAACGGTTTCACCTTCCCTAACCCAAATATTTTCATCAACATACATACCTGGGAAAAAACGAAACATACAGCCGATTAAAAAAATAATTAAGCCAATATGATTCACATATGGACCCCACCTAGAAAAACGGCCTTTTTCAGCAACCAGGTTCCCGTCTTCTTCATAAATTCTATATTTTTTTCTTAGTAAGGCTTTTTTTGCTTCATTAATTGTTTGATCGATGTTGTCGACTTTAGAAACTCCATGAACTCTTTGTCTTTTTAAAAAACTTTCATGACGAGTCACTCGTTGTGTTTTTAGAGCTCGATAAAGTGGTACTATTCGGTCTAAGCTGCATATAATAAGTGACACACCAAGGGATGCGATGAGCAACATATACCACCAAGAGTTATATAAATCATGGAGACCAAAAGAAAAATATAGCTTTCCTAATATTCCGTACTCTTGTTCATAGAAAACACTTGGGATTGAGCCTGGCGGAATAAACTGGCGTTGAGGAAAAATTGTACCCACACTTGATGCTAGCAGAGTGATAACGATGATCCAGATCCCTACTTTTACGCTTGAAAAGAAATTCCATATTTTATCGACAATTGATTTATTGTATGTTTGTGAACGTCTGGCAACACCTTCATAACGCATGTTTAACAAGCCTTTTTCTTCTTCATAAAAGGGCTTGCCACAAGATTCACAGATGACAGTCCCGTATGGATTTACGTGCCCACATTCACATTTAACTTTCTCCATATATTAACACCTCATTTAGAACTCGGAACAATCTGTTTTAAATAATCATCTACCATTTTTTGTGTTAGTCCACCGATTCTTCTTTCGATGACAATGCCATGTTCGTCAATTAAAAAAGTCACTGGAAGAGCTCTGATTCCGTAAAGCTGATTTACTTGTGATCCAGGGTCTAATAAGATTGGATAGGTGAGACTCATACTATTAATAAACTTTTCAATCCGAATTCTTTGTTCATCGACGTTTACGGCGAGAATTTCAATTCCTTCGTCTTGATATTTTTGATAGCTATTTTCCATATATGGCATTTCATCGATACAAGGTGGACAATAAGTAGCCCAAAAGTTTAGAAATACACCTTTTCCCCTTAAATCCTTCAATTCAATTTCATTACCATCTAAATCCTTTAAGACAAAGTTAGGTGCTAACTCGCCAACAACTACAACATCTTTTTGATCTGTGAAAATTGTATAAAACGTATAACCTAAGGTAATAGATATGCCAACTAATACTAGAAGACGGGTAATAAAACGTCTATTTTTCATCTTCCACTCTCCAATACTATTCTCTTTAGTGGTGATTATTGTACCTATTTGTCACACTTTGTTTTCTCTCAATACTTTTGATTTCTTTACTTTAATATACTAACACTGTTGTAACATTACTAACAATTATTTTAGCTTATTTTTGTCGACCAATTCTCGTAACTGTTTCAGTTCATGTGGGGTTAACTCTCTTGCATCTCCAGGGTCTAATCCCTTGAGCGTTAAAGATCCATACATTTCCCTCTTTAGCTTCAAGACCGGGTGACCAATCGCTTCAAACATGCGACGAACTTGACGATTTTTTCCTTCATGGATGGTGATTTCAATAATCGATGTTTCTTGCTGTTTATTACCTGTATTACCAGAAACAAATTTAACTCTAGCACGAGCAGTTTTACCATCTTCTAACATGATGCCCTTCTCTAAGAGCTTTAATTTTTCACGTTCAACTATTCCTTTTACTTTCGCTACATACATCTTGCCTACTTTATATTTAGGGTGCATAAGTTGATTAGCAAATTCACCATCGTTTGTTAGTAAGAGTAAACCTGAAGTATCATAGTCTAACCTGCCTACCGGAAAAACACGATGCTGATTACTTAAAAAATCAGTAACAACTTTTCTACCTTTATCATCGCTAACACTAGAAATTACTCCTGTCGGTTTATACATAATGTAATAAATAGGTTCTTCCTTATCTAGAGGTACTCCATCGACTTCTACTTTATCTTTTCTGGGTGTAACTTTCGTACCTAACTCTGTTACAACCTCTCCATTTACGGTTACTCGCCCGGCACTAATAAGTTCCTCAGCTTTTCTTCTTGAAGCTATTCCTGCTTGTGCAATTACTTTTTGTAAACGTTCCATTTTCATCCACCTCATATGTTTTTTTCATTCTTATAAAATTCTAGATTTCATATTAATTTCATTTTACCTTCCAACACCTATATTTACCTATTATAAGCAAATTTACGGCTATTTTAACACTACAAAAAAAGAAGACACACAGACTGGTGCATCTTCTTAACTAATAGTAACTTTACATTGAACTAAATACAATCGTTACAATGACTATTGATGCAACAATACCAGCTAAGTCAACCAATAACCCCACTTTTAGAGCATCACCCATTTTTCTAATTCCAACTGCTCCAAAATAAACGGTCAAAACATAAAACGTTGTATCGGTACTTCCTTGCATTGTCGAAGCAAGTCTACCGATAAAAGAGTCTGGACCATGTGTCGCAATTAAATCTGCTGTCATCCCTAAAGCACCAGTTCCAGATATCGGTCGTATTAATGCCAAAGGTACAATTTCAGTCGGAACGCCTACTGCTTCCAAAATCGGCTTTAAGATTTCTATAAAAAAATCCATTGCTCCTGAAGCTCTAAAGACCGAAATAGCAACGATCATTCCTACTAGATATGGAATAATTGACACAGCCATACCAAAGCCTTCTTTAGCGCCTTCAACAAATGTTTCATAGGTTGGTACTCGCTTTACCGTTCCATACAACAATATAAAACAAATTAATAAAGGGATCAGCCAAATTGAAATTAAACTAATCGCTTCCATCTATAAAACTCTACCTTTTTTAATTCGTCGGTAATAAAAAAAACGGTCAATCAAAATCGCAGCCAATGTCGAGCAAGTGGTTGCAATTAATGTTGTACCAACAATTTCTGTAGGGTTTACCGATCCATAATTCATCCTAATCGATATAACCGTCGTTGGTATCAAGGTAATACTAGCCGTATTAATAGCTAATAAAGTAATCATCGAGCGGCTAGCTGAGTCTTTATCGCCATTCAATTTTTTTAATTGCTCCATTGCTTTAATTCCCATCGGTGTCGCTGCATTCCCTAAACCAAATAAATTAGCAGTCATATTAGATAAAATGTAGCCCATAGCCGGATGATTGCTGGGTACTTCTGGAAAAAGTTTTCTAGCAATTGGCCTCATTATTTTTGCTAATCCACCCAGCATCCCAGAGACCTCCGCAATCCGCATTAAACCAAGCCAAAAAACCAGAATACTTATTAAACCAATACAGATCGTAACCGCATCTTGCGCTCCTTTAAAAATCGCTTCATTTACAGCTGGCATAGTTCCATTAATGGCAGCAAAAACAATCCCGATGATTAACATTGACATCCAAATAATATTAACCATCATTAATCACTCCTAATATTAAGAATATCCGTTCGATTAGACGTGACCACAAGCTCTTTTCTTCCTTTAATTCACCTACAAAAGAAAGCGGAACTTCACCAATATTCATTCCTGCTAATTCAATTTTTATGATACCAACAGGTTTAGGCACACCATTTACTTCCCATTCGTTTCCTTTTGGGGGATTATAAAGCGTAATTTTTAGGTTTAATTGCTGCTTTTCTTCCATCGTTAGCGGATAATCAAACGTATAATCGGCACTGACTTTATTTTTGTAAAAATCATCCTCTAGACCATCGACAATTCCAGCTTCGACAACTTGCAAAACTTCAAAAGCATCAAAGCCCCAATTAAACATATTGATATGGTCTTGCCAATCGCTGGGGGCATTTAACGTGACTGCAATTAGTTTTGTCTCGTCCTTGGCAGCAGTTGAAACCAACGTACGTTTTGCTCTTTTCGTGTAACCTGTTTTGCCACCTGTTGAATACTTATATAATTGTGTCAATAATCGATTTTTATTTTGCCAGATTCGATCCCAGTCTTCCCCATCTTGCGGGGAACGGTAACTTTTTGTGGCTGAAATTTTCTGGTATACTTCATTTTTCATCGCATAGCGAGTTAATAAAGCCATATCATATGACGTTGAGTAATGTTCCTCGTGGTCATCCAAACCATGAGGATTATTAAAAATAGTTTTGCTCATTCCTATTTCTTTCGCTTTTTCATTCATTAAATAGACAAAACCATCAAGACTACCACCAATGTGTTCTGCAATCGCAACAGCAGCATCATTTCCTGAACGAAGCATTAATCCATAAACTAGGTCGTTAAGCTTAATTTTTTCTCCTAGCTGTAAATAAAGCGATGATCCTTCTGTTCCAAACGCGTTATTACTGACAACTACCATCTCGTCCATTTTCCCTGATTCAATTGCTAATAATGTTGTCATTATTTTTGTAATACTAGCAATTCTCAATTGTTTATGAGCATCTTTTTCATAAAGAACTCGACCACTTTCTTGTTCCATTAAGATTGCACTTTGACCGGATACGGAAAAAGCAGCTGCACTTGGTGCAAATATTGGAAATAGTAATAAGAATACTAAGATAAGTGCGTTTAATTTAAGATAGATTTTTTTTCCCATTTTTTATATACCTCGTCCCTTTTATGGTTTGTACAAGTGTATGCACAAAAAAAAGCGATATGATTGGAGAATATAATTTTGGTTTTAAAAAACTATATCCGTTAAAGTTTCAGGACGAAAAAGCGTCCGCGAGTCGCGGACGCTTGGGGTGTTTTGTGTTTCTATGGTGTCAGACACCATGTGAAGTTTCTATCAGTAACCCTGTTTTAACAGTAATTTAGAGCATATTTTTTTCACAAACTTATACTATTGGTGTCAGGCACCATGGGACGGCACCAAGGGATACTATCTGAATTCACCGTAAAAATTTTTCAATTCTAGTTAAAACTTGATTCATTTCAACGGCGCTATCGGTAAATATTTTTTTCGCTTTTCGGTTATCTGTTTGCAAGGCAAATATTTCTAAGTCTGCCTGAGTTTTTTTAATTGAGGCGTATAACATTGGTCTTTCTTTTGGTGCGGGTACTTTTAATTTATCATCAAATAAATCAACAGTAAGCTCGCCAAAATTGTCTACTTGACCTAGAAAAACATTTTCAATAGCAATGCCTTGTTTGTCTAACTCACTCTCAAGCCAACCGCGATTATACCCTAATGTTGCTAAACTTTCATCGATTACTTTACCATCCATAATGATCGTTTCAGGTTCTTTAATTGGCGCAACTGCAACGAGCATATCCTTTGCGGTTAATGGCTGATTTTCTTTTTTAAGTAAAACATTTATATCACCGCTTGACTCTAGTACGGCAAATTCAACATCCGCTACTTTAAAAACGTTTTTTGACCTTAATTGTTTCAATAAGTCATCCGTTGTATAACGTTGCTTTTTCATATTATCTTCTAACACTTTGCCGTCTTTTATAATTGGTACACTATACCCATAAATGACATTTCGAAACGAAACGCTTTTCATTGAAAGATAATTTACGACTCCAATAATGGCGAGCCATGTGATAAGAGCAGTTATCGAATATCCTACTGGAATTGCAAGTTGAAAAGACCCTAGAGCCAAGATAACACCGACAACGAACATTGAAGTTGCTTCAAAAAATGAAAAATGAGCAATTGATTTTTTTAAAAAAAGCTTTGAAGCAATAAATAAAATAATAAAAGCCCCAACTGACCTAATTACGATTTCTACCCATCCAGGCATCATCTCACCACTCCTAGCAAGCGTTAGTTAAAAGCCTTTATATTCTGGCTCTTGAAATTCAATTTCACCGACTCTAGCTTCAATTTCTTTAATTACTTTTCTAGTTTTCAAGCAAGTCTCATGAAAAGCAAGACGTGCCTCTTCATCATTTGATTTAATTGCAAAATTATTTAACCCTGCTTCAATGCTTTTTAAACCAGCTAAGCATTGTTTGACTTGCGAACCTACTGTCATCGCAAACTTCCTCCTTTTCCTTTAGGTTTAAATATCAGCGCTGCCATAAACCCAAAAATAATTGCTGATGAAATACCCGCGCTTGTTACTTCAAAAATACCGGTAATGACCCCTACAAGCCCCGTACGCTCAGCCTCAGCCATCGCTCCATGAACGAGAGCGTTTCCAAATGATGTAATCGGAATTGTCGCACCAGCACCAGCAAAGTCAATCAGTGGTTCATAAAAGCCGATTCCATCCAAAATAGCCCCTATTACTACTAGCGAACTCATCGTATGTGCTGGAGTTAATTTCATCACATCCATCATCACTTGACCGATAACACAGATAATTCCACCTACTACAAACGCCCAAAAGAAGATCATCACCAAACACCTCCTGCTTCAATAGCGACCGCATGGGCGATACATGGGATCGTTTCTTTTTGCTGAAACGAAAGAGGAGAAAGCAAGGCACCCGTTGCAACAACTAACATCCGTTTAATCTCGCCTTTTTTCATCCGATTCAATAAATGGCCATACGTTACGGTCGCTGAACATCCGCAGCCACTTCCCCCCGCCATGACTGGTTGATCTTCTTTATAAATGAGTAAGCCGCAATCTTGAAATTTTTCTTTCTTAATAGATATTTGGTGCTTTTTCAGCAAGTCAATTGCAATGTCTCGACCTATTTTGCCTAAATCACCAGTAAAAATATAATCGTAATAAGACGAATCAATATTAAGATCTCTTAAGTGAGCTTCAATTGTATCAACAGCTGCTGGGGCCATCGCTCCACCCATATTAAAAGGGTCCGTCATCCCCATATCGATAACCCTACCCAAAGTTGCAGATGTGACAATAGGACCTTCTCCTTCAGAACTTAGGAGTGCAGCTCCCGCTCCGGTTACTGTCCATTGTGCGGTGGGAGGTTTTTGACCGCCATATTCCGTTGGATAGCGAAATTGTTTTTCCGTTGCCGTATTATGGCTTCCTGTCCCTGCAAGAACATACTTTCCAAAACCACCATTAACGATTAGTGCTGCTAATGCTAAGCCTTCCATTGATGTCGAGCAAGCTCCAAACAGACCTATATAGGGAGCCCCGAGAGTTCTGGATGCAAAGCTAGTCGGGGTAATTTGATTGACTAAATCGCCTGCTAAAATCAGTTCAATTGCTTCTTTTTTTAAGCCCGCTTTTTCAATAGCTTTTGTACATGCTTCTTCAAACATAATCCTTTGAGCTTTCTCATACGAATCTTGACCGAGCCAAAGGTCAGCGTGAATCAAATCAAAATCATTACTTAACTTGCCTTTTCCTTCAAAAGGACCGACTACTGTTCCAGTTGAAATAATCTTTGGTTTATTCTCAAAAACCCATGTTCGATGACCTGCTTTCATTTTAAAGTCCACCCCACTGAATGAGAATTGTCTTAATAATTGCGATCACGAAAGCAGCAAACGTTCCAAATACAATAACGGACCCTGCAAGTTTAAACATATTTCCACCTACCCCAAGAACATACCCTTCAGTTCGGTGCTCAATCGCTGCTGCTGCAATTGAGTTAGCAAAACCTGTAACCGGAACCGCCGTACCTGCCCCTGCAAATTGACCAATACGATCATACACACCAAACCCCGTTAATAATACGGCAATAAAAACCATCGTTGCCACAGTTGGATTTCCTGCAGAGCGCTCGCTAAACTCAAAAAAATGTACATAGAACGTTTGAACAAATTGACCAATAAAACAAATAAACCCACCGACTAGAAACGCCTTTATACAGTTTTTTAAAATTGGTCTTTTAATTTCATGCCTACTAGCTAACGTCTGATATTGTTGTTGAACAGGAGTTAAATTTTTCTTTTTTTGGTCAGACACTGCCCCGACTCCTTTCTGTTAATGTAAATAACCTATCTGACTTTTTGAACTTCATTCCGTATACGTGTTCAAAAAGGAGGGAAATCAGAGCCGAGAAGATCAAGGCGCAGAAGCGAGCCAACGCAGATATTCGACAGCTATGATTACCGGACTTTTTGAACTCCCGATCTTAGCCCTTCATAAAGTCCTCAATCTTTTTAATATCCTTTTCAATCGTTTTTTTATCAATTTCATCATTGTTTATTTTTCTTTCCAACTTTTCTAACTCTAAAAAGACTTTTTTATCCGTCGAAACATGGACAATAACATCTGGGACTCGTTTCTTCACTTTATCATGTGCTTCATTCCTAATTCTCTCTAAAAAAAATCGATCAAATTGTTTTACTTTTGCAAAAATATAAATATTATTCTCGAAATTGACAGCTTTTACTTCAACTACTTCATCCATTGATAAAACTACCTGCTTCGCAGCATCAGCTTTGGTTTGATCAATAATTTTATTCGCACCAATTAATAAAGGCCTTACTTCTTCTCCTTGTCCACCAATATTACAACCAGTAATCATTAAACTAATAATCAAAATTAAACGATAGTGATGTTTCATCTGAATCATTCCATTCTTCTTTTAATCCACCCCATGTTAGAGCCTGTTCAAAAAGTGACAGCGTAGCGGCTGTATTCATTTTTTTGAGGATAGTCAAAAAGGTAAAAATAACCTTTTTGACTATCACTATCCTCTTTAGTTTTTTGCTAAAAAAATATTTTATGTATATTATCGTAAATGAAAAGAGAATGACTTATCTATTTTATTTACGATAATAGAAAAAAGTCATTCTCTAGGGTGAAATTTAGCTCTTATATTGTGGTTCTTCTTGTTCAATTTCCTGCACTCTTGGTTCTACTGTGTCGACAATCATTTGCGTTTGCTGTGCACAATTTTGAAACATTTGTTTTGCATTTTGATTTTCAGTTTGCAGAGCAAACGTTTCAAAACTTGCTTGAGCACTCTTTAAACCAGCTAATGTTTGTTTTACTTGCGATGCAACAGTCATAATAAGCCTCCAAAAAAAATTAGTTTAAACACATTTTGTTCACTCATTATAGTGGCTAAATAATTAGAATTTAGTCTTCCAATATTTTCTAGAAATTGAGTTTATCAGTTAATATCCTCTTATATGATTTTTCATCAGATTTGTTGGTTACAAATATTTGAATAGAAAAAAGGCTGACACGAGGTCAGCCTTTTTATCTTACTACATTGCTTTTTTCTCTTTTTCTTCTTTCTTTTTCTTCAAGCGCTTATACCAAATTGAATGTCTTTCTTCAACGTAGCTTTTGTCTACATAACCTGTGAACATCCCTGGCAACATTTTACGGTTTGCTTTCACTACAAACGCACCTAGGTGAGCTACTATAGCAAAAATTATTAACACCATAGCCAAATTGTGAAGTTGAGCTGTCCAGTATAATACCCCATTACTAGCTTGAATACCAATAACATTTTTAGCAACTTTAATAACTCCAGTTACGATTACAAGGGCAATCGGGATAGCAAATGCTAAATACGCAAGTCGTTGTTCTGGTAAATATTTATCCGATGGTGGCTCTTCTTTTTTAGTAACCATACACTTTATTATTTCAATCGATCCCTTTACATCACCTTTTCTAGGAATAATGTCAAATTCCTTACGCATTAGGTGATAAGTAAGATGATAAAACATCACAAATATTAAAATTATCGCAAAAATATAATGAACCACTAACGTTGTGCTATAGTTTGTTAACCATACTGTTCCCCAAGGTTGAACTAGCAAATAACGTCCGTAAAGAGGCATTTGTCCCAGACCACTTATAATCAACATTAAGATTGAAAAAGCAGTAACCCAATGGACAATTCGATTTGATATTGGCTGCCGGTAAAGTTTTGTTTTTTTACTCAATTTCATCGCCCTCCTGCCTTTGATCTTTTTTACCTTTCATGATCTTATAGGCAGTTATTCCCGCCGTTGCAATTCCTGCAACAGGAGCTACTAAAGTTGCCAGCATATAACCTTTTGTTGAATTGAGAATATTATCAATATTCGGCTCCATTTGTGGTCGTCCAGGCCCTACGTCCTCTTGATCTTGTTTTTTTGAAGCGATTGCTTCATTTATCGCTTCAAAAGGAATTGCTGATACATAAAAAGTTAGTGTCCCACCATTTTCAGCGTCCCCATAAACATAGCCTCCACCTATTTCTGCAGCACGTGCTTTAGCCATTTCTCGCATTTCTTCAATTGGTCCAAACTGAATTGCATCTTTTGGACATGACGTTTCACAAGCGGGTTTTTGTCCTTTTTCTAAAAGATCAGCACACATGTCACACTTATACATTACTCCGCCACCAGCTAAATCTGGGGCAATCTTTAAATACAATCCTACTCCAGCTTGTCGCTGTGGAATTTCCCATGGACAGGCTGAGCGGCATTTTGCTCCCCCAAAGCAAAATTCTTCATCAATTATTACTGCACCATGTTCCGATTTATTAATAACTCCAAATGGACAAAGGTTTTGGCAAGGCGCGTCCATACAGTGCATGCAACGCCTTGGCACTGCCACATCATGCAGTTCTCCATTGTGATTTACTTGAACTTTTTCGACATACGTCCAATTATAAGGTGTCAATCTATTTGTTACATGTTGCTTATCAGACCAGTCTTCATGATGTTTACGTGGCCAATAATCTTTAATTGGTTTTTCTGGCTGTGGAAAACGATGCTCGTTTTTATCACGACAGCCTGTTACGCAAAGTGGTGTATCGTAATCAGCACACCCATCACACTTCGTTAAATCAATAATTGAACCGATAAGTCCACTTTTAGGTTCTTCAATATCTGCAAAGACTGGATTTGTTTTTACTGTAATGACACTAGCTGCCGCACCGGCAACCGCCGACCGTTTTAAAAATGTTCTTCTACTTATGTTAGTTTCAGACATCTGTTTTTTTCCCCCTTTTATCATATACCCTCACCCGTATAAATATATTGTATCAAAACATCTTAAATTTGAAAAGATCTTTTTAAATGTTTTTTGTTTTAGTGATTAATTTTGGTGTTTTCCGATCAAAATATAAAAATGAATTTATTGAAATAAAGGGGTACATAACAATGAAAAAGTATTTTGTTTTTTTCATATTTCTTTTAGTTATTTCTGGTTGTGGAGACTCATCTGAATATGGGGATTCAATTAAAGGTCTTGAAAAAAACGATAAAGACCCTCATAAAAAAGTAATTTTAGTTGTAATTGACTCTATGACTAGCTCTGTCAATGATGGGACAATAGACAAAGGTACAATCCCGTCATTACAGTTTTTAATTGATAACGGACACTATTATAAAAATCTAGTTGCTCCCTTTCCATCTATGTCAGTTGTAATTGAAAGTACGATTTTAACAGGTAGGATGGCTGATGAACACCGGATTCCCGGCTTAAATTGGTACAATGTCAAAGAAGATCGTTACATCGACTATGGAACTTCAATTGAAAAGACGATTAAACTTAAACCAAACCAATCTATTCAAGATTCTCTTTACCATTTAAATAATACTCACTTAAACAAGAATGTCCGAACTATTCATGAAGATCTGCATGAAAAAGGTTATTCTTCAGGATCAATTAATTGGATTGTTTATAGAGGACCAAAAACTCACTCCATTAACTTTCCACCGTTCTTGCAAGAAGTTTTACGATTACCAGAGAAAATGCATACGAAGGGACCAGATTTATTAGCATTTGGTCAATTTGTGAAACCTACAGCACTTAAAGAAACAACACTACCTGATTCTGTAATGAGAAAGTTAGGACTAAATGATGAATACTCCGTTGCCGCCGCAAAGGCTCTCATTGAAAAAGGTGAACAACCAGATTTATTAACAATATATTTACCTGACTTTGACCGAGACGCCCATGAACATAGTATTCATTATCTAAAAGGCTTTGAGCGTGCCGAAAACTTTTTCCAAGAAATTCTAAATAGTTATGAAAGCTGGGATCAAGCACTTGAGGAAAATATCTTTATTGTTTTTGGGGATCATAATCAAGACAAACTCCGTGAAAATGACGTTACACTAACGATTGACTTGGAAAATCTTTATGAAGGCTTTTCAGTAGCTCCTTTAGGCGAAAAAGTAAGCACTTATGATCTAGCTTTTGCCAACAATCATCGGATGACCTATGTATATGCACCTAACAACTATCAAGCCCTTCCTGAGTTAGCAGAGATCGCTATCAGTGATTCTAGGATTGCCCTAGCTAGCTGGATTGATGATCAATGGATTTATGTTTCATCTCCTGATTATCAATCACATTTCCGTTTTCGCCCTGGTAATACATTCGTCGATCAATATGATCAAGGCTGGGATATCGAGGGCGACGAACGGGTTGTATCGTTAAAAATTAAAGGAGATCAATTAAAATACGGTGAATATCCTGATGTTTTAAATCAATTAAATTCGGCCCTTCGAAGTCAGGATATTCCGTCATTAATTTTAACTGCAAAGCCAAGCTATCAATTTTATTCCGAAGGCGCACCTGTTCACGAAGGTGGTGGTGAGCATGGTGGCATTCATGCAAATGATACCCTTGCTGCGCTAATCATTGCTGGAACCGATAAAAAACCGAAACATTTAAGAATGGTCGATTTAAAAGAATATATTCTGGAGTTATTTGAGTAGTAGTTAAAAGATAGTTGGAAAGTTGTTAGTTGGTTAGGAAAGTCAAAGGCTTTTTAAGCGCCTTTGACTTTTCTTTTTCTTTTGCTTTGGCTTTGGCTTTGGCTTTGGCTTTCCAACTTTCCAACTTTCCAACTTTCTACTTTCTACTTTCTACTTTCGCCTATTTCCTCCTAATACATCTACCATTGCAATTGTTTAGCTTGCTCGAAACGCTTACTTGCATGCTCCCAATTAACTATGTTCCACCAGTTGTCTACATACAGTTCACGTTGATTTTTATATTGCAAGTAATAGGCATGCTCCCAAACATCGATAGGTAAAATTGGAACAACATCCCACTGACTTAAATTTTGATGTTTTTCAGCTTGTAATATCTCCATACGTCCTGCCCTTGGTGCCCAAACTAATATTGTCCAGCCAACGGCTTCAACATTTTTAGCCGCTTCAGAAAAATGGGATTTAAACTTATCATAGCTACCAAAATCAAGTTCGATTTGCTCTCTTAATACTCCCCTAGGCTCGCCGCCACCTTTTGGACTCATGACATTCCAAAATATCGTGTGTAAATAATGACCAGCACCGTTAAAAGCGGCTTCTCTTTCCCAATGCTTTATTAAGCTATAATCATTTTTTTGTCTTGCCTTTTCCATTTCTTTTTCTGCTTTATTCAAGCCTTCTACATAACTTTTATGATGTTCAGAATGATGTAATCTCATGATTTCTTCGTCAATGAAAGGTTCAAGGGCGTCATAATCGTATGGTAAAGTTGGTAGATTGTGTCCACCAATAGGGACTCTTTTCAGCTGTCCTTCTTTTCGATTGACAACAAGTTCACTTTCCGCAACGAATGTGTCATTTGGATTAAATTCGCGATACAACGTTTCCGCTTCTTGAGATAAGCGTTTTAATTTTTCAGCGGAAGGCTGTTCGCCAGCTGCATCTTCTAAACCTTCTTTAAACTGTCCTAATTTCAATAGTAGCTGGTTATCTGCTCTTGCTTCAGAATCCGTTTCCAAGATTTTTTGAAAGTTTTTTGTCCAGTCCAATAAGTCTTGATAATAATAATTAAGTTGATTTTTTTCCATAATTCGCACCCACTTTAACTATTTAGTTCTGTGAATAATCTACACATTCACAACTAAATTTACTATATGCCTAATCTCCATATTCGTGCTTATCGAATCATAAGAAAAGCGCAAGGCGCGCGCCTTACGGCGAAAAAGACCGCAAGTGCAGGACTGAAGTGTTCGAGCCGATGGCGCCTGGAGCTAGACAGCTTTCTAAGTAAAAACGTATATACTTTCTTACCATTAAAAAAAGACTGGATAAAAGTGATAGTCACTTTTTAACCAGTCTCTTGTTATTCAAGGTAAAATACCTCTTCTTTAGTAGGAAGTTTATAGGCGTTTTAACTTAGACGCTATTACTAAGCTTACGCTTTTCTAAGTATCGCTCTAGCACCTAGATTCTCTCGTTATTTCGTCTGAATGACCTTCGTTTGATAATCAGTTTCGTAATATTCTAGCTCTTCCCTAAGCGTTTGAAAAGGTCTTTCAATACTTGCTACCATTTCTTTTAACGACTCAGGAACCGAGTAAGCATATTTAATCGCATTTTTCCCTGTGTATGCAGCCCGGCTATCTTCATACCAATTTTCAATTCTTGGGTTATAGAATTCCTCAACACAACTATAGAAAATCCAATGTAATGTTTTTTCAGCAGCAGCTTTTCTAAATGTTTTTCCATTTAAAATTACTTCACATGAATTTTTACCCTCATCACAAAAAACGCTAATTCTTCTTAGTGATATAAGTAATTCTCCATAATAACCTTCTTTTTCCTCTTTTTTTTCTAAATTCAAATTTGTAACTGTCGTCTCATCAAGAAATTTGCTCACAATCACGCTAATTTTGTTAAGCGTTTCGTGCGCTAATATAATTTGTTCTTTAACAAGGCTATTACTCATCATAATCCCCCTAGATTAATTTTTAGTAGTGGTTTAATAATTTTTTAATCCTGATTCAACTTCATTAGCAAATGTTACATTCAATTTTATTATACGACAAAAAGACTCCAAGCTGTGAACCTTTTAGAAAATTATCATACTTTTCTAAAATTTTTCTGATCCTTTATTATTTACTAGTTTCTCCTGTAACCCTTCAAAAAATAAATCGACTTCTTCAAAAGGTGTTTCTGAATCTATCTCTGGCAGAGGAGGAAGCTCTTGTAGCGATTTTAAACCAAAATGATCTAAAAATTCTTTCGTTGTTCCATAAATAATTGGGCGTCCAGTACCTTCCGCTCTACTAACTTCTTTAATTAATAGCTTTACTACAAGTGTATGAAGAGGTCTTTCAGATTTAACGCCTCTAATGTCTTCAATCTCAGTTCTGGTGATCGGTTGCTTGTAAGCTACAATTGCAAGTGTTTCTAATGCAGCTTGTGATAGCGTTGCTGAACTAGGAGAGTGAATTAGTCTTTTAAAATATAGCGCATGCTCTTGCTTTGTTGTTAGTTGATATACTCCAGCTAATTGGACAATTTGCATGCCCCGAGCTTGATTATGATTATATTCTTCAATTAAATCAGCTAAGAGCTCTTTTACCCAGATTCTCTCTATTTGCAGTATATCTGCAGCTTGTTTTTCATCTATTCCATCTTCACCTGAAACAAAAAGGAGCCCTTCAATAATTGCTTTCATTTCACTTTTATCCCACAATTGGATTCTCCTCCCATCGAGAAACCGAAATATCAGTAAAGTTAGCTTCTTGTTGGCAAATAACTTTTTTGGCTTTTATTAGTTCTAAAACCGCTAAAAATGTGACAATTAATTCTCCTCGTTCACGATATTTAAACAGTTTTAAAAAAGACATTTTCCCATTGTTTTGATTTAACTGATTAATAATATCTTCCATTCTTTTTTCGAGAGGGAAATCATCACGATGGATTTTCGTCTCCTTCGGTATTTCCAACTGTTTTCTTTTTACTAATTGACTAAAGGCATCAAGCATATCATATAAGCTTGCGTTTATATGCTGCGGTTCCCTTTTCGCTTCATCTAAATAGGAACTAAGATCTGTAGGCATTTTACTAAAAATTAATCCCCGTTCTTTTTCAAGATCTTTTAAAGTTTCGGCAACTTCCTTATAACGACGATACTCAATTAAGCGAGTAATTAATTCTTCTCTAGGGTCATCCTCATCAAGAAATTGTTGATCTTCAAACAAATCATCTTCTTGCTTTGGTAAGAGCATTTTACTTTTTAGCGCCAAAAGGGTAGCCGCCATGACTAAATATTCACTAGCTATATCTAGCTCAAACCTTTGCATTGTATGTATATAATTAACATATTGATCAGTAATTTCTGCCACCGGTATATCATATATATCTACTTCTGCTTTGTTTATTAAATGCAAAAGTAAGTCTAGCGGACCTTCAAAGGCGTCTAGTTTAACATTATATTGTGTCATCATCTTCACCATTTTCTAGCAAGAAAAGCGCAAGCACCTTGTTCACGAGCAATAGGAGCTGGAGCTAGACAGCTTACTTAAGTAAAAACGTATATACTTTCTTATCTAGGTAGAAACTTCTTCTAAAATTATATCATAATTTTAGAAATGGAGAACGCCTTTAAAGGACTAAATCAGCTTTGATACTAATAATTTTCGACTATGTTAAAATATAGTTAATTAGCGAAGAGAAGGGATTGAACAATGTGTATCCACGGCCGTTTATTGACTATTTAGTTTATTTTCATTGCTTTCGTGATTACTTTGAATGTCATGAAGTTTTAGAAGAACATTGGAAAGAGGGAGGGCAAACAAACAAACTTTGGGTAGGTTTAATCCAAATTGCGGTGGCCATGTATCACCATCGAAGAAATAATTTTCAGGGAGCAAAAATCCAATTAACTAATGCAATTAAAATTCTTGAATTTGAGAAGGAAGCGCTAGCTAAATTAGGGATTGCTTCCAATGACTTACTAAGATTATTGAGAACCCACCAAATTGCAATTTCTGAAAACCAGCCTTACACACCGATGAAGTTCCCAATCGAGAATTTAAACTTAGAAGCTGAGTGTAAAAAAAGCGCCCAGCAACAAGGAACTGTTTGGGGTTCTGAAATTGTCACTGTTACTAATCAAATTATTGATAAGCATAAATTAAGAGATCGCACATCAATTATTGATGAGCGAAATAAGCAACTTAAATATAGGAAGAAAGATTAATTACTCGGTACCTAGGAGTCACACTTTACAAAGAAAAGTGTTGTTTGAACACTAGGTACAAGTTTATCCGTATATATTTCTTTCAAGGTTTCAACTATTTTTTTGCCTAATCCCTCATCCCGAAAAGAAGGATTAACGGAAATATGATTAAGTTGAACACTCTCGTCCTCTAAAAGAGTGACACCTGCAATACCAACAATATCGTCTTCTTTCCACAAATAAAGCTGCCAACTGGGATCCTCTTCATATTTTTTGATTGTTTGTTGTAGTTTTTTTACATTTTTTTCTCCCGGCATATAAGCAAGAAGTCCCATTGCTATTTTTTCATAACTACATTTATATTTTATAAGCATAATATCACCCCTCATATCCATAATTTTCATACAATAGTTATAATACTATTTATTTAGTATCGTTGTAATGGTAGATGGTTAATCATATTATACTATTATTTTTTAAAAAAGTTACCTTTTAACAATAAATTAACCATTTCACAAACAAAAGAGGATGTTTTAAGCCATTTACTCGCTTAAGCATCCCCAGCCAGATTTTGATAACTAATTATTCGAAAGAACGAGTTAATGTAGCCATTTCAATGGCGGCCGTACCTGCATCCCAACCTTTATTTCCTGCCTTTGTACCTGCTCGTTCAATAGCCTGCTCTATTGTATCTGTTGTTAAAACTCCAAAAATAACTGGTACGTCACTTTGGAGACTAATTGAAGCGACACCTTTAGAAACTTCACTACATACAAAGTCAAAATGCGGTGTTGCACCGCGAATGACTGTGCCTAAGGTAATAATCGCATCATATTTTTTTGAATTCGCCATTTTTTTTGCGATTAATGGGATTTCATAAGCTCCTGGTACCCAAGCGATATCGACATCTGCCTCGTTAACATCGTGGCGTCTTAAAGCATCCTGGGCACCACCTAAAAGCTTACTCGTAATAAATTCATTAAATCTTCCTACAACGATTCCTACTTTTAAACCTGTACCAATTAAATTTCCTTCATAAATTTTTCCCATCATCTTCTCCTCCAAATATCTTATAGTTTTTATCCATATTTTAGCAAAGGTTTCCCTTACCATGTGTGTTAAAAATTAAGCAGATGACCTAGCTTTTGCTTTTTAGCCCGCAAGTACTTTTCATTATCATTATTGTGTGGCATTTGTAACTGAACTCGTTCAACGATTTCTAAGTCATACCCTTTTAAGCCTGTAATTTTTCTTGGGTTATTGGTAAGTAGCCTCATTTTTTTTACACCGAGGTCACGTAAAATCTGGGCCCCGATCCCATATTCCCGAAGGTCTGGAGCAAACCCTAACTTTTCATTGGCTTCAACTGTATCTAAACCTTCTTCTTGTAGCTTGTAGGCCTTCATTTTGTTTAATAAACCAATCCCTCGACCTTCTTGGCGCATATACAAAAGAACTCCTCGTCCTTCTTTCTCAATTTGCTCTAAAGCAGAATGCATTTGTGGGCCACAATCACAACGGAGAGAACCAAAAACATCACCTGTTAAACATTCTGAATGAACCCTAACTAACACTGGTTCATCTTTTGAAATATCGCCTTTAACTAATGCTATATTCTCTTTGTTATCAACAATATTTGAGTAACAAAATGCTTGGAAATTCCCATATGCAGTTGGTAATGTAATTTCTACTTCCTTAGTAACAAGTTTATCTTTGCGATTTCGATATTGAATTAAATCTTTGATTGTAATCATTTTCAATTCATGTTCATCGGCAATTTTCCGCAAATCAGGTACCCTAGCCATCGTACCATCTTCATTGATAATTTCACAAATGACCCCAGCTGGTTTTGCCCCAGATAATCTTGCTAAATCAACAGCAGCTTCCGTATGACCAGCACGTCTTAATACCCCACCATCTTTTGCAACTAGAGGGAAAATATGACCTGGCCTATTAAAATCACTACCTTTTGAATCCTCATTTACTAAAGCTAGAATTGTATCAGACCTTTCATGAGCTGAAATTCCCGTCGTTGTTGTTTTATGATCAATACTAATCGTAAAAGCTGTACCATGAGAATCTGTATTGCGATCAACCATTGGTAGCAAATCTAATTGTCGAGCTCTTTCTTCTGTAATTGGCGTACATACTAAACCTCTACCATGAGTAATCATAAAGTTTATAACCTCGGGTGTTGTATATTCTGCTATTGCAACGAAATCACCCTCATTTTCGCGATCTTCATCATCACATACAATCACCATTCTGCCCTGCATTAATTCATAAATTGCTTCTTCAATTGGATCAAACATCATATTTCCTCCTCTAATTACTTTTGCTGCTAATTTGAAATGCATAAGCGATGCATTCAAATTCGAACGCACGCCTTGGGCATGTTTATTTATAACCGTGCTCTTCTAAAAAGCTAGTTGTAAGTGTTGATTGTTGTGTTTTAGACTCAAATCGTCTTTCGATAAACTGTTCAATGTACTTTCCAACCATGTCACATTCAATATTAACGATATCTCCCTGACCTTTGGCACCGATAATCGTTTCAGAGATCGTATGGGGAATGATCGAAATCGTAAATGAAGTATCTGTTACACCAAAAACTGTCAAGCTCGTTCCATCAACAGCAATAGAACCTTTCATAATAATATAGTTCCTCAAAACTTCAGAAACTTCAATTTCATAGTAAATCGCATTATCTTGTTTTTGTTTCTTGATGATTTCTCCGACCCCATCTACATGTCCAGAAACGAAATGACCACCAAAGCGTCCACCTGCAGCCATCGCTCGTTCAAGATTTACATTCGAACCGCGACTAAGTTTTCTAAGACTTGTCGCTTTAACTGTCTCTGGCATGACATCGACCGTAAAACTTCCTTTATCAAATGAAGTAACCGTAAGACAGACACCATTTACAGCTATGCTATCACCTAACTTAACATCTTCTAATATTTTTTTTGAGGCAATCGTCATCACAATTGCATTTCCTGTTTGCTTAATTTGCTCAATAGAACCTACTTCTTCAATAATTCCAGTAAACATATTATACTCCCTTTGGAACTGAAATAATTTTCAGGTCATCGCCGATTTTTGTAGCTGTTTTAATTTGTAATTGCAGGGCATCTTTCAAATTAGAAAATCCTGTTCCTGAGAAAGACGTCGCTGCGGCTTGTCCCCCAATTAGTTTCGGAGCAAGATAAGTAATCAATTCATTTATACAGCGAGCCCGTAAAAATGAATCATTTACCGTGCTTCCACCTTCAACGAATAAAGAGGTTATTCCATTCCCAGCTAAAATTCGCAGCAAATCATTTATGTCTATTTTATCTTCAGTAACATTAATAACTTTTACACCTAAGTTTGATAGCTGTTTTTGTTTTTCTGCAGGCGGGTTGTTACTCGTCACAATCCATGTTATTGCTTGTTGATCAGTAACAACTTTTGCTGTTAACGGAGTTCGTAATTGATGATCTAAAATGATTCGAATTGGATTTTTGCCACCCGTTTTAATTCTTGTCGTTAAACTCGGATTATCGGCCAGGACCGTGCCAACTCCAACTAAGATAGCATCATGCTCGTGTCGGAGCTGGTGCACATCTTCTCTAGCTTCAGCACCGGTTATCCATTGACTTTCACCTGTTACTGTGGCAATTTTACCGTCTAGGCTAGTTGCTGTTTTGACAGTAACAAAAGGTCTTTTAGTAGCAATGTAATGAAAAAATACTTTATTGATCTCAAGAGCTTCAGCTTCTAAAATCCCGACTTCAACATCGATATTGGCTTTTTGAAGCTTTTCAACACCTTTTCCTGCTACTAGCGGGTTCGGGTCAAGGGTTGCAATCACAACTCGTTTAAGACCTTTTTCAATAATTAAATCTGCACATGGCGGCGTCTTGCCTTGGTGACTACACGGCTCAAGGGTTACATAGATCGTCGCTCCTTTCGCCTTAGCTCCTGCCATTTTAAGGGCATGAACTTCTGCGTGTTCAGTGCCGGCTTTTAAGTGGGCACCCATTCCTACCACTTCGCCCTCACGAACAACAACAGATCCAACAAGAGGATTAGGCGACGTTTGTCCTTTTGTACTTGCGGCTAATTGTAAAGCTAATTTCATGAAGTCAGTATCATTCATAGTGTTCAAATCCTTTTCAGAAAATAAAAAACCCCCAAAGAAATTACTTTCCTCAGGGGTTGCATTTAAATTCATTAGTAAATAAACAGGTTGTGGCAACATTTTTTTAAAAAAATGCATACTACACCTATAAACAAGCTTACCATTTCTTCTCCCATCCAGACTATACTGTCGGCTTTGGTTTCTCACCAAATCCACCGTTTTACAAATTCATAAACCGGGTCACGGGCTTAGAAGCAGAAGCTTCATCACCGCCGGTTGGGAATTTCACCCGACCCCGAAGAAATATCTATTAAGTTTTTATTGTTTTTATTATATCACAAAAGGATCCAGTTTTGTCTACTAGAAAATCGAAGTTTAAAGATGAATCGATTTTCAAATCACTATCTTCCGGCTGACTCCATTCATTGGTTTTGATTATTTTTATCTAAAAAACACTTTTTCGACGTTATATTTTGCTTTCAGTTCATTAATTAAATACGTTTCATAGATTTCTCTATGGACAGGATCTTCGATAAGACAAACCTCTATTTTAATCACTTCATCTCTATGATCTTTGATCACAGATACAGTATCCTCAAAATGCTTTTTTATTCTTGGTCTTAACTTCCTTGCTTTACCGATGAACAAAAGCTCTCCATTGTTGTTATAAAACATAAAAATACCACCTTTATCTCTAGGGATCAGGTGAAAATCAGTAAACCCGTAAATATTACTTAGTTCTGGATCATTTTGTTTTGTAATGGCAACATCAGGTTTTGGAATGGTTATGTTTATCACTTATACTCACTTCCTCTTCTATATTATTGTCTATATTATCATATACTTCCATGGGATGCCATTTTCAAAATATTGTACGAAACAAGAGGACAGGTATTGTCTAGAGATTTTTCATGGGCACATTTTAGTACAAAAGATCGTAAATACGTTATAATTATTTTCGATTAGACAGAAAAGCCTCCCTAGTCAATTAAAATGACTTTTTGTTAGAAAACACTCATTTTAATTGCACGTTATTGCGTAGATAGAGGATTTTCTTTACAAAGGAGTATGATTTTGTGATATATATGATGATTATTTTTCTTTTAATTTATTTAATACTTTGTTTTTATGTTTCTTACAATGGGTGGGTTTGGTTAAATAAATCTTATCAGTTTGTTTACAAAAAAATATATTTTAGCGTAATGTTTTTTATATCTATTTCATTTTTTCTTAATTTGATCATTTCAAATCCTATCTTAAGTTGGATAGGTTATATTTGGCTAGTTATCTTCGTATATAGTCTAATGTTTTTTCCTATTTTAAACTTAGTTTATTATTTAAATAAAAAAAGAGGGATCAAATGGTTTGGTTTTGGGTTAATACCGATTTATTTATTTATCCTAATTTACGGCTCCTTTAATATGTGGAACCCTGTCGTTGTTAGTTACGATGTTGAGCTCTATAAAGAGACGGAACTGGATGAACTAAAAATTTTATTGGTATCCGATATCCATATAAGTGAAACAATCCGAAACAATTTTATAAACCGATTGATAAATCTTTCTGACGATGTCGAACCTGATATGATCTTCTTGGCTGGAGATATTATCGACAGTAGTATCGATCCTTACTTAAAGCACAATATAGGAGAAACTCTAGTTGGCTTAACAGCTCCAATGGGCGTCTATGCTGTTTTAGGAAATCATGAATATTATGGAAATGATATTCCGATATTCATCGAGGAAATGAATGAAATTGGTATACAAGTCTTAGTAGATGAAGTTATTAATTTTAACGATCTCTTTTATATCGTCGGTAGAAAAGATTATTCAGATAAAGATAGGGAAAGTATTGATGAGCTTACAAGTAATTTAAGCAAAGAAAAAACTATTTTTTTAATTGACCACCAACCACAAGAGTTTGATGAAGTCAATGTTGCTGGAGTAGATTTAATGGTCTCGGGTCACACACACAAAGGTCAGTTATTCCCTGGTAATTTAATCACAAAAGCGATATATGAAAATCATTATGGGTATTTAATCAAAGATGATCTTCACACAATCGTATCATCTGGTTTTGGAATTTGGGGACCGCCATTTCGAATTGGTAGCAGATCCGAAGTGGTTGAGATTAATGTCAAATTCGTGAATGAAGAAAATTGAGCTTATCACGAACCAAAAGAACTCGTCCTAGCTTTGCTTAGCATCGGTTTAGAGAAGGATTCTCAGCACTACATGCATAGAAGTGCCAACCTTCGCTTAGATATGGGGGACTTCACGCTTAAATAAAAATCTCTTTGTTAAGCAGCTCGCCTTAGTTGCACTTGTACTATCTTCCTTTGCAACTTGGATGGAGATAGTACAAGTAACCTAGGCAATCAACAAACGTATACCCCCTACTGTAGCCAATAATAAAATAATTAAATTAAAATGTTTTTGGGGGATGAGAGGTAAAAATTTAATACCTAAATAAGTTCCAATCAGAATAGGTACAATAAGCCATACATTAAAAAGCAGTGTTTCTCCAGTAATAAGCCCAAGCTGTCCATACATAGGTACTTTAATTAAATTAACAGATAAAAAGAACCAAGCACCGGTTCCGATAAATACTTTCTTCGGCAAAGCCATTGCTACTAGAAAAACAGCCATAATTGGTCCCGCGGCATTTCCCATCATTGTTGTAAATCCAGCGAGCGTTCCCATTATTCCTATGAATGCCTTCGATTCTGGCATCGCAACCATCCATTTTGCACCCCAACGTTCTCTCATAAACTGAACAGCAATCAACGTCAATATGATCATACCTAAGATAATTTCGATCGGTCTACTTTCTACAATCGTATATAAAAGCGCATAACCTGCTAAAATCCCTCCAAGAACCCATGGAATTAATGAAAATAATGTTTTCCAATCCACGCTTCTACGGTAGTATGTAACAGCGATTATATCTGCAGTAATCAACATTGGTAATACAATTCCAATTGATTCCCTTGCTGGGAAAATTGTAGCCATCGTTGCTACCACAAGAATTCCTAACGTTGGTACTCCTGTTTTAGAAATCCCTATAAATAATGCAGATAACACTACGATCAAAAGATGAGTCCATGATAAATCATACATCATTTGTTTCAATCCTCTCCATCTATCTCTTTTTTCATCACTAGTTTAATAGTTGCAGAACAACAGCAACAAGAGATGCCAAAGTGACAACTCCTGTTGCTCAATTATCGCACTCTCTTTAGAGAGTAGATAGATTAACTAGATCAGCATAAAGCTATTTCATGCAACATTTAGAAGTAGGTAAGCAGTTTCCCTAACCGCTTTTTTTATTCAAATTGAATTTGCCATTTTTCTGGTACCATGATCGGTTCTTTTCTGCCTAGGATATGGAGTATCATCTGAGATACTAATGCTCCAGGTCCTAATGCTTGTCCGACACTTATCGTCGGAATCGTTTTATTTGTTATCCACTCTGTAATCTTTTCTTCTGTAGCATAGCTAGGTAAATAGCTGGTATAACTAGATGCTGGAAATGTGATCCCTCTTAGGTCATCAATCACACAATCTACTGGAATACCAAGATACTCCTCTAATTTCATGCCATTGGGTGAAAATGTTAAAACAGATGCACCGAATCCTAATGCAACAGCGGTAATAATGTGTAAACCCTTTTGACGCGATCCGCGATGTAAGGCTACAGCCTCTGGGAGACAAAAATAATCAATCGCATCTATCACATAGTCTGCCTCATTAACAAAATCGCTGACATTTTCTTCGTTGACGCCTTTTGAATAAACGACAATCTCTAAATCTGGATTAATAGCTAATAAATGAGCTTTTAAAGCTTCTACTTTTAACATTCCAACTGAATGATGAGTAGCTGCACATTGGCGATTGATATTGGAAATATCGAATAGATCAGGATCCGCTATTATTAATTTCCCAATCCCCATCCGAACGAGTAGCTCTGCCGAAAATCCGCCAATACACCCGCATCCAGCAATCGAAATCGTCGTCTCATGCAACTTTATGATGTCTTCTTCTGACATAATTCCAAGGTTTCTATTAAATTGTTCTTTAATCATTAACCAAGTACCTCCATTTTCTTTTCTTCACCTTCGATTAAAAATTGATATAGTTTTGGTCGCTGCTCACTAATTTGCTTCATTGATGCATGGATATCTACGAGGCAAGGAACTGTTTTGGATCCTAAATATACTTTTGGCACTCCGATTTCTTTAAAAATCGGGCTTAAAATCCTGTTTAAATATCTGTACACCCTTTCATCGATGCACGCTACCCAATGGGTGATTCCGTTTTGTTTCGAGTAGTGTATAATCATCCGAATAAGATGAACTCCGATTTCATGCTTTGGTAGTTTTGTAAAGGCACTCATTTCCGCATAACTATGATTCTCCAACTTTAGTAATTTCGTGTAATCAATATCATAGATTTCAAAGCTTGTAATGGTAGGGAGCTGGTCCATTGGTTGGAAAATAAGCCTAGTTACACCCACCACCTGATTGAATGTTGTTTCCTGGCCTACAAAATAAAGTGAATTTTGTTCATAGGGATCTTTTTCTCCCTTTTTAAAAAAACCTAATTCTTCGTAGCGCAATCGGTGAAGCGCAATAGCCTCTTCTCTTACTTTATTAAATGCCGGACCAAAATGATAGTGATTTGTCATTTCCATCGAAATCTCTCCTTTGTAAATCAATTTTTTGTTCTACACTATCTACTATATTTTAGAAAAGAAAACTAAAACATACTTATATCTAATAATGTATAAAAATGTTACAATATATAAAAGAATTTTGAACAAATAGGAGACTTTACCATGATAGGAATCGAAAAAAAGCTCCATCTTGAATATTTTAATGAGCACCGCCATAAAGTGACGAAATATTTGTTTTGGGTCAATGCGATCTTTTTTCTATTAAGTTCTTCATGGAACATCCTGTTTCTTGTCTTCGACCTTCCGTACTCAAGAGCGAATATACCGGCACTATTAGCATGTTTAGGCGTCTTAATATTAGTAAAAGTGATCACTGACCCTATGAAACTATCTTCAAAAGTGACCCAACTGATAATGTTAATCTATTGTGCAGGAATGTTAATCGTCGTTTATTTTGAATCAGGATATAGTGAGTCATGGTCCTTTTTCCTCATTGTCCCTTTAATAGCAGGTCTTTATGGAGAACGAAAAATATTGTTTTACTATTCCTTACTCGGGCTCTTTATTATCTCTTATTTAAGTATAAATTCTCCGAAAAGTTTGTATATGCCCGATAATATTGATATAGCCAATCGAATCCTTGTCTATTTAATCATCGCTTCGTTAAGTTTCTTAGTATTAATGACTCTTAACCTTATTCATACAAAACAAGTACGTACTGTCATTAGCATGATGGAAAACACGATTAAAGAAGTAGTCAATAGCTTCGTTGTTTCAGTGGAAGCAAAAGATCAATACACATTCGGTCATAGTCAACGCGTAAGTCTTTATGCTGTTGCACTCGCCAAGCATCTGCCTGAATATCAAGAGAGCGATCTAAAAAGACTTAGATTAGCCGGATTAGTTCATGATATTGGAAAGATTAATATCCCAGAGGCTATCCTCACCAATACAGGGAAATTAACGCCAGAGGAGTATGAAGTAATAAAAACTCATACAGTTTTAGGAGCAAGAATGATTGAGAGAATTGATGGCCTCCAAGAATTAAAAAGTGGGGTCCTTTATCATCATGAACGCTGGGATGGCAAAGGATATCCAGCATCTCACCAAGGGAAAGAAATCCCTTTGGATGCCAGAATTTTAGCTATCGCCGATGCCTTTGACGCAATGACCTCAGATCGTTCTTATCGAAGTGGGGTGTCATTGAATGAAGCGTTACAAAGATTGACTGAAGGGAAAGGTAGCCAATTTGACCCCGACCTAATTGATGTTTTTGAAAAAAGGGCCTCGTTTGAATTTATCAAAATCTACAAAGCGTCAAATGATGAAGTAAAAGAATTTGAAACCTTGTTGGATTTCGTCTAAAAATTCAGCACCCTTCTAGGATTTGAACTTGTCCGTGCACTCCCCGAAGAAGCTTTCAGCCAAACCACCTTCAATGACATTTATTTAATTTAGTTAACCAATCGACATCGAAGTTGATCCTGATTATTATTAAACACGGTCGAGTTGCCCGATTCATGGGGACAACTCGACCGTGTTTTTCCTTTTAAACGTCTGCTTCCTTTTTTAAAAAAAGTTCTAGCTATACTTGGTCCTTTTTAAGAAAATAACACAACTTTTTCCATAAAATCGCGTCTAATAATATGACAACTTAGACGTGGGAGGTTTTTATGTTGAAAAAGTTTCTACTATTTTCATTTGTTTTATGTTTCTTATTCGCCTTTTTGTTACCTCGACCTACATCAGCTTCAAGTGGACAATTCATTATTATAAACAAAGCAAGTAACGAACTAGCTTACTATGAAAATAATAAACTCAATCGGATTTTTCGTGTCGCAACAGGTAAGAGTCCCTCATTAACACCGGAAGGAAATTTTAAAATTGTCAATAAGATCGTCGACAGGCCCTATTTTAAGGATAATATTCCAGGAGGCGATCCTTCTAACCCACTTGGCAGTCGCTGGCTCGGACTTAATGCAAGAGATACATGGGGAACTACTTATGCGATACACGGAAATAATAACCCTGCCTCAATTGGAAATTATGTTAGCTTGGGCTGTATTCGCATGCAGAATGACGAAGTGAAATGGCTTTTTGACAAAGTAAAAGTTGATACACCCGTTATCATCGTCACCGCATCAAGCTCCTTTGACAGTATCGCAAAAGCTAACGGCCATACAGTCACTGCTTCAACAATAGAACCAGCACCCGTAAAGGAGAACACTGTATTAAGTCTTGGAAGTCGCGGCGGGGATGTAAAAGAATTACAACAAACTCTTCAAAATTTAGGCTATAAAATCGAAGAAATAAGTGGGGTTTTTGACGAAAAAACTGAAAAAGAAGTTCAAAAATTCCAAGCAGATCATGGACTGACTTTTGACGGTATTGTCGGACAAGAAACGAAAAAGGCCTTAAAAAACCCATCTAAAAAAGTCTCCACTACACCCACACCAGCGGGAGAAAAGCCATCCGACACAACTGACCCACCAAAAAAAACCAAGCAAATTTCTCCCGAAAAAGTAAATGAGTTTCATGAGTATTTGCGAAAATCAGGGTACTATGTGGGAGATTATCACGTTAATCACGGAACTCCAACACCGCTGATGTATTAATGATTACTAGAACCGATAACTAAATTAGACATCGTACACTTGCGGTCATCTTACTCACCCTTTGATGACCGCTTTCTGCTTTTCATGTACCTAGGTACCTCGTGCCACTTGTTGATTCTTTCATCTATAATTCATTGTCAATTCATCTTAAATTCATATACGCAGCCAATAGTCAGCGCAGAAAGATATACAGATTAACGATTAAGAAAACTCCTAACAAGATCGTTTTGTTAGGAGTTTTTCATTAGTGCCACAAGAAAATCTTATCTTATCGACCAAAAAAAAGTGACTATCTTTCCTTTATTTTTTGTCCTTATTCTTCCCTATCTTTAATTATACATAATCATTTTGGTATTGGAAACAATAGACAAAATGAAATCGTTAAGGAGGAAAATCATGAGTACTTTTCTGATCATGGTCGCACCACTACTTGTTGTTTTTATTTCTTTAGGTATTTTTTTCTTCTGGGGTTTAATTACTAAAAAAAATTTTGAAGATAAGATCTAACGGGAAAAGGGGACAGGCAACTTGTCCCACTTCACTGGGAAAAGGTGCCTGTCCCCTTTTCTCATCAACTTATCTAGGGAGGTAACATTATGGAATTTGATACATTACTGTTAAGTCGCTTACTCACCGCGATAACATTGTGTTTTCATATTATTATGGCAACTGTTGGCGTCGGTATCCCGATTTTTTTTTCTTTAGCAGAACTTATTGGGATTAAAAAGAAAGATCCCCATTATCATTTATTAGCTAGAAGATGGGCGCGAGGTTATGTCATCGTAGTAGCGGTCGGGGTTGTCACAGGAACGATAATTGGACTGCAATTATCACTGTTGTGGCCGCGATTTATGCAGGCATCTGGTCAGATTATTAGTCTGCCTTTATTTTTAGAAACGTTTGCTTTCTTTTTTGAAGCAATTTTTTTAGGTATTTATTTATATACTTGGGATCGCTTTAAACCGATTTATCATTGGCTCTTGTCTCTTCCGATCATTCTTGGCGCTTCTGCATCTGCTTTTTTTATCACATCGGCCAACGCTTTTATGAATACTCCACAAGGATTTGACGTTGAGAATGGTCTATTTACAAATATCAAACCGTTAGTAGCTATGTTTAATCCAGCCACGCCATCAAAAGTGGCCCATGTTTTAACGTCTGCTTATTTAACATCTGCTTTTATTTTGGCAGCCATTTCAGCTTATTTTATTTTAAAAGGAAAATCCCATGTTTACTACAAAAAGGCCCTGCATTTAACGATGATCGGTTGTTTTGTTTTTGGTATGGCTACCGTTCTTAATGGTGATTTTGCTGGTAAATTTTTAGCGAAATATCAACCTGAAAAATTAGCAGCAGCCGAATGGCATTTTGAAACAGAAACAAGGGCCAAATTAATCCTTGGTGGAATTTTAGATGAAGAAGAACAGACCGCCCGTTTTGCGCTCAACATTCCGTTTGGTCTTAGTATTTTAGCTTTTAATTCACCGAATGCAGAAGTAATTGGCCTCAATGAATTCCCTAAAGAGTTGTGGCCACCGCTATTTATTCATCATTTTTTTAATTTGATGATTTTCATTGGTATGTACTTACTAGCTGTCGCTGCCGCCTATTTCATGTTTAATTATTTTACTCGCCTTAACCCGCTACACCCATGGTTACTTCGCTCGATTATTTTGGGTGGTCCGTTGGCGATATTAGCGATTGAATTTGGCTGGATCATGACAGAGGTGGGGCGACAACCATGGATTTTACGAGGATTTATGAAAGTGTCTGAAGGTGTTACTACCAATCCATATGTCTTTGAAATGCTTATCCTTTTTTCACTTTTATATATGATGCTAGCAATTTTACTCCCAACCATTCTGATTCGTTTATTTAAGAGTAAATCTGCTGAAATGGAACTAGAGAAAAAAGAGATTATTTTATAAAGTGAGGGTTCATGATGACTATTGAGATTATCGGGATTACCGTATTATGGGTTTTTTTGTATGGTTATTTGATTGTTGCCTCTATCGACTTTGGGGCGGGATTTTATTCTTATTATGCAAAGATGACTCGAAAAAAACACAGCATCCGCACAGTAATTGACCGTTATTTATCACCGGTTTGGGAAGTGACGAATGTTTTTCTCGTTTTTTTCTTTATTGGGATCATTGGTTTTTTCCCTGATTCGGCTTTTTACTTTGGCACCGCTCTATTAGTTCCCGGAAGTATAGCTTTAATTTTACTGGCGATTCGCGGATCATTTTATGCTTTTGCTAATTATGGGGCGAGAGAAAGTAACATTTATGTATTTTTGTATGGGATGAGCGGGTTATTTATCCCAGCCGCATTGTCGATCGTGTTAATTATTTCTGAGGGCGGATTTATTTTTTATGATGGTGAAACCGTTACTCTCTTAAACGATAAACTTTTATCAAGCCCATTTGCTTGGTCTGGTGTTTTATTGGCGATTGTCAGCGTTCTTTTTATCAGTGCAAGTTTTTTAACCTATTATGCCTTTCAGATGGAAGACAAAGATGCCTTTAGACTACTACGGAGGTTTGCTTTAATTTGGAGCGGACCAACAATTTTAGCAAGTATTCTTTTCTTTTTTATGTTAAGCACTCACAATCCGGAGCATTTCCAAGCGATGATTGACATGTACTGGATGTTTGGAGCGTCTCTGATTTGCTTTGTTTTCGCTGTTTGGCTGATCTATAAAGGAATTAACTTAGGGATTGCTTTTAGCTTAGTTGCCTTACAATATGGATTAGCATTTTTTGGATATGGAGCGACACACTTACCTTACATTTTGTATCCTTATATAACTATCTATGAAAGCATTACTGGGCCAGAAATGGGGGTCGCCTTAATTATTGCGTTTTTATTAGGTCTATCACTACTTATTCCTTCTCTCTACTTACTTTTACGTCTGTTTATCTTTAACACCAAATATATCAAAGGTTAGTGATATTGTTTTCCAAGGTCATAATACCATAAGTGAATTTCAAATGCAGATTCTGCGCCACTAGGTAGATTTATCTGGCTAATTTTTGGTATTATGAAATCATTCCCATAAAAAAAATAATTAAAAATCAAAAAAAACACCTCCAAAAACACAAAATCGAGTAAACGATTCGGGGGTGTTTTTTTCCTTATTAAATTAGATAAATCTAACTAAATATTTCAGCAGTTTTTATCAGATCTTTGTATCCAGCTAAGCTTTTTCGGCCGCTTTCGGACAGCGTTGGAAGCTCATCTGATTTGTAACCAGTAACTTCGTGCTGCGCCAGGCACAAGAATTCTAGAAGATTTTTTTGCTAAAAAATCTTACTTAATAAGGTTTGCTCCTGCAATAATCGCTTGCTCATTGACATCAATGAGATGCCTTTTCTTTTCTCCTAAGACATGAATTAACGCTTGGAGAAGACTTTCTTTCGATAAAATGTTTGTTTTTGTAATAAATGCTCCTAATATGACCATACCTGCTACTCGCTCTTCATCTAAACTTTTTGCTATCTTAGTAGCAGGGATCGGCAAAAAAAAGATATCTTTTCTGTCACTAATTATCTCGATTAAATCCGCGTTGATGAACAAGTCCCCGCCACTAATGAGCATAGGTTCAAATTTTTCAAATGAAGGGGTATTCAAAGCAATGACGGATGTAGGCTTGTCGATGACAGGTGAACCTACTATCTCATCACTTATCACAACAGATACATTTGCGGTGCCACCTCGCTGTTCTGGACCATAAGACGGAAGCCATGATACTTGTTTACCTTCCTTCATGCCTGCATAAGCGAGTAACTGCCCCATAGACATGACCCCTTGCCCACCAAAACCAGCAATGATTAATTCTTGTTTCATATTGATTCCTCCCGCTCAGCTCGAAGGTCTTTGAATACCCCCAATGGATAATACGGAACCATTTCAGCTTTTACCCATTGTAAAGACTCTTCAGGAGTTAAGCCCCAGTTTGTTGGGCACGTTGATAAGACTTCGATCATAGAGAATCCTTTTTTTTGCTCTTGTGTAGCAAAAGCTTTTCGGATCGCTTTTTTTGCTTTAATGACGTGAGCGACATCATGTGTCGAGACTCGTTCGATATACGTACTTCCATCTAGGGTGGCCAACATTTCTGAGACCCGAATTGGTAACCCATGTGAGCCTTGTGCTCTTCCTTGAGTTGATGTAGCAGTCTTTTGCCCAACAAGAGTCGTTGGCGACATTTGACCTCCTGTCATGCCGTAGGTAGCGTTATTAACAAAGATCACGGTAATGTTTTCACTTCTGGCTGCACTGTGGACAATTTCGGCCATTCCAATCGAGGCCAAATCACCATCGCCTTGATAAGTGAATACGAGTCGATCATCTGGGAGTACCCGCTTTAATCCTGTAGCCACAGCTGGCGCTCGGCCGTGAGCCGCCTGCGTCATATCACAATTAAAGTAATCATACGACAATACAGAGCACCCGACTGATGCAACACCGACAGTCCGTTCTAATGCATCCATTTCAGCTAAAGTCTCACCTACTAGCCTGTGAATAATTCCATGCGTGCACCCTGGGCAATAATGAGTGTCAGCTTCCTTCAGTCCTTCGGTTCGTTTAAACACCGTTTTCATGAGGTCACCCCTTCTCTAAGCTTCAAAATCTCTTGATAGATTTCCTCTACCGTAGGAATAATGCCACCAGTACGACCATAGAAGCTTACCGGAGCTTTTCCCTCAACAGCTAAGCGAACATCTTCGACCATTTGACCGGCGTTCATTTCAACGGTTAATAACTCTTTTACATTGATGCTAATATCTGAGATTACTCTTTTGGGAAACGGCCACAATGAGATTGGACGGATAAGCCCGATTTTCATCCCATCATTTCGTGCTCTCTCGATCGCGCTCATAGCAATTCTTGCCACGGTTCCATAAGCAACAATGATATAATCGGCATCGTTGGTGTATTTCGTTTCTACTTTTATTTCATTGGTTGTAATTTCCTGATATTTTTGCTGTAAACGATGATTTCGCTGTTCGAGCGCAATATCACTTAAATCAAGCGATGTGATTACCTTTGGAGGGCCATCCCCGATTGTTCCAGTTGTTGCCCAATCTTTATTGAAGCCCTCACCGGAATCTGTGTGGTCTTTGAATTCCACTGGCTCCATCATTTGGCCAAGCATCCCATCACCAAGTAAAATGACCGGTGTCCGGTATTGATCAGCAATTCGAAACGCTTCTGCTGTTAAATCAACAATTTCCTGTAAGTTAGCAGGCGCTAATACAGGCGTATAATAATCACCGTGCCCTCCCCCTTTGGTTGCTTGGAAATAGTCAGCCTGTGATGGTTGGATATTTCCTAAACCTGGACCTCCCCTTGACATATTGACAATGACAGCTGGGAGTTCTGCTCCAGCAAGGTAGGAAATTCCTTCTTGCTTCAAACTAAAACCTGGTCCAGAAGATGAGGTCATTACTCGAACCCCGGCAGACGCTGCCCCGTATACCATATTGATCGCTGCAACCTCACTCTCAGCCTGTAAAAATACCCCATTCACTTCCGGCAAACGGTTTGCCATATAGGACACCAATTCGCTTTGAGGTGTAATCGGATACCCAAAATAATAGTAACAGCCTGCTTGTATCGCGGCCTCACCAATGACTTCATTCCCTTTCATTAAAACTTTCCCCATATTTTCTCTCTCCCCTCAACTACCTATGAAGCTTCTCTATTGTTCTTTCTGGTCGATAAATTGTTATCGCCGCGTCAGGACACATTCGTGCACAGGCTGCACAACTCGTGCAAAGTTCTTCATGAATCATTTCGGCTGCCTGATAACCTTTTTTGTTCATTCTTGTTGATAATCTTAGGATATTTTGTGGACAAGCACTTATACATAATGAGCATCCTTTACAACGATCTTCATCAAATTGGACCTTCATGCTGTTCCCCTCCTTTTGTCATACATGCCATGGAGCTAGTAATCTTCTCTTGAAAACTATTAGGCGATTACTATTAAAATTTAACTCTTCCTTTAGTCCCTTATACTGCCGCTCCTCAATCATCGTAAATTTCAGAGGAATCCCTGACTTTTCGAAAACTTCATTGCAAACCGATTCACCTTCTAGAATATCTTCCTTACTTAAATCTTCTCCGCACAAATGCGTATTGTGGACGAGTCCTGTCACTTTTAGACGTGAGTTTTTTTCAATGGCTCGGATGACCGGAATTATTTTCTCGGCTGTGGCTACACTAGGACGATTCACATTTACAACAAATAAAAACTCGTAAGGCATTGTTTCAATAAGAGCCGCAAACTGACCGAGCACTGTTGCGCCGTCTTCATTACCACCCACATCGATAATCACTGTGGACTCTGTCTCTTTTATCCTCAACGCTACCTCGCCGGTAACAATAGGCAAATCCGCTTTGAGTAGTTCTCCTTTTGGTGCTACAAGGTTAACTCCTTTAGCCTCAAGCTCTTCTTGATGGTCTCTCGAACGAAAATAAGGATTAATTACATCTAAATCACACAAGTAAATGTTGCTCCCTTTTCTTTGAAGAGCATCATGAAGTGCATATTCCGTTTTACCACTGCCATAATGGCCCGCAACAATGGTATGGTTGACTTCCATAGCACAGCCTCCCCTCGCTTATACATATTATAAACCATTGCTGAAAACGCTTTCAACACTTTAAAAACAAAACCTTAAATTTGTTTAAATTAGAATTATCTGACATTTTAGATTTGCTGGAAGCAACCCATAAAAGCATCAACGAGCTAATTTGTTAATATTTCATTAAATAACTTTTACTCATTTTGTCATATAACGGTCTTCTTTCTTTTATAAAAGAAAGAACAAATGTTGGGAACAATAAAATTTTCCAACACTCTCTTTTAACATATTGCCAGAAAGTCAGTTCCTTTCTATCTTCATCCACCAATGTTAAATCAGTAATCATCATTCCAAATGTTTGTTTTTTAATAGCAGGATAAATGATTTGACAAAAGAGAAATACACTTATTAGGATGATATAATTGATAATAAGTAAATGAGGCTCATTTGCCATAATATCCTGCCTTGCCCGCATCGGATCGCCAATGAAACTAGTTTCTGTTTTAGTCAACATCCATAAAGTTGTTGCTCCTCCAAACATAATTAAAAACATTCCTAGAACCGTAATATCATAAATCATCGCCAATATTCGAATCCATCCACCCGCACGTAAATCTGGAGCTAAAAATCGCTCTTTTAATTGAACGTCGACTGTTTTTTCCATTTATAGTATCACTCCTGTTAAAATAAATTTGCATTCAAGAACATCACAATTATCAGACAATCACTGCCTTGAGATAATTATACTTGAATATACTCAGTTTTCCATGTGAACAACTCACTTCTTTCACTGATAAGAAAGATCCTGCTTTTATTATAATTTTTTAGTATACCGGCTAACAGCCAATTTAAGCTATAATAATTATGAAGTTGCTCCTATAACCACCAACTGAAAAAAATGTCACTTTATTTCACTTCGTTAATTTAAAGGATTTTTTTAGTTTATAGAGAAAGGTACTAATCAGAAACACTACTATATTAATGAGATCAGAATATTGTTAACAAGGAGGAGTATTTAATTTGAAGCGTTTTTATAGAATGATGTTGTTAATGTTACTAATTATAGTAGTTCTTATAGGGTGTACGCTGGAAAGTGAACCACCTTTAGATGATTTATCTGAACCGACGAATGATGAATCTCAACCAGTGACCGACACCGATATGGATACAAATTCGAGCAAAGATACATTAGAAACAGAGTCTATTTTTGATGCAGTGGCTGAGAACAATCTTGCAGAGGTTATCTCCCATTTAGATGCTGGCGTTAATGTAGACGAAGCCGGGCTAGCTGGGTTAACTTCATTACATTTAGCAGCACGAAATGGTTTTAGCGAGATCACAAAACTATTAATTATAAATGGAGCGGATTTAGATATAAAAAGTGATGATGGATATACACCCATGCACTACGCCGCCCACGGCGATCAAGCCGCAGTTGCAAAATTATTAATCGATAATGGCTCAGATGTTAACGCAAGGGATAATACTGGATTTACACCACTTCATAGGGCAGCTGTCTATGGACATATAGATACATTAAAGCTACTTCTTGAGAGTGGAGCAGAAGTTAATGCAAAAGATGATAGTGGCACTACTCCATTTGAAGTGGCAGAAAAACGCGATTTTCTTGAGACAACAGAACTTTTCCTAGAATACGGTGCAGAAAATCAAGCTCAATTACCAGCTCCCTAAAGGGAAGTGGCTTGTAAAATCAACATCTTACCAGTCGGTTGAATAGCCTAAATGCAAAAGAAGTTGTTAGCACTACATTCCATTAGAATAGATACGCACCCTGGGATACTCCACAAGTCCCTTGCAATGCGGGCAGTGATTAAAAACCTCTGATGGTAGGAGGCGTGTTGCTGCTGTAAAACCTATTTGAACATTGGCGAAGTGGACCTACCACCTTACTGAAGCGGTCGATCCGATGGCGCCTGCTCCTGCGGTTACTCGTCGCAAAACCAGCTATGAAGTAACTCAAGGATGTGTCTTGAAGCTAGACAGACGACAAAACTTTATACTTTCTTAACTTTTAAAAGAAAGCAAGGGCATGCGATTAAGAGAAATTAATCACACACCCTTGCTTTTTTATAAACTTATTCTTCGTCCCAAACTTTTACTTCACTCATAATATCACCTTGTTTAATGCGGTCAACAACATCTAATCCTTCGACTACTTTACCAAATGTCGTATGAACGCCATCTAAATGTGGCTGCGGCTCGAAAAGAATAAAGAATTGACTACCACCAGTATCTCGACCTGCATGGGCCATTGAAAGATAACCACGTCCGTGCTTATGCGGGTTTCCTACGGTCTCACATTTAATTGTGTAGCCAGGACCCCCCGTGCCATTTCCAGTTGGACAACCGCCCTGGGCTACGAAGCCTGGGATGACTCGATGAAAAGTTAATCCGTTATAATAACCTTCATTTGCTAATTTTTCAAAGTTTGCGACTGTACCAGGAGCTTCCTTTGCAAAAAACTCTACTGCAATTTTTTCTCCATTTTCAAAAGCTATACTACCTTTTTTCATAATATGTATCCTCCTTAAAAATAGAAATTTCACTTACTTTCATGACAAGAAAGCAGTTTATTGTCTTGCTCAAATCATTTTACTATACTTCACTACTAAAATACAATTTTTCAAATTTTAAAATGCTGTTTCGCTAAAGATTATTTGGTATTTGAAACTAGACATCCGCAGAAAGTTTTCTTATTTAAGAAAAAGACTAACTCTTAAGGTAGCCCTCCACCTAAAAAAGTTAGTCTAATAGTATAATTGCTAGGTAGTTGCTGTTCCATTTAACGAGAGATCAAGACGAATTAAGTCTTCATAGGACTCTCTTTTCACAACAAGAGTGGCTTTACCGTTTTCAACAAATACAACTGCTGGTCTTGGAATTCTATTATAGTTATTTGCCATTGAATACCCGTAAGCCCCTGTACAAAAAACAGCTAAGATATCACCAGGTTTAGCAAATGGAAGCGAGATATCCCAAATTAACATATCGCCACTCTCACAACATTTACCGGCGATAGAATACTTTTCATGAAGTGGCTCAAGACATCGATTAGCAATAACCGCTTCATACTTTGCTTGATAGAGAGCGGGACGTAAATTATCTGTCATCCCACCGTCAACAGCAAGATAATGACGTACATCTGGAATCTCTTTTTCAGAGCCAATTGTATATAATGTAGTCCCCGCATCGCCAACAATTGATCTGCCTGGTTCAATCCAAATTTCTGGAATATCAATGCCTAGCTTTTCTGATTGAACTATAACCGCCTCAATCGTTGCATTAACATAATCTGCTACTGGAAGTGGTTTATCTTCTTCTGTATAGCGAATGCCAAAGCCACCACCTAAGTTAACTACTTTTGGAACGAAATTTAGTTTTGACTTCCACTCCGCTAAATAAGAAAAGACTTTTTCGACAGCCAAAACAAAACCATTCGTTTCAAAAATTTGCGAACCAATGTGGCAATGGACTCCTAAAAGCTCAAGTGCATGATGGTCTTCTACTCTCTGGATTGCTTCTTCGGCTTGCCCGGTTTCTAATCCAAACCCAAATTTAGAATCTTCTTGTCCTGTTGAAATATATTCATGAGTATGTGCTTCTACTCCAGGAGTAATCCTTAGTAATACAGAAATCTCTTTCTGGTGTTCTTTAGTAGCCTTTTTTAATAATTCAAGCTCATGAAAATTATCAACAACAATGCAACCGATCCCTGCTACCACTGCCATGTCAATTTCTTCTCGGCTTTTATTATTTCCATGAAAGTGGATTCTTTCAACTGGAAATCCTGCTACTAGTGCTGTGTGAAGTTCCCCACCTGAGACAACATCTAAACTTAAATCTAGCTGTTTCGCCAACTGAACCATTGCCACACAGCTAAATGCTTTACTTGCATAAGCAACTTGCGCTTTTATGTTACGCTTTTTAAAAGCTTGCAAAAAATCAGTTGCTCGTTCTTTTATTAGCGCAACGTCATAAACATATAGTGGTGTACCGTATTTCCCCTGCAAAAAAACTGAATCTACACCACCAATTTCTAAGTTACCAGCATCATTTATTTTACTTGTTCCATGTTTGTACATTCCGAAACCCCTCTCATCAAAAAAAGCGACTAATTCACATTAGCCGCACAAAAAAGCTAGTCGTAACCCCCATTAAACAATAGGGAATAGTATATTATTCAAAAACTTAAATAAATATTATCATAAACTGCTTCTTCTCGCAATATCAATTAGCCCTGTTTATGGGGATTTTGGGGGTTCACAATAGAAGGCCGCTTCTTTTTCATTGGGACCGATAAGCGAACGACCGTATCCATAAACGCTTTTGGATAAAATGGTAATAATGGCCATAAATACGGTGTGTTTAAAGGTTTCATACTAGCAATAATTAATACCATCAATGTAGTGCCGATAATAAACCCTGGTACTTTAAATAAAAATACTAGTAATAATAATAAGAGCCGGACAAGTTTTAAAGCAATCCCCATTTCATAACTAGGTGTCGCATACGTGCCGATTGCTCCTACAGCAACATAAAGAATCACTTCTGGGATAAATAATCCCACCTCTATTGCTATATCACCGATTAGTAAAGCCGCAACTAATCCTAGTGCTGTCGCAAGCGGCGAAGGCGTATGAATCGCTGCCATTCTTAATACTTCAATCCCTATTTCGGCAATGACAATTTGTGCAAACACCGGTACGTTTGATGTTTCATTTGGTCCGATAAAATGCAATGCTTCAGGGAGAAGGGTAGGTTGCATCACAAATAATAACCATAATGGCAAAATCAGTAACGCAAACAGCATTCCTAAAAATCGTACCCAACGTAAATACGTCCCAATTAACGGTGCTTGGCGGAATTCTTCTGCATGCTGAACATGGTGAAAGAAAGTTGTTGGTAAAATAATCACACTTGGTGAGGTATCGACGTAAATGACAACGTGCCCCTCTAATAAATGGATTGCCGCAACATCAGGGCGTTCCGTGTAGCGTACTAATGGGAATGGATTATAGCCTTGTTTTACGATAAACTCTTCGACAACTTTGTCTGCCATCGTAAGTCCATCAATGTTTATTTCTTCAAGCTCCTTTTTAATATAGTCAATTAACTTAGGGTCAGCAATATCTTTTATGTAAGCGATACAAATATCTGTTTTCGAACGCACACCCACTTGCATTATTTCATGCCTCAAGCGTACATCTCTAATTCTTCTTCTCGTTAACGCAGTATTCATAATAATATTTTCTGTATACCCATCCCTCGCACCACGAACGACCCTTTCGGTATCTGGTTCTTCCGGTCCTCTTCCAGGATAACTCCTAACATCGATAACGATTGCTTCTGTTTCACCTTCAATTAAGATAAAAATTAATCCTGATAACATTTGATCACAAGCTTCATCTAACGTTTTCGTTCGCTCTACTTGAACATGCGTTAGGCGATTTTCAATTTGTTCTTTTACCCGAATTTCCGGTCTTTCAGCAGCGTCCAAAAACATTAACTCTTTTAGCAGTTCAATAATATATTGATTATCACAAAGTCCATTAACAAAATAAATTTGTAATTCTTTATTTAAAATCGAAAGCTTTCGAACTCCGACATCAAAGCTAATTCCGATTCCTAACTTTTCTTTCAAATATTTCTCATTTTCAATCATTTTACTTGATACCGCTTGTTTTCCTTCTATTGATTTATTTTTTTCAACATTATTCTTAGTCACGATTTACCACTCCTTTCTAAAATAAGTTGGATAGCTTTTATTGTAATCGGAGCCCCTTTACTAACATCATCTTTACCGGACATTTTACCAACATCTCCTACCCCAACGATAAATGGAATTCCTAGTTGATTTAAATTATAAACAGTGTCACCGTTAATTCTGCCTATTTCAATGTCAGCTAACCCATATTTATCAACTCCGTATTCTGTTAAATAGCCGTTTTTGTCGATACTTACGTCTACTCTTGTCCATTCATTAGCATGAGTTTTTGAGGCAACTGCAATCGCTCCTATGACTTGAATATCTTCATGTGTAGCGACAAAACGCAAGGCTTCTTCACCTGGTCCCTCCTCGGGATAACCACAATCATCAAACATTACCAGAACAGGTTCAGATGAAGTTTTCTTGATTAATTCAACGATTTCACTTCCTGTTAAGCGAGTTGGATTCCCCCATGAATTAGAAATACAGCGACCACCAACTTCTTTTGCAGCAACTTCAACAGCTTTTCGCGCCGATTCGTCACCATCGGTAATTACAATCACCTTTCTTTTCTTAACCATGGGTTTCATCCTTTCGGTTTAAAAAATATTGCTACAAAAAAACCAAATAAAATTGCCGAAGAAATTCCTGCTGAAGTAACTTCAAAAATGCCCATCCCTATCCCTAAAAACCCAGATTTTTCTGCTTCTGCCATTGCACCATGGACAAGCGAGTGACCGAAACTGGTTATTGGTACCATCGCTCCTGCACCTGCAAAATCAATAAGTCGATCATAAAGATGAAAGCCGTCAAGTAAAGCACCGAAAACAACTAAGGAGCTCATCACATGGGCTGGGGATAATTTAAAAAAATCTAACATCAACTGGCCAATGACGCAAATGAAGCCACCAACGGTAAAAGCTATTATGTACTCCACTGACTTCAGGCCTCCTCAAAGTCTTTTAGTTAATTGGTTCGTTAGTTGGTTCGTTAGGAAGATCAAAGTCTTTATAGCAATTGGTTTAGCTTTTAACTTTCTTTTGATTTTCCTTTTCTATTTTCCAACTTTCTACTTTCTACTTTCTACTTTCTACTTTCTATTTTCTATTTTCTATTTTCCAACTTTCCAACTTTTTGCTTTCCAACCTTTTTTTATTTACATTAATTTTCAACATATTCAAATGAGACAGCGTGGGCAATCGCTGGAATTGATTCTTTTTGCTGAATCATTAAGGGATTTAATAATGCTCCTGTTGCTACAACAAGGATGCGGCGTAACGCCCCCCGTTTCATTTCATTAAATAAATGACCAAATGTTACAACGGCTGAGCATGCACAACCACTTCCACCCGAAAATACTTTTTGATCACTACTATAAATTAAACTCCCACAATCTTGATGTACTTTTGTAACATCGACGCCTTCTTCTAAAAGTAAACTTCTCAAAATTGGCGTTCCGACACTTGATAAATCACCAGTTACAATCGCATCATAATCTCTAGGTGTGCGTTTTAAATCTTCTAAATGTTTTTTAATTGTACTAGCTGCTGCCGGAGCCATTGCTGCTCCCATATTAAAAGGACTAGTAACTCCTAAGTCAACAACTTTACCAACAGTTGCTGCGACTAGCTTTATTTTTGATTTTTTTTTACATACATATGCAGCGCCAGAACCCGTTACGGTATACATCGCTGTTTGCGGCTTTTGTCCACCAAATTCAGTAGGATATCGAAACTGTCGCTCCGCTGTTGCAAAATGACTACTAACTGCTGTAATTACGTGCTCGGCAAAGTCTCCGTCAATTAAAACTGCCGCCAAAATTAACGCCTCCATAGACGTTGAACAGGCGTTAAATAATCCGAAAAAAGGAATTTCTTTTTCTCTTGCTACATAGCTTGCGGTAATATTTTGATTTAATAAATCACCACCAAGAAAAAAATCAATTTCTGCATTTTTTTTATTTGCTTTTTGTAAACAAATGTCAATCGCTTCTGACATTAGTTTTCGTTCCGCTAATTCCCATGTCGCCTCACCACAGTAAAGTTCCTGATAAGACTTATCAAAAGAAACCTTTAATGGACCCGCCACTTCCTTTGGCCCTACTACCGTTGCAGAACTTCCAATATAGATATCATTTTTAAACTGTAGTGTTTGGCTTCCCATAACTTTTTCTCCCTTGAAAGTAGTAGTTAGTTGGTTAGGCTATAGTTGGTTAGGAAGATCAAAACCGTTAAGACAACGTCTTTCAAGAGCAGCAGGCTTTGGTTTTTCCTTTCCAACTTTCAAACTAACCAACTGACCAACTTTTTCACGATATTAGCGTTTGCACAAGTAAGCGAACCATACTAACTATATAAGCTGAAACAACACCAAACACAATAACAGCACCAGCAACTTTAAACATGTTTCCAGCTATTCCTAATACAATTCCCTCACTTTTATGTTCTAAGGCACTGCTAGCGATGGCGTTAGAGAAACCTGCAACTGTTGCAATTGAGCCAGCTCCAGCAAATTGACCGATTCGGGCATAAACTCCAATGCCTGTTAGTAAGGCTGCAATAAAAATAAGCGTACCTATCATTGCACTTGCAACCGTTTTTTCTGTTAAATCAAACTGATAGATATAAAAATTGGAAATCGCTTGACCTAAGATACAAATAAATCCACCAACGAGAAACGCTTTCAAACAATTTTTAAAATATTTTGGTTTCGGCTGGTATGGTTCAATGGCCTTTTTATATTTTTTTTTGTTTATTTCTAATTGTTTTTCGTCCATATGCATACCCTTCTTATTTATCTACAAAATAGAGCCAATGAAATAACGAACCAGATATTTTCCCTAGGACAATCGCCATAAGTAAATACGTTATTTTTTCAGCAACACCTACACGCTTGGCAAGAATCGGAAAGACATTCAGTACTTCTGTTAAGGCCGCGGCTAAGGACCCAACAAAGATCCCAGCAAAAAGTCCGATAACAATAAGCAAAAAGCTTGGTAAATAAAACAACGGCTCTCTTAAACTGCACCATGTCCCTATTAATGCACCAATGACAACGCCCCATTCATATTGCCTAATAAAATTTTTTGTTTTTGTTAATTGCGTTAGTCGCGGGATTATTCCTAGCACAGTTAAAAATGCGACAAGACCACCACCTACTGCTAAACCTCCACCTACACCGATGGTAATTGAAATTAAATAATTAATGATCATCAATTTTTGTCTCACTTTCACTATTCTCATGAATTGAGACATAGTGATCTAAAGCCTGCTGATAATTAAACATTTCAACTTCAAGCGGACTCGGCTCTTCATTAATTCTCTTTTTAAATAGATGATTAAAAAATAAAATCATCCCTAGCCCTAGGCCAATTGAATATGGAATTTGCAAAAGCAGTGGTTTTGGATTTTCTTCACCCGTAATTATTTTATGAAGCTTTTGATGAACCTCCTGCATACTAACATCTGCATGAAAATTCATAATCGCTAACCCCGCACCAACGAACAGTAGGATCCAAACAATTACAAATAGCAACAGTCTGAATTTTTGTTTGTGAAAATAGACTTCGACAATCGTTTGTGCCGCTCCCATTGTTTGTATTTCAAAGCTTGGAAAAGAGACATTTATAGTGCGAATCACTTTCATAATATCAATGACGATAAATTTTTTATCTTTAGACTCTACTTGATGAATTGGAAGCGCACCAATCAATCTTCGAGCATCCTCACTAGCAACAATTTGGACAACATCACCTATTTTAATTAATTGGGAGGGTGTAGCTTGAATGCGATGACGCATTCGTAAGTAAACAATTTTGTCTTTCATTTTGCTCCCCTCCAAAAGTTGGCATACATTCTTGTATTTGTCTTAGTATGGATGAAATCACGGATTCCCATGCACAATAAAAAAAGACCAAATGGCTATTCAACCATTTGATCTTTAATTTGCATTAATATTTTCTTTTCCAATCTTGATACCTGCACTTGGGATATACCAAGTCGATCAGCTACTTCGGATTGTGTTTGATCTTTATAATAACGCAGGTAGACGATTAAACGTTCTCGTTCATTTAAGTGACAGATCGCTTCTTTCAAGGCTATTTTATCAAACCATTTAGTTTCAGATTGGTCTGCAATTTGATCTAGAAGCGTAATTGGATCTCCGTCATTTTCATAAACTGTTTCATGAATAGAAGAAAGACTTCGACTTGCTTCTTGAGCAAAAACAACTTCTTCAGGAGAGATTTCAAGTTTTTCAGCCAATTCCATTATCGTCGGCACTCTTCCTAATGTTTTTGAAAGCTCATCTTTCATTTTTCTGATTTTATTTGCCATTTCTTTTAAAGAGCGACTTACCTTAACCGTACCATCATCCCGTAAAAATCGTTGTATTTCTCCAATAATCATCGGTACAGCATAAGTAGAAAACTTAACATCATAGGATAAATCAAACTTATCAACAGATTTAATTAAACCGATACACCCAATTTGAAACAAATCTTCTGGTTCATAACCACGATTTAAAAAACGTTGGACAACTGACCATACCAATCTTGTATTTCTGTTAACAATAATATCCCTTGCATCTTTATCACCACTTTGACTTTTGACAATTAACTGTTTAACTTCCTTGTCTGTTAAAAAAGGTGCCTTTTTAGTTTTTTTAACCTCCACATCCATAGCAGAACTCCTTAATTGCATAACACTTTACTTTTTGATAGAAGCTTCGTTAGATGAATAGTTGTCCCCATTAATGGGTTGGAAACAACCTTGATCTCATCCATAAAGTTTTCCATTATTGTAAAGCCCATGCCAGATCTTTCTAACTCTGGTTTGGTTGTGTACAATGGTTGTCTTGCTTCATCGATGTCATTAATACCAATACCTTCGTCTTTAATCGTCATTTGTACAATATCATTTTCTAACGATACTGAAATACAGATAATCCCATCTGAGCTGTTTTCATAACCATGAATAATTGAATTTGTTACTACTTCTGAAACGACTGTTTTAATTTCAGTCAACTCATCCATTGTCGGATCTAGTTGGGCCACAAACGCTCCAACTGTCACACGGGCAAAAGATTCATTTTTACTTTGTGCTGAAAATTGTAGTTCCATAAAATTTTTCATTTAGGCCACCCCCAATGTTTCCAGGGCCATAGGTTCATCATCCACTAATCTTATAATCTTAAATAGGCCTGACATTTCTAAGAGCCTTTTAATTGGCGGAGTAATTGAGCAAACAACCATTTCGCCACCATTACTTGTGATCAGCTTATAGCGACCTAAAATAACACCAAGTCCAGAACTATCCATAAATGATAGTCTTTCTAAGTTTAAAACTAAATGCTTGTATAAACCTTTTCTTAACTCTTCGTCTACTTCTTTTCGAAGCATTTCACTTGCATGATGGTCTAATTCTCCATCAAGTCGAACAAATAGAATCGAATCTTTTACTTCCATGTCAATTCTCAAACTCAAATCAATCACTCCCCATGAAAAAATAAATAAATATTAGCAACAATTTTACTTAATTGCGCTAAAAAAAGTGTTCAAAAAGGAGCCTAGTAGTCATTGCACGTTAAGCTATGCTTACCGGACTTTTTAAACTTCCTTTTATAGAGAGTATTTTCGATATTAAAACGCTGCATTCCTTCTCAAAGACAAAACTAGTGTAAATTCGGCAGAAATAGAAAAAAACTTCAAATAAGAAAACAAGTGAAGTTAATTAGTTAGTTGTTAGTTGGTTAGGCAGATCAAAAACTTTTATAACTGCTGCTTTTGCATTGCTTTCCAACTAACCAACTATTCCTAACGTCCGCTAAACTTTGCTGCCGTTCGTTTAAACAGCTGCCACCATGAAGCAACTCCAATATCTTCACTTGCAACTAAAGGAACTTCTTGAAGAACAGCCTCTTCTTTCTCAAGAATCAGTATTCCGATTTGATCACCTTTTTTAAGTGGTGCTTTTAAAGATTTATCTAAATTGACTTTTTCAACAACATCATCGATATTCTCGCCTTTTTTTGTTAACAATGAAACACTTTCATTCGTGATCACATCAACATTTGATTGTTGCCCCTTGCTAACTTTTGATTGAGTAATCACTTGACCGCGTTCATATAATTTATGGGTAGCATATTGACTGAAGGCATAGTCTAACATTTCAGTAACTTGCCGATTTCGATCCTTAGGTGTTTGTGCCCCCATAATAACGGCAATAACCCGCATATCATTTTTCTTTGCTGAAGCAGTTAAACAGTATTTCGCCTCACGTGTGTAACCAGTTTTTAATCCATCTACTCCTGGATAAAATCTAACTAACTTATTCGTATTAACTAACCAAAATTTCTTGTCTGTATTTTGTCTTAAGTAATCTTCATACAAGCTTGTATACGCAAGAACTTCTTCATACTTTAACAATTCTTTGGAAATCACTGCCATATCATAAGCGGTTGTATAATGATTTTCAGCTGGTAAACCATTTGAATTGATAAAGTTGGAGTTTGATAAGCCTAACTGTTTTGCTTTTTCATTCATCATTGCGATAAAATTTTCCTCAGATCCAGCTAAATGTTCGGCCATGGCAACTGACGCATCGTTTCCAGAAGCAATTGCAATACCCTTTAACATTTCTTCAACTGTCATTTCTTCGCCAACTTCTAAAAATATTTGCGATCCGCCCATTGACGCCGCTCGCTCACTAGTTCGAACTTTTTCTGTTAACGTTATTTTTTCTTGGTCTAAAGCTTCCATTATTAAGAGCAGTGTCATGATTTTTGTCATACTAGCAGGTGGCAGCTTTTCATTACTATTTTTCTCAAATAAAATTGTTCCAGTGTCTCTTTCCATTAAAATTGCAGACGAAGCTTCTTGCGCTAAATTAATTTTTGCTTCCTCAGCAAATGTAATACCTTGAAACTGCGTTATTAATAGTGTTACTGTCAAAAAACGGATAAAAATTCCTCTCATGATTACTTTCCCTCCATTCTATTCTCTAGCATTTTTTCCACTTCTAGCTTTTTTATACAAGTTATGGGAATAAAAACATAAAAAAAGAGCTGCAACTGGCTAAACGCACAGTTGCAGCTCTTTTTTAGTTGGTTAGTTGGTTTGGAGTTGGTTGATTCGAGAAACCAAAGGCTTTAAAGAGAGTTACCTTTCTACTTTCTGCTTCACCCTTTTTAAGCAATTTCTTTAATAATTCCCTTAATAAGTGTTAAAAAATTAACTTTTACTTTTTCTGTTGTTTCTATTACTTCATGATGACTTAACGGAGAATTTAAAATTCCCGCCGCCATATTTGAAATACACGAAATACCTAAAACTTCAATACCTGCATGGCGCGCGACAATTACTTCAGGGACAGTTGACATCCCAACAGCATCGCCACCAATCATTCGTAACATCCGAATCTCAGCCGGAGTCTCATAAGAAGGACCGGTATTTCCTACATAAACACCCTCTTTGATTGTAATATTCAATCTTGATGCAATAGACTTAGCTAGTTCAATAAATTTTTTATTATAGGCAGTCGACATGTCCGGAAAGCGTACTCCCTGACTAGAATCATTTGGACCGATTAGCGGATTAATACCAGCGTTATTTATATGGTCTTTGATAATCATTAAATCTCCTGGTGTGAAGCTTTCATTAATGCCACCCGCTGCATTTGTGACGATCAAACTTTTTACACCTAACTGTTTCATCACACGCACTGGGAGAGTTACTTTATCTAAAGAATAACCTTCATAAAAATGAAATCTACCTTGCATGGCGATTACTTTTTTCCCATGCAAATTACCTATTACTAGTTGTCCGGCATGTCCCTCTACTGTTGAAACTGGAAATCCAGGAATTTCGTTATAAGGAATCTTAATCGGATTTTCAATCTCATCAGCCAAAACACCTAATCCAGAACCTAAAATCAACCCAATTTCAGGTTGAAAGTCAATTTTTCCTTTTAAAAATGCAACTGTACTATTCATTTCCATCCCGCCCTTTTATTAATTTTTCCAGGAAACTTTTACCGTGTTTTGGCATCTTAACATTAAAGTTATCGGCAATTGTCGCACCTATATCAGCGAATGTTTCCCTTACTCCTAAATCTGTTCCCCGCTTTATACGTTCATCATAAACAAGTAGCGGTACGAATTCCCTTGTGTGATCAGTACCGGGCTGAGTTGGATCATTTCCATGATCAGCTGTAATGATCAACAAATCACCTACCTGAAGCTTATCTAACACTTCAGGTAATCTAGCATCATATTCCTCTAGTGCTTTACCATAGCCAATCGGATCGCGTCGGTGACCAAACAAGGCGTCAAAATCAACCAAGTTTAAAAAGCTTAAACCTGTAAACTCCATGTCCAAAGTTTCAATTAACTTGTCAATGCCATCCATATTCGAGATCGTCCGAAGTGATTTTGTAATTCCCTCACCATCATAAATATCTGAAATTTTGCCAATTGCAATCGAATCAAAACCAGCATCTTGAAGCTCATTCATGACCGTTCGATCAAAAGGTTTTAAGGCGTAGTCATGTCGATTTGTTGTTCGTTTCCATACCCCCAACTCTCCGGTAAATGGCCGTGCAATAATTCTCCCGACCATATACTTTTCAGCTAACGTTAGTTCTCTAGCTATTTTACAAATACTATATAACTCATCTAAAGGAACAACCTCTTCATGAGCGGCAATTTGTAAAACAGAATCGGCTGACGTATACGCGATTAATGCGCCTGTCTCGACATGCTCTTCGGCTAGTTCATCCAATATTTCTGTGCCCGATGCAGGTTTGTTACCAATAATCTTTCTGCCTGATCTCTTTTCTAATTCATCTATTAATTCTTTTGGAAAACCAGTAGGAAAAGTTTTGAATGGCTTGTCGATTCGTAACCCCATAATTTCCCAATGTCCTGTCATTGTATCTTTTCCGTTTGACACTTCTTGCATTTTTCCAAAATGAGCAAGGGGTGCCGCTACCTTATTAATCCCTTTGAAATCTCCAAGATTACCTAATCCTAACTTTTCCATATTGCTCATTTGTATTCCATTCATTTTTTTTGCAATATGTCCTAATGTATTACTTCCAGTATCGCCGAATTTTTCTGCATCAGGCGCTGCACCTATTCCAACCGAGTCCATAACAACTAAAAAAATTCTTTTATACTGTTTACTTGTCATCAAAATACCTCCTACACTAAAATTAAACGAAGATTTTCTTATTATATAAATTATGCTCTTGGATGAAAATGAGCATAGACCTCTTTTAATCTCTTTTTTGTTACATGCGTATAAATTTGTGTCGTCGAGATATCAGCATGTCCAAGCATTTCTTGAACAGCGCGCAAGTCGGCACCATTTTCTAATAAATGAGTCGCAAAAGAATGTCGTAATGTGTGGGGGGTTAATTTCTTTTCTATTTTTGCCTGTTTACTGACACTTTTTAATATTTTCCACAAGCCTTGTCTTGATAAACTTTCTCCATGATGGTTAACAAATAAAAAATCATGTTGTTTTTTTTTCTTTAAACTAGCCCTTGAATCAGTAAGGTAGTTTTCGATAGCTATAGATGCAAGCTTGCCAATTGGGATAATCCTTTCTTTATTACCTTTCCCAATACAACGAACAAATCCCATCGTTAAGTGGATATCATGTAGCTTTAATGAACAAAGTTCTGAAACACGCATACCAGTAGCGTACAACAACTCTAGCATGGCTTTATTTCTAAGATCAAATACAGAATTTGAATTTGGGGTTAACAAAAGTGTATCAACCTCTTTTGCTGTTAAAACTTTTGGCAACAGCCGCTCTGGCTTAGGTGATTCAATATGTAAAGTAGGGTCATTTGTGGTAACTCTTTCCCTCACTAAAAATTGATGAAACGAGCGAATCGAAGCTATCGTTCGAGCAATCGTGGTTCTAGCTTGCCCTTTTTCCTTTAAAATGAATAAATAGTTCGAAATTATCATTCGGGTAACGTTAGCGATGCTAGTTACTTGTTCTACACTAATTAAATAGTTAGTGTATTTCTCTAAGTCTCGGCGGTACGAAATAATCGTATTTTCTGCAAGTCCTTTTTCAACAATAATAAAGTGTAAGTAATTTTCTATTTCATTCTTCATCATTAACTCCTATTCCAATTTTTGGTGAATCAAGCCCCGAAATTTGGGCTTGCTAGACATTTCACTCACCAAAGTGGTAGAAAAAAATCAGGCGATCTATAAAACTATTTTCGTGATCGTAGTTATTCATTTGAACAACTTTTACAGCCCGTCCTTTTGGTTCATCGTAACGGTGATAGCTTTCGTATTCCTGACTCACCCATAGAATACCATAATAAAATAAGATCGTGCACCCTAAAAATAACAGAAATACACGAATTGTATCCCAAGCCACAGCAAAAAATCGATTAAACATGGTATACCTCCTAATTGTTCTATAAATGTGTATTCAAAATGAGGATATTCAGAGTCAATGAACAGATTTGACTGCGAAGATAATTATCCAACTTTTTGAGTATCATCTATACATACTTAGTACAAGATATGCCAAAAACTAGAAACAATATACCTGAGAAAAGCATAAGCACCTTGGTAGATTTGAAAAATGTTGGAGACTTTCCATAAAGAGGCGTTTTTTTGCCTCTGCATGGTAAGTTGAAACATTCGAGAATCTAGGTGCTGCTCCTGCGGTTACTCGTCGCAAAACCAGCTATGAAGTAACTCAGAGATGCGTCTTGGAGCTAGACAATAGAAAAGCCTTCCAAATCTTTTTGGAAGGCTACTCTACTTTGCTTTGCTTTCTTGACAACGACTACATATTCCATGGAACGTTAGCCTATGATCTTTAACTTGGAAATTCCATCTATCTTCAACTACTTTTTCGACATCTCCTAATAAATCCTCTCGAATCTCGTCTACCGCTCCACATTCAATACAAACTAAATGATGATGAAAATGTGCTGCACCCTCTTGGCGTAAGTCATAACGAGAAACGCCATCGCCAAAATTGATTTTATCGACAACTTTCAGTTCACTTAGTAATTCCAATGTACGATAAACTGTCGCTAAACCGATTTCAGGAGACTTTTCCTTTACTAATAAATAGACATCTTCTGCACTTAAATGATCTTCTTCGTGCTCTAATAAAACACGAACAGTCGCTTCTCTTTGTGGAGTGAGCTTGTAGCTTTGAGAATGCAACTGCTTTTTTATACGTTCAATTCGCTTTTCCATACCTTGTGTGCCCTCCCGAAAGCCGATTACCTAGTTTAATTATACTCAATAATCAAAAACGGGTCAAATTAAAATCATTATAAGAATCTATTAATAATAATTTTTACTTTATATTAATTTTAAAATATTTTTTTGATTAACCTTTTTCTAACTACATCCACGTAACGACCATTCTCATTAGAGTTGGTGAAACATAGGCTTCAAATGTTGAAACGAACGCCAACACTGCCCCCACAAATAAAACTAACGCAGAATAGCTTATAAATTGTTTAAATATTGGTTCATGGCTCCTTTTTATAAACTGATGACGGATCATTTTCAAAGAAAAAGATACTGCAGCTGTGGCAACAATGATAAAAGCTGGCACTAATATAAAATTTTGCGGCATTATTGATACAAATGATAATAAGAATCCATTCATTCCTAGTTGTTTGACCAAAAATCCTACTGTAAAACCGACAACAACACCTTTAATAAACAGTAATATTAAGATAATTGGTAACCCAATGATTGTCAGACCTAACACCCACATTATACCAATGTATTTAGCATAATGAGCAAAGCTTTTCGAAAACATTGCTGCCGAATCTGCGAACTCCCCTTCAGATACTTGTCCAAAGAATTGGTTTATATAAATATGCAGATCATGTCTTTGACCCAAACTTAAGCTATTAACAATGATTGCCCCAAAAATAATTCCCATTAATAATAAAATAGTTGTAAATAGATAAATGGAGCGATTTTCTTCAATATTATCAGCAACCAGTTTCAAAATTCTCCCCGGTTTTCTTCGCATTATTCTCCCCCTCATTCATCACTGTTCTTTTCCAACCTACTTTACTCTATGAAAAAAAAATCTCCCTTATGACAATTAATAGGAATAGGGTTTTTAGAAATTGGTCTAATTCAAACAAAAAAACCACTGAAATGAACTCAGCAGTTTTTCTGTTATTTTTTTTATTTGTCAAGAAGTCGAAAATAGTCAAATTTTATCGATATCAATTCTTTTAATTAATAATTAAGACTTACTAGTCGAATGAAATTATAAAAATCTACTATTACAAAATACCTTTTAACTTCAAGTATTGAATCGCAAAAATTGTTTTAGCGTCGTGAATGATTTGATCTTCAATTAGCTTTTCGGCTTCTGGTAAAGTTGCTTCGATAACATCGATAAATTCATCCTCGTCGCAATTGATTTCTCCCAACTCAATTTTATCAGTAAAATAAAGATAAATGATTTCATCGGCAAAACCAGGTGAAGTATAAAAAGAAATAATAAATTCGAGTTCACTTGATTTATATCCAGTTTCTTCTTCAAGCTCTCGCTTTGCACATTCTAATGGGTCTTCATCTTCCTCTAATTTCCCAGCCGGAATTTCAACAATTGTTTTCTCCAGTGCTTTACGAAATTGATTAACTAATAAAATTTTCTTATCCTCAGTAATTGCTATAACAGCAACTGCCCCAGGATGATTAATTATTTCCCGCTTACTCGTCTTACCATCTGGTAGTTCAACATCTTTGACGACGAGATCAATCACTCGTCCACTAAAGATTGCCGTTGTCGATAATGTTTTTTCAAAAAAACTATTTCTCATCATTAAATACTCCTCTTATTACCTAGCATTTCCTTAGGTATTTTTTTATAAAAAAAGCGATGTACTATTAATAGTAACCCCTTCATATAGTTTATCATAGCTTGTCTCTTTAACCGGACAGCACTTGAAGGGAGTCGATAGAAGTGAAAGTATATATTCATGAAACTCAGGTAGTATTAGTCGGAAAAGCTTGGCAAATAAAGTACCTATTAAAAAAATACATGAATAAATATGCAACCGTTCAAGAATGGATTGATAGTCAACAAAAAAAGCGTTAGGCACATTCAAAACTAAATCTGCTTATCAGCAGCCACCTTGCGTGATGGAAACAACAGCAAATGAACTATGGAACGTGTCTATAACTTTCTTTAATGTTCAAGTACCCACTTCAGAGCTGCAGCAACTCCTAAAAAAAATAAGCGATCATCTTGATATTCCCTACCCATTGTTTTAATTGGAAGTGGATTATTCCTAAGGCAATGTTCTACAAGTACTTCAAGGGGCTCTTTGTCGACCCAGTTAATGTGGTGTTGTAAATTTAGTTCTTCTGCTTGCATATTAATCTTCGATTCTAATGGTCCGCTAATAACCGGTAAAGGTACGACACACTTTGGATAGGTAAATGTTTTTAATGGGGTTAGTGTATGATGGCTAATCCCACGGTGCCGCTCACGACTATCGGCCTCAGACAGCCTTGGTATCCAAACTGGGATTCCACCTAGACTGCCAACCATATTTGCCCATGAAGCTTGTTCAATCCCACTAAACCCAAACCTTGTATGAGTGCCGACTACTCCAGGCCCTAATGTAATCAAAATCACATCACCATTTAGAATTTTTGTCGCAAATTGTAATGCTGTTGGTAAATTTATTGCTTCATATGTACCACCAAAAGCTTGACCAATCGTAATCGTAATAAAGCGCTGATCTCTTTTCAAGGCACGAACATGATCGCTTAAACTTAATGGGATACTCGCTTCATCGCTTATTATTACGACCATTTTTCCCTCTTTTTTTAAAAAATCCATTCCCCAAAAACAAATTGGAATCATACTATGAAGTTCCCCAATTAATATTTTTTTTTCGTTTAAAGAAAATGATGTCTGTTTGAACAGTTGATGATATTGACTTTCTTGAGATTCAACAGCTTGGACACTATGCTGTTGTGGTAAATAACGAGCTTTGATAATATGGCCATTAGGACTTAGTTCTTGCTTTGGTAGCGAACCTAAAACTGAAATGACAATATCCATGCCACCAGTTCCTAGTTTAAGCTCTGTACTAGTAGCATTGACGATGATTTCATCATTTTTTTTTGCTCTTGAAGTAATTGCAAGATATAACAGCGCTTTTTGGGCGCTAGCCGTTGTTTTTAATAATTGGATTTCTCCATCTTCATATAATATCTCTTCAACTTTTACTTTCTTTTCTATATACATAAACGAAACTCCTCGTGATAATAATCAAAGCTTTAAAACATTATTACCCTTCAACGCCGAATTAACCTCTTATTTGCTAAAGATTTCATTCTAAGTTAAATTTAGCTTAGTAGCTTATTAAAGGAGGCAACGATATTCACATGAAAAAAAGACAAATTGGGACTTCAAACTTATTTGTTTCACCGATTGGTTTGGGCTGTATGTCTTTGAAACCAACTAGTAGAGAAAGTGAATATATTTTGGATAAGGCCATTGATGTTGGTGTTAATTATTTTGATACCGCTGATTTATATGATTTTGGTAAAAATGAAGAATTATTAGGCAGAGTTCTTGCAACTAAACGAACCGATATCATCATTGCTACTAAGGTTGGCAATGAGTGGAATACATCTAAAGATAGCTGGAGCTGGAATCCAACGAAACACTATATTAAAGCTGCTGTTAAAAAAAGCTTAAAAAGATTGCAGACTGACTATCTTGATTTATGTCAACTCCATGGCGGCACGATTGATGATCCGATTGATGAAACAATCGAAGCTTTTGAAGAACTAACTAAAGAGGGCCTAATTCGTTATTATGGCATTTCATCGATTCGTCCTAATGTTATAAAGACATATGTGGAAAAGTCAAATATAGTAAATGTAATGATACAATATAGTCTTTTAGATCGCCGTCCTGAAAAGGAAATTTCACCGCTATTAGATTCTCAGGATATTAGTATCATAACTCGTGGACCGCTCGCCAAAGGTCTTTTAACAGAAAACCTCTTACAAAAATTAGTTAAAAACGACTATCTTTCCTACAGTAATGATGATCTACAAGAATTATTACCAAGACTTAAACAATGGGCAAACGATCATCACTATCAATTTCATGAATTGGCGCTACTTTATTGTTTAGCTAATAAGACTGTCGCAGCGGTTGTCCCAGGTGCAAGCTCAGTCAAGCAACTTCAAGAAAACCTAGCAGTCCTTCAAAAGCCAATGTTAACAGAGCAACAACTAAGTGAGCTCCACAGCCTCACAAAATGCCATAATTATACTGATCATTTATGAATAAAGACACATTAAAAAAGAGGCTAATAAGAGACTCATCGAAAAAAACACTAGGATTTATTTATCCTAGTGTTTTGCCTTTATTTTAAAGCTCAATGACTGTCGCTGGTTCGATAAAAAAGAAAACTAAAATCGCAAGAACAAAACAGTAAACTGCAAAATATATTAGTTTACTTCTTTTCAGAAAATCAATCAACCAAATAATCCCAAGCCACGAAAAGATTACAGTTGTAATAAATGAGACAATAAGTGCAGGTGCACCAATGGCAGCAAAAATATCATTACTAACTTCACCAACTGCAAGAACTGTTGACCCTAAAATAACTGGTATAACAAGTAAAAAAGAATAGCGCACAGCTGTATCACGATCAAGTCCGACAATAAGTGCGGCAATTAACGTTGATCCAGACCGAGAAATCCCTGGCAAAACAGCTAATGTTTGTGCTAACCCAACGATGATCGCATCCAGAAAAGTCATATCTTTTTCAGTTCTTGTCCCATACCTATGGACACGTTCGATAAACACTAACCCTAAACCTGTAACAACAAGGGCACCAGCGATAAATGGCGGAGTTTTCATTACATCGCCAACGAGGTCTTTCAGTAATAATCCTATGCCTCCTGTGATAACTGTAGCCACGATAATATAAAGTCCAAAGAAAAACTGAATACGATTTTGCTCAGATTTCGTTTTAAAATAACTTATAAAACCAACAATGACTAGGAATAAATCTTTTCTGAAATAAATAATAACTGCCAAAATTGAGGCAAGGTGTAAAAAGATTTCAAAGGTTAATCCAGGAAATGTCGTCCCTAAAATAAGTTGGGTAATGACAATATGTGCTGTACTAGATATCGGTAAAAATTCGGTTAAACCTTGGACAATCCCAAAAATAATTGCTTCAATAATAGACATAGAGGTCTCCTTTCGTTTTTAAAATCAACTGCTTATCATTCTAGCAAATCGACAGCTTTTAATAAAGCTATTTTTAGAGGTTGTTCAAAATTATTTTTTCTTTTTTTATACAGTAACTAAGGCTTTAGACATAGTTACTGCCTCGCGAGGTGGCTGATCAGCGATGCTAGTTTTGAACAACCTCTATATTCTAATTTAGTAACTAATTTTAATAACCATTGAAACTAAAAAAAACGTTTATTATACTTAATAATAATAATATCAAATATCAATAAATTAGCCACATTAAGCTACTGAGTAACTTGAACATTAATACGTTACTAAGTTGTGCTGAATTTATATTATGAAATTTAAGCAGGCTATATTAATCAAGATAGAAATGAAGTGTTATCATGGAAAAAAAACATCTAATAACATTTTTAGCTGTCGGCATTGGTGGCGGACTAGGAACACTATTGCGCTATTTGATTAACATTCAAACAGTTGCCCATCTATTTCCGTTAGGTACATTACTTGAAAATCTTATAGGAAGTTTTTTACTTGGGCTACTGACAGGCTGGATTGTACATCTTAAAATAAATGAAATCCTTAAAACGGGACTTGGTGTTGGGTTTTGTGGCGGCTTCACGACGATGTCCACTTTAGCTGCTGATGTTAATAGCTTGATTATAAGTGAATATTGGTTATTTATTAGTTTCTATCTTAGTACTTCAATATTTGGCGGTGTTGCATTAGCGTTTATTGGCTATATTTGGGCTGAAAAAGGAAGTTTTAAATATAAATCAAGAAGAGAAGTAGGTGAGGTGGAATGAATTGGCTACTAGTTGGCTTAGGTGGCGCCTTCGGTGCAATGACCCGCTACGCAGTTGGAATTTTCATGATGAAGAAATTTCCCAATCCTCCGATTCCTATAGCAATGTTACTCGTTAACATCGTTGGTTCCCTTAGTCTTGGTTTGATTTTAGCTTTATATTTTGAAGATGGTAGTTACTCGACACCATTATTATTATTTTTAAGTGTAGGATTTTTTGGAGCGTTTACAACTTTTTCAACATTTAGTGTAGAAACGATGCAACTGTTGCGGGCGAGAAAAGTAAAGAAAGCTATATTATATGTTTTTTTGACGATGATTCTTTCTGTTGGTTTTTTTATCGGTGGTTTTTGGCTCGTTGTAAATTTTTAAGCTATATTTGCTCTGCAATTTATAAAAAAGCGTCTTTGAAAGGAGGATAATCGGAACTGACGGAGTACCCTCTTTTTTGAACATCCAATAAAACGGGTTCATGGAAATTTGTTATATTATAAAGTACAATAAACGTAAGGGGGGCTGTGTATGGCAAAAAATCGTTTTATTAGCACGATTGTGGTTATCGTTGCCATGATCTTTATTGGCTACGTATTAATGGATAGCCTAGATAGTAAAACAGACTCAGCAAGTCAACCTCAACAGCTAAATGAGGAAACGCTTAAAGAAAGTGGATCATCAGAAACCTTATATAACCGTATAGATGAGGTTGGGCTAAACCGTGGAATGATCGCTCCTGATTTTACACTCCAGCTGTGGGGAACAGATGAAAAGGTTGCTCTCTCATCTTTTCAAGGCCAGATTGTCGTATTAAATTTGTGGGCAACATGGTGTCCGCCCTGTCGTGATGAAATGCCAGATTTAAACCAGTTCTACAATGACTATAAAGATAAAGGTGTTACTGTCCTTGGTATAAATATGTTAATGACTGAAGCTAGTCTAGCTGTTGTCGATGATTTTATGGAGGAATATCAAATTACTTTTCCAAATGTTATTGACGAACGTATTAGCGTAACTAATCAAAGAGGTCTTGTGCAAACGCAATTGTACAATGCGATAACTATTCCGAAAACTTACATTATTGATCAAAAAGGGCATATTTTTGTTGCTCATACTGGGATTATCTCCTATGAATTAATTGAGGATTTAGTAGAGAAAGTGAAAAAAGTTCAATAAAATAACCCAAATAAATAGTGTCATAACCAGAACTTCAGATTTAAGCCGTTCGTGGTAACCAAAAGCCTAGAATAATGACCGGAAACTAGCTTTTCAAGCAATTACGATCACTAATAACAAAGCTTATTGGCTTATTAAGTAAGTTGGGTGTTTTAGTGGGTAAACCTTCTATTTAAAAACAAGAAAAGGCTAGAGTCCCCTAGTCTTTTCTTGTTTTTGATGTTCCCTCGGTTCCGGTCTCTCTTGCTATTCTCCAAACTGTTCACGAAAAGTTGTCTCAATTTTGACACTATCCAGATCTACACCAATTAAAATCAAACAGGGTTTAACAGTTGTTGCTGTTTTTAAGCGTTCTATTTTTAATATATCTGACGAATATTGAAATTGAAATAGCCCAACAGTTTCCGTCAAAGCGATAATCCCTTTGCCTCGGACGATTGTTTTTGGAAGTCTGTTTAACCACTGTTCCAACTGAATCCGATCAATTGGATGATCGATTTCAATTTTTAGCGCCTGAAACGTATGGTTATGGTTATGGTCGTGTTCATGGTCCTCACAAGTTTGATTGTCACAACAAGCCGATTGATTAGGTTCTAGAAGTTGTAATGTAGAATTTGTTCGGTGAGTCGAAATCCGCCTCTCAAACAATTGTTGGATATCAACCTCTCCATAACTTGTTTCTACAACAGCTGTATCACTTCTTTTTAGTTCTCCCACTTTTTTCCGAACTTTTCCGACCAACTTATCATTTATTAAATCTAGTTTATTTAAAATAATAAATGAGCTTGTCGTAATTTGTGATTTCAAAACATCCCGTACTTCTTTGGAACTTGAAAAAATACTTTGATATTCTATATACTTACTCGCATCAATTAAATTAATAACAGAATATAAATCAACAACATCAATTAGTTGAGGATCTGTCAGTGCATCGACTATTTCTAAGGGATTCGCAACTCCAGTGCCTTCAATCAATAGGACATCCGGCATTTCATTATTTGCTAACGAATTCAAAAACATCTGTAACTCGCTCGTAAAATCAGCTTGAATTGAGCAACAAATACAACCGTTCAGCATTTCAAGAACACTATCATCAGCAAACAAATCTGCTTCTACATTTGTGTCTCCGATTTCGTTTAAGACAATTGCTGGCTTTAAATTATTTTCTTTACAATAAATAAGAATATTTTGTAAGACAGTCGTTTTCCCACTACCCAAAAACCCCGTAATAATATATGCTGGCACTGTTTTTTTCATAATTTCCCCCAAAGCTTTATATTGAATTAAACTTAGCACAATTATTGAAAAAATTCAAATAGGAACCATTACTATTTGAAAGCCTAAACTACGATCTTACAGACTATTAACGTATCTGTTATACAAAAATGTAATGATAATATATTTGAATGAATTTCGTTCATTTATAATCAATTTACATTATAAACTACTAAACTTAAAAGGAATAAAAAGGTTCATTCCCTCTTCGATTAGTTTATGGTAGAATGTTATATTGAATGAAAAGTATAAAATTAATTGAAAAGTATTCCTCAAAGCACACTACATATGAATGTCTTATTCAAAAAAATCAACGTAGGAGTAGATCCTTGTGAACTTAAAAGAGTCCGTATCATCCCTAGGAAAAGATTTACTCGGGGTAGCATTATTACTAGTATTTTTATTACTTTTTTTTAATATAGAAAAAATTAAAGATTCAATTGCCTTGTCCAATTTACCTGATACTATGGTTAATGTAAATACGATTTTTATCAGTATTATCATTGAAGCCTTTCCGTTTATTTTACTAGGTGTCTTCGTTTCGGCGTTAATACAAATTTATGTTTCCGAAGATAAAATCCAAAAGTTTTTACCTAAAAATGCACTAGCAGCACTTTTACCAGCCGCTTTATTGGGTGCGATTTTCCCGATTTGTGAATGTGCCATTGTTCCAGTCGTTCGCCGCTTAATAAAAAAAGGGATGCCCTTACATGTCGGTGTTGTATTTTTAGTAGGCGCTCCAATTTTAAATCCAGTTGTTTTCGCCTCAACTTTTTATGCCTTTAGAAACAACCCTACTGTTCTTTATTCTCGGATGGGATTAGCTTTCATTTTAGCTATTTTAATAGGCGCGATTATGTATTTTATTTTCCGAAACAAGACCGATCAATTAAAATGGAGCAAAGAAGAGTTAATGGGTAAACAAGTAACTCAAGTTGTTGTACCTACAAAAAAATCAAATCGTTTCAAGCAAACTATGTACCATGCTGCAGATGAATTTTTTATGATGGGGAAATATTTAATTGCCGGTGCTTTTATTGCCGCCTTGTTCCAAACATTGTTAGATAGAAGCTTATTACAAGCATTAGGCTCAAATGAATATTCAGCAACATTTGTGATGATGGCTTTTGCTTACGTGTTATCGTTGTGCTCAGAAGCAGATGCCTTTGTAGCAGCCTCATTTGCTAATAACTTTACGACCAGTTCAATCATTGCTTTTTTAGTATACGGACCAATGATTGACTTAAAAAATACGATTATGCTTCTAGCCTTCTTTAAAACTAAATTTGTGTTAGTATTTATAGCAACAGTTACCATTTCAGTATTCGGATCGGTGTTATTATTAAACTTTTTTATTTTATAAATAACTTTAAGTTAGGATGTGAATGCAATGAATAGTAAAGGCGATTTAAGTTTCCATGCTTATATTCGTGGGGTTATTCTCTTTGGTTTTGCCCTATTAATCTTAGGACTAATCATCAGTGATAATATTAAGTACTATATCGCTCCAAAGATGATGCCTTTTATTTATTTTTCTGTAATCATATTTTTCATATTAGGTGCCATTCAAATTTTCCGAAGTACAAACAAAGGCCAATCCGATGAAGAGGACTGCGACTGTGGCTTAGAACATCAAGTAGGAGGGGCTACTTGGGTCAAGCTAATCGTTTATTCGATTTTTATTTTACCGCTAGTAATGGGGTTTGTTATCCCTGACCAAGCCTTAAACAGTTCAGTTGCAGCGAATCGCGGGGTCATCTACGGTTCCGGAAATAACCAACCTATTACAGAAGATCAGAGCAGTACTCCAAGAGCTGACCAGTATTTAAACGACCGTGAAGGCTATGTAGCGAGTATAGAAGGTAACTCTACTGAGGATGTTGAGGATGTTGAGGATATCGAGCATTACCAAATTGAAGATTTTTACACCGAAGATGGGTTTAATGACTATTACGACGAATTACTGGCTGAACTTATCAATGAACCTCTTATTTTAGTTACTGAGGAAAACTATTTAGATATCATGACTCTTTTAGATTTACACTTGGAACGCTTCATTGGCAAAGAGATTGTAACAACAGGATTCGTATTCAGAGAACCTGATTTTAATGAAAATCGGATCGTAGTTGCTAGATTTGCTATGACATGTTGTACTGCAGATGCAGGAGTATATGGGACTTTGGTAGAAAGTGATGATGCCCATCTTTATGAGGATGACGCTTGGCTTAGAGTTAGAGGCACAATTACTAAAACAGAATACAATAATTACGAATTACCCGTTATCCAGATCCAGGAAGTAACCATTATCCCTGAACCTGATTCACCGTATGTATATCCAAGCTTTCGATAAATAAAAGGGATGACTAATTTATTCTTAGTCATCCCTTTTATTTTATTGATCTTCTAAAAGAAGTGATACTTCATGCACATCTTTATCGCCACGACCCGATATATTAATAATAATGATGTCTTCTTTAGACATTTTCGGTGCTTCTTTCAATACGTATGCAACAGCATGCGCACTTTCTAAAGCTGGAATAATCCCTTCAGTACGAGACAACACTTGAAATGCATCCAACACTTCCTTTTTTGATACTGCGTAGTATTCGGCACGTCCACTGACCTTTAATTGGCTGTGCTCAGGGCCGATTCCTGGATAGTCTAAGCCCGCTGAAATCGAGTGGGTAGGCAATGGATTTCCCGCCTCGTCCTGTAACATTAAACATCTAAAACCGTGTAAAACACCTGGTGTTCCTTTTGTTAAACTTGCAGCTTCCTCAGGTTCAACTCCAACTAAGCGTACGCTCGCCTCAGGTATAAATTCAGCAAAAGCACCAATCGCATTACTTCCACCACCTACACATGCTACAACCATATTTGGAAGGCGACCTTCTTTTTCTAAAATTTGTCGCTTCGACTCTTTACTAATAATCGCTTGAAAATGTCGAACCATGGAAGGAAACGGGTGTGGCCCAACCGCTGACCCTAATAAATAAAAGGTATCTTGATAGTTTTCAATTAAATCATTTAATGCTTCATCAACAGCATCTTTCAAACGACCTTGCCCCTTATTAACAGCAGTTACTTTCGCACCTAATAGTTCCATGCGAAATACATTAAGGGCTTGACGCCGCATGTCTTCAACTCCCATGTAAATGATGCACTCCATCCCTAACATCGCACAAGCTGTCGCTGTAGCAACTCCATGCTGCCCTGCACCGGTTTCAGCAATAATTCGATGGGCACCCATTCTTTTCGCAAGTAAAATTTGCCCTAAAACGTTATTAATTTTATGTGCTCCTGTATGATTTAAATCTTCTCGCTTTAAATAAATTTTTGCACCTGCTAACTTTTCAGTTAAACGTTTAGCAAAGGTAAGTGGATTTTCTCTCCCGACATAATCCTTCAAATAATATGAATACTCTTCAAGAAAATCAGGGTCATTCTTATACGTTTCAAAAGCATCCTCTAACCGGTCTAGTACCGGCTGCAGTTGTGGTGGCACAAATGAGCCCCCGAACTCTCCAAAATAACCTTTTTCATCCTTTTTAACATTAATTTCCTCAACTTTGCTCATCTCATCTCATCCTTTCAATCTCTAAGCTACTTTTATATTATCAACCTACTCTGAAAATTTCAATGGAAATTTTTTTTGTTTAAAAGGTAAGAAAGTATAAAATTTTCGTGTCTGTCTAGCTTTAAGACACATCATTGAGTTACTTCATAGCTGGTTTTGCGACGAGTAACCGCAGGAGCAGGCGCCATTGGCTAGTCAGAAAACGACTTCTGTCAACTTCCAGCGTTTTTCGCCGCTAGACGGTCGCCTTGCGCTTTTCTTTTGAACAACTTATTTTTGATTCGGATTAGAAGATTAGTGGTTTTTTAATCCAAGACAAATCTCTTCTTGCTTGGGATGTTTCAGTACAATTTCATTATCATGTTTCATTAAATAATATTGAAGACTATCAACAAGCGCAAGCCAACTAGCTTTAATAATATTTCCAGATACACCGATTGTACTCCATGTTTCTTTTCCGTCCGACGACTCGATCAAGACACGAACTTTTGATGCGGTTGCATCCGTCTCGTCTAAAACGCGAACTTTATAATCTGATAAATACATGTTCTTAATGATTGGATAAAATTGTTCCAATCCTTTTCGGAGAGCATGGTCTAGTGCGTTAACAGGGCCATTTCCTTCAGCTGCTGTTAATACCATTTCATCTTGAACACAAAGTTTTACTACCGCTTCTGTTGAAAAAAGGTCAGCTCCATTTTTTTCAATAAAAATCTTATAAAAATCAAGTGAAAAATATTCTTTCCATTCAGCAAAGCTTTTTTTGACTAACAGTTCAAAAGAAGCCTCTGCTGCTTCATATTGATAACCTTGATGTTCCTTTTCTTTCATCATTTCAAGAAGCTTCTTACTCGTTGGATCTTTCTTATCAAAAGTACAATTCCATTCTTTTGCTTTAAAAATTAAATTACTTTGTCCTGAAAGCTCTGAGACAAGCACACGACGCGTGTTCCCTAACAACTCTGGCTTTACATGCTCATAAGTCTCAGGGTGTTTTAATACAGCACTTACATGCATCCCGCCTTTATGTGCAAAAGCACTTCTACCTACAAAAGGCTGATTACTCGGTGCAGATTGGTTAGCAATTTCATGAACATATTTTGAAATCAACGTTAATTTTGACAAGTTTTCTTCGAGAATACATTGAAAATCTAGTTTCATTTGCAAGTTGGGAATGACTGAAATTAAATTGGCATTGCCACATCGCTCACCATATCCATTCATTGTTCCTTGCACTTGGCGTGCTCCTGCTTGAACAGCAGCAAGAGAATTCGCAACGGCAACTTCACCATCATTATGACAATGGATGCCTACCTGAATGTTTGTTACGTCACAGACCACTTTAACAATTTCAGTAATTTCATGAGGTAAAGTTCCGCCGTTTGTGTCACAAAGAGTGATACAGTCAGCCCCTGCATCCTCAGCTGCTTTAATTGCTGCCAATGCATATTTTTGATTATGCTTATAGCCATCAAAAAAATGTTCAGCATCAAAAATAACTTCTACTCCATTTCCTTTTAAAAACATTACTGAATCCGCTATCATTCGTAAGTTTTCTTCTAAAGTTGTTCTTAACGCTTCTGTCACTTGAAAATCCCACGATTTACCAAAAATTGTTACAACAGTTACTCCACATTCAATTAGCTTTTGTAAATTTTCATCGTCTTTTGCATTGACACCAATTCTTGTCGTACTGCCAAAAGCAGCAATCCTTGCGTTACTAAGCTGAAGCTCCTTTGCCCTTTGAAAAAACTCCATATCTTTCGGGTTACTACCAGGCCAACCACCTTCAATATAGTGAACACCAAGTTGGTCTAATTTTTCAACAATTTTTAGTTTATCATCTACCGATAAGCTAATACCTTCACCCTGCGTACCATCACGCAGGGTCGTATCATAAATAAAAACTTGTTCTCCCAAGGGAACCCCTCCAATGCGATTAGGTTAATTTTTAATTTTTTCACTTGAATTACAAGCTAATAATGCATCAAAGTATACCATAGCTCAATTACTAATTCTATTATATTATCTAAAAATTTAAATTAAATAGAAAATTCTAGATAATAAGAAAAGCGCAAGGCGCCCGCCTATCGGTGAAAAACACTGGAAGGCCTGTACGCAGCGGTCATCCCTTAGACCGCAAGTACAGGACTGAAGTGTTCGAGCCGATGGCGCCTGGAGCTAGACAAAGAAAAGCGCAAGCGCCTTGGTCAGTCGCGACAAGCACTGGAGGCCAATTACATGTAGCCCGCTTTTTGGCTACATGTAATTGGGTGAAGTGACCTCGAGCGGCTAGGCACCTTGGCAACTTTGACAACAAGAAAGTAAAATGCTTAAACACGACGCTTTTTCGAGTGTTTCACTTGTCAAATATATCTATCTCTATGATAATAAAAACAAAGGGGTGATTGAATGTTAATTAAAGTGTTTGCAAACTTTCGTGAGATCTGCGGTGCCAAGACAGTGACGCTCACAGTCGAAGAAGGACAACCAATTTTGTCTCTCTTAAACGAATTGATTGAACAATTCCCACTAATGAATGACGAGCTTTTTACAAAAGAGAAACAGGTAAAGCCACTAGTTCATGTTTTTATAAACGGTAGAAATATTATTCATTTAAATGGCTTATCCACACCTGTACTTGCAACAGATCAAATTGCCTTATTCCCTCCAGTGGCAGGTGGATAAATGAATGAGGAAAAATTAGAAATCAGAGGAATTGCACGTAAGGAAATCATAATCTACTTACAGCAACTAGGAGCTGTATCCGAAACTAAAAACTCTCCTGAATTGATCGTAAAATGTGATGATTGGTCTTGTCATGTTTCCGCGGAAGATAGTTTTCAGATGTTTCACTCTCTTATTCCGAAAGTTCACTTGCGATTTATCGCTAGTGATAAACAAATTTTAGAAACTGTTTTAAAAAACTTTCGTAAAAAAACATTTCGTGCTGGCGGCTAACCCTTATAGCAAATCAAAAAAGAAGTCTTATCATTTGGATAAGACTTCTTTTTTGTTATGCTCCTACACTAACTTCAATTTCAAGTTCTTTTAGCTTTTCTTTTGTGACTACTCCGTCCTGCCAGCCTCTAACTTCATAGTATTCTTTTAGCATTTCTGGTAAGTGACTCAGTTCGCCAGCTGAATTACCAGTTGCAGGCTCTGTTAAGAAACGTTTTGGTAGTGTATCATCCTTGCCGTCAAACCCAGCTTGATTATTGAAGTAGCGTTCAAGATTATAAACTCGCTCACCGATCTTCATAATATCATCACCGGTTAATTCAATACCAACAACTGCTGAATATTGCTCGGCATAGATATCCGCATTTTCAGAGAATGACGAAAATTTACATAGATCAAGAGAATCCGAGAAGGCATGAAGATCCTGGAATATTTTTAGTAGATTTCCTTTGCCTTCAACCGTAAGACGATCAACAGCCTCTGGAATACCAGCAATTTCAGCTGCAATTGTATACCCACGTAAATGACATGCACCGCGGTTACTTGTTGCGTACGCTAAACCAATTCCTTGTACACCACGCGGGTCATAAGCCGGAATAGATTGATTTTTAACAACCATTGCAAGATCTGCATTTCCAAATTTCGCGGCTGCTCTACCTGGTCCATCTGCTAAAATGTTGCCAATTCCCTCGCGTTGGACAATTTTTTCAACCAAAGCGATCATCGTGTCGACATCACCCCACTCGAGTTTCTCTTCAATTAAGCCCTTTTCAGATGCTTCCATTGCCATCGAGAATGTGTTCCCTAATTCAATGGTATCAATTCCATAATCATTACACTGGTTAATTAAATAGGCAATCGCTTCTTTATTCGACGTTCCACAGTTACCGCCTAGCGCCCAAGCTGATTCATATTCAAAACTTTCTGTTCTTGTCTTATATTTTCCCTCTTTCACTTCGACTTCTTTCTTACAAGCGACCGGACAGGCATGGCAAGTTGGCTCACCAACTAAAATCTCAGCATTAATTGCTTCACCACTAATGTCATCTGCTCCCTCAAAATATGTTTCTTGAGAGTTTTTGTAAGGAAGTGCTCCGACTTCATTCATAATGTTCATTAATACGTTTGTACCATAAACCGATAAACCGCCTTTATTAGGTGCAGTTAAGGCTCCTTCGTTAATAGCTGTCAACCCACTCTTAATTGCGGCCGGGTACTTATCTGGTAATGCAGGTTGCGGCATATTACCTTTTTGCGTTGCTTTAATGACAATCGCTTTTAAATTTTTTGATCCAGCAACAGCACCTGTTCCCCCACGTCCTGAAGCACGATCATCTTCATTCATCCAACCAGCGTAGAGAACTTTATTTTCTCCACCCTGCCCTATTGCCATAACACTTGTATCTTTTTCTCCATAAAGGTCTTGTAATACTTTTATCGTTTCTCGCGTCGTTTTACCCCACAAAGTTGAGGCATCCTTTAATTCTACTTTTCCATCTTCAACGTATAAGTAAACTGGGAAATCACTTTTGCCAGTAAAGATTAAATTATCAAAACCTGCCCACTTCAGTCTCGCCGCTGTCCAGCCCCCCATATGAGAATCTGTGACAGTCCCAGTCAACGGAGACCGCGTCACTGTGCAAAGACGTCCACTCATCACAATTCTTGTTCCTGTTAAAGGTCCAGTCATAACTGCTAGCATATTTTCCGGTGAAAATGGTTCGGCATTGTAAATTTTGTTGTCGACCATGTACTTTACGCCTAGTCCCCGCGCTCCTACATATTTCACAGCATCTGCTTCGTTAAGTTTGCGGTACTCTATTGCTCCATCGGTTAAGTTTACCCAAGCTTCATGATTACGATATCCACCTAAATTCATGCAAAAATTCCTCCCTATTTTTTATTTTACCTACTAGAATCAATTTCATAATACTAATAAAAAGCCACATCAAGCTGCCTATTGGCACAGAATCTACATTATGAAATTCACTCATTAAAATACTTCTCCAAATATTTGATAATTCCTCTTTTATTTACAAATTTCATGAGCTAAACTAAATAATAGCTGTACTCTTTATATACTACTTGTTATTGAAAATAGACCTCCAAGGGAGAGAGATATATGGACAAAATAAACAACAAATATTCACGACAAATTTTATTTTGGCCAGATGGGGAGATTAGTCAAGCAAAGCTTGAACAAAAGGTAGTCACGATTATTGGCATTGGTGCTTTAGGGACAACAATGGCTAATCACCTAGTCCGCAGTGGCGTTGGCGAAGTAAGATTAATAGATCGAGATTTTGTAGAAGAAAGTAACTTGCAGCGCCAAATGCTTTTTGACGAAGCCGATGCCCGGAATCAGACACCAAAGGCGATTGCTGCCGCCGAAAAGTTAGCGACCATTAATTCTAAAGTAAAGGTAATTGCACTAATTGAAAATGTCGATCCCAGCAATATTGAAACGCTTATAAAAGGGTCCGATTTGATTTTAGATGGTACAGATAATATGATGACACGATTTCTTATCAATGATGTAAGTATTAAGCATAGCATTCCTTGGATTTACGGCGGGGTAGTTAAATCTAGAGGAATGACGACTACAATTATCCCTAATAAAACCCCTTGCTTCCGTTGTTTATTTCCTGAGTTAGAAAGTGGCCATGGGGAAACTTGTGATACAGTTGGAGTGCTTAGTACTGCTGTTTACATTGTCGCTTCATACCAAGCTACCGAAGCTCTAAAGATTTTAATAGAAGATAAATCTTCGATAAGAGAAGAAATGATTCAACTAGATGTATGGAAAAATGACTTTGACCTCTTCCCATTCCAACTATCACTAAATGAAACTTGTATATGTTGTCAAAAACGAGAATTTCAATTTTTAACTAATGAGCTAACAGGACAGCTTGTTTCTTCGTTATGTGGAAGAAACGCGATTCAAATTATACCTTCATCGTCTAAAACAATTGACCTTAGTTATTTTTATCATAATTGGTCAAAACTCGGTAAAGTTATCCAAAATCCTTACTTATTAAGACTTACATATGAAGAATACCAGCTTTCCTTATTCAGTAATGGACGCATGCTCGTACAAGGAACCAATGACAAAACAGTTGCTATGCGTATTTACACGACTTTGGTAGGTGAATAAGAAACTCTCACGTTTCTATAACTTTCGCTTCGTTTTTGTTTGATTTTGCATACATTATTAAAGAAACCATGCTAGCCACCAAATACAGTGTGTGTAATCCATTGTTTCCGATAATTTTTTATGTATTTGATAGTATGAAAACAATTTGAAAGGGGCTCCAAATAATAATGAAAAAGCTGAATTATACAGATATGCTTGCATATTTAGGTATTAGCAGTGCACATCCTGGTGGCTCGAGATTAACAAAAAAAATCACAGCAGCTGAAAAAATTAGCTCAGAAATGAATGTTCTGGATATCGGTTGTGGAACAGGACAAACGGCAGCTTTTTTAGCTAAAAAATACAAGTGTAATGTTACTGCTCTTGACGCTCATTCTACGATGGTGGAAAAAGCTAGAAAGCGCTTTGCAAGGGAAAAGGTCGCTATTAATGTTCTTAAAGGTAATGCTGAGAAGCTCTCTTTGGCAGATGAGTCTTTTGATTACATTTTCGCCGAGTCAGTGGTAGTCTTTACAGATCCTATTTACTCATTGCCTGAGTTTAAGCGAGTACTAAAACAAGGGGGCCGACTTATTGCAATTGAAATGGTCGCTAAAGAAACGCTTACACTTACTGAAAAAAAAGAAATACAAAACTTTTATGGAGTTAAAAATGTTTTCTCAATTGATGAATGGAAGACACATTTCCTAAATGCTGATTTTTCACAAGTTTTAACTGATGATGATGATCAAGTAATCAATAAAAACCATCCTGTTATAGAAGAAAATGATCCCTCTAACTTTATAGATCCCGACCTTTTTAAAATTTTTGTATCTCATGGTGAAATGTTACAAAGATATAAAGAAAAGTTAGGTTATCGTGTTTTTCGTTCTCAAAAATAGTTTTTTTATTTTTTAAAATTAAAACACATTCTCGATTCGAATGTGTTTTTTTGTTTATATGAATGTTTTATGATTAACTTCAAACAATAATTAAGATTTCCCTTTTCATTATCGCTCTCCTCTAAACCCTTTTGTCGTGAATTTGGTATCTCTCAATGTCGTACCCTATTTGGAGAAGAAGCCTCTTAGTGCAAAAGTAATATTTTGTGGTCTCTCAGCTAGACGTCTCATGAAGTAACCGTACCAGTCATTTCCATAAGGTACATAAATCCGCATTTTATAGCCCTCTTTAGCAATCTCTTCTTGTAAATCTGTTCTAAATCCGTATAGCATTTGAAATTCAAATTGATCCCTTGAAATCTCATTTTCTTTACAAAATTCTTTAATTTTAGCAATGACATTGTGATCGTGGGATGCAATCGCTGTATAACTACCATTTAACAAATGTTGCTTTATTATCGCTACATAATTACGATCTACTTCTTTTTTATCTTGATAAGCAACTTCTGGAGATTCCTTGTAAGCTCCCTTCATCAAGCGAAGATTGACACCTTTTAGATTATCAATATCTTCTTTTGCACGGAATAAGTATGCCTGGATAGCAGCACCTATATGACTACCGTACTCTTTATATAACTCATTAAAAATATCTAACGTAATTTGACAATGGTCGAAGTCCTCCATATCAATACGGACAAAATTGTTGGTTTTCTTTGCAGTGTCAAGAATTCGCCGCATATTTTCTAAGCAAAGCTCTTTACTTATATCGAGACCTAACGAAGTCATTTTAAGAGATAAGTTACAGTTAACACCAGATTCTGAAATTGCATCTAATGTTTTAATACAATAATTTGCACTTTCAATTGCTTCTTCATTACTATAGACAAACTCTCCTAAGTGGTCTACTGTACAAGCAAGTCCTTTATCGTTTAGGTTTTTTATCGTGGCGATAGCGCTTTCAATCGTTTCACCAGCAACAACTTGCGAAGCACCCATTTTGAATCCCCAACGACTTGCGCTTTTCTTTAAAACTTTATTTTTTGACAAAAAGAGGAAAAAATTTTTCATTATTAACTCCACCACAAAAACCCCTTTAACCATAGTAATCTAGCATTTTTATCTACTAAAAAGAGAGCAAGCCTAGCTACTCTACTCCCTCTAGTAAATATGTCAGAAAATAATAAATTTTGTGATTAAAACACATCGTTTTTTTTTAGATTTTATTGCGCTAAATTATTCTTCTTTAAAACTACTATTTTAAAACCTTACAGCTAAATTTCAATCAGTGTTTAGATTTACAGAGATTACTAAAATTGCTCACAAGTTAGTTTGCCTTGCGTGAATTGTAGTAGATAATCTGGTCCACCAGCTTTTGAATCTGTCCCTGACATATTAAAGCCGCCAAATGGATGATATCCAACGATCGCTCCTGTACAACCGCGGTTAAAGTAAAGATTTCCGACATGGAAGTCTTCACGTGCTTTTTCGAGATGCGTACGGTTGTTTGTAATTACAGCACCCGTTAAGCCAAATTCTGTGTTATTAGCAACATCTAATGCATGATCAAAATCTTTCACTTTACAAAATGCAACGACGGGTCCAAAGATTTCTTCTTTCATTAGTCTTGCATTCTCATCGACATCGGCAATAATTGTTGGTTGAATGAAGTAACCTTTTGAGTTATCGCCTTCACCACCTGTGACTAAGCGTCCTTCTTCTTTACCAATCTCTACATAACTCATGACTTTATCAAAAGCAGCTTGATCATTAACAGGTCCCATGCGAGTATCATTCACTGGTGCACCGACTGTTAATTTTTTCGTTAGCGCAATTGCCTTAGCTAATACTTCATCATAGACATCCTCATGAATGACAGCTCTCGAACACGCCGAACACTTTTGTCCTGAAAATCCAAATGAAGATTGAACGATCGCTTCTGCTGCAAAGTCCGTATCGATGTTATTATCAACAACAATTGTGTCTTTTCCACCCATTTCAGCGACCACACGCTTTAACCAAATTTGGCCCGGTTGAACTTTCGCTGCGCGCTCATAAATACGAATACCAACCTCTTTAGAACCTGTAAAACTAATGAAGCGCGTTCTTGGATGATCAACTAAATAATCACCAACTTCTGCTCCACTTCCTGGGATAAAGTTAACAACACCCGCTGGCAGTCCTGCCTCTTCTAGCACTTCTAAAAACTTATAGGCGATTACCGGTGTTGAACTTGCCGGCTTTAATAAAACTGTATTTCCTGCAACGAGTGATGCCGAAGTCATCCCTGCCATAATCGCAAACGCAAAGTTCCAAGGAGAAATAACGACACCTACACCTAATGGAATATACGATAAGCGAGTATCTTCAATTTTACGACTTTCAATTGGATAACCTTTTTTCATTTCAACCATTTGGCGACCGTAGTATTCTAGGAAATCGATTGCTTCAGCAGTATCAGCGTCTGCTTCGTTCCACGGTTTGCCAGCTTCATAGACAAGATACGCCGAAAATTCATGCTTGCGACGGCGAATAATCGCCGCTGCTTTAAATAAAATATCAGCACGTACGGCTGGATCCCATTTTTTCCACGTATTAAATGTCTTGTCCGCAACTTGCATTGCTTTTTCAGCTAACTCACGAGTTGCTTTAGAGACAATCCCAACATGTTGTTCTTTATTAGATGGATTTTCAGAAATGATTTTATTCTCAGTGGTAATTCTTTCTCCACCTATAACTAATGGATATTCTTTCCCTAGCTCTGCTTCTACTAATTTTAAAGCTGCCTCAAATTCTTGACGATTTTCCTCTACCGTAAAGTCTGTAAATGGCTCATGTTTATAAGCTACTACCATTATTCATCCACTCCTTATAGATTTTTTGGTTTATACATTATTAAAATGCAAGATACGTGCCAACATTAAAACCCTCTTAATAAAGCGCTTACAAAAATCAGTAGCATTATTTTTTTGCATCTAAATAGACGAATTTTGCATCAAGGTGCAAATAATGTTTGCGCCTTGATCGTTATTTGGATACTATTAGAGATGAAAGGGGGAAATACAATGAAAAAAGAAGTAAATGACCTTGTTTCGCTCCAAAAACTAAATAAAATATATAAATTTATTCTTGATCAAATTGATGTTGGTATTCAAGTTGTTGACAAAAATGGACTTACTGTCATTTACAATAAAAAAAAGATGGAAATGGAATCTATGAGTTCCGAAGACGTTTTAAATAAAAATCTTTTTGAAATCTTTTTATTTGATAAGAAACAGGATAGCCGTTTATTACAAGCACTTGAAGGAAGAAAAACAACAAAGAAACAAAAACAAACTTACTTTAATCATAAAGGTAAAAAAATCACAACCATGAATAATACACTCCCTATTGTGGACGCGGACCAAATTATTGCAGCTGTTGAAATAGCTCAAGATGTAACTAATTTCGAGAAGCTAAAAGAAAACTTACTCAGAAAAGAGAATATTTTACTAAAAGGAAATACCAGGTATACCTTTGAAAGTATAATTGGAAAAAGTAACGCTATATTGGAGGTAATCAATAATACAAAGCGTGCTACTCGTACATCTTCTTCTGTTCTCATCATAGGTGAAACCGGCACAGGAAAAGAGCTTTTTGCTCAAAGTATTCATAATGGCAGTGAACGTGCTTTTGCTCCGTTTATTTCACAAAACTGCGCTGCATTACCAGATAGTTTAATTGAAAGTTTATTATTTGGTACTAAGAAGGGCGCATTTACCGGCTCCACTGATCATCCTGGTCTATTTGAACAAGCAGAAGGGGGCACACTTTTACTTGATGAAATAAACTCATTAAATCCAAATTTACAAGCAAAATTACTTCGCGCTATTCAAGAGAAATCAATTCGCCGTGTCGGTGATACAAGGGATAAAGCAATTGATGTTCGTATTATTGCAACGATCAATGAAGACCCTATTGATGCCATTGCTAATGATCGCTTGCGAAAAGACCTCTTTTATCGTCTTAGTGTTGTCTCTTTATTTATTCCGCCGCTAAGAGATCGCAAAGAAGATATTTCACTACTTGTAAATAAGTTTGTCGAAAAATATAATCATTTGTTTCAGATGGAGGTAGTTGGTGTTGATGATGACGTATATGAACTATTCTCTCAATACGATTGGCCTGGAAATATACGAGAGCTAGAGCATATTATTGAGGGCTCAATGAACTTAATATTTGATGGAGATCAGATTAGTTATCAACATCTTCCTGCTCACTTTCTCAATAAATCCCATTTTAAAAATAGTACTACTTTAACAGAAAACTATGAGTATTTTTTTGATACAGATTCGGGTGCAACAAAGAAGCTAACTGATAAAATGGAAGAAATCGAATCTTACTATATTAAAAAAGTGCTAGAAAAAAATAATTATAATGTATCTCATACAGCTACCGAACTTTGCATTAGTAGACAAAGCTTACAATACCGAATGCGCAAATTTCATATTAAAATAGAGTGAAGAAAAAATCCTTCCTACTTTTATAAAAAGAGGAAGGATTTTTTACTTTTTGGTGTATTAATTCGATCACTTAAATTTTGCTATTTCTGACACTATCAAACTCTTCTTGAATTTCCTGTGATGGTTCTTTGCCCAATAAGCTGACTGCTAAAATTGTAATCCAAGCCAGGATGAAACCAGGGACGATTTCATAAAGCCCAAAAATCGAGTGAGTGTCAGCAGTGATGCCAAACCACTTTTCAAGATAATCAGCCCATACAACAACCGTCACTGCACCAACAATCATACCTGCTAATGCCCCATCTCGAGTCATTCGCTTCCAGTATAATGAAAGGATGATAACTGGGCCAAAAGCTGCTCCGAATCCACCCCAAGCGTAAGAAACAAGCTCAAGTACTGTACTATCAGGATTATACGCTAGGCTAATCGCGACCAATGCAATCACTACAACACCTAGACGTCCAACCAATACAAGTTCCGTTTGACTTGCATTTTTTCTGAAAATAGCCTTATAAAAGTCCTCAGTAATTGCACTTGACGATACAAGTAATTGAGAATCAATTGTGCTCATAATCGCCGCTAAGATAGCCGCAAGTAAAAAGCCTGATATCCAAGGGTTAAATAGTAATTGTGTAAATAAAATAAACACTGTTTCATGTGAGCCATCAGCTAGTGGTTCTAATCCTGGACCAGCTGCTGAAAAATAAGCAATTCCAACAAAACCTGTGAAAATGGCTCCCATTAAAGCTAGCACCATCCACGTCATCCCAACTAATCTGGCTTTCGGAATTTCTTTTGAGGATTTAACAGCCATAAAACGTGTAAGAATATGAGGTTGACCAAAATAACCCAATCCCCATGCAGCTAAAGAAATAATGCCGATTGTTGTTACACCTGCAAAGACATCTAAATACGATGGGTCAATATTGCCAACAGCGGTTACCGTTTCGTTCCAGCCACCCATCTTTGAAATCGCTACGACAGGAACAAGGATCAATGCGATAAACATCAAGATACCTTGGACAAAGTCTGTCCAGCTCACTGCTAAAAATCCACCTAAGAACGTATATGAAATAATAACTATTGCACCAATCCAAAGTGCTTGTGTGTAGGTTAATCCAAATGATGCTTCAAAAAGAAGTGCTCCCCCTACTAAACCTGAGGATGTGTAGAAAGCAAAGAAAATTAAAATAACCAAAGCGGAAATCACTCGCAAGACTTTTGAATCGTCACGAAAACGATTTTCTAGAAAATCGGGAACAGTAATAGAATCCGCTGCAATCTCAGTATACTTTCGCAGTCTTGTTGCTACAAACTGCCAATTTAAGTATGCACCTAAAGCTAAACCGACAGAAATCCAAATGACTTCCATCCCAGCTACATAAGCATATCCAGGTAGACCTAGCAATAACCAACTACTCATATCAGATGCACCGGCACTTAATGCAGCTACTCCTCCACCTAATCTTCTTCCTCCCAAAACATAATCGGATAAGTTATCGGTCATTCGATATGCGATAAGACCGATAGCCATCATCCCAATTAAATATACTATAAATGTAACTAAAGTTGCTGTTTCCAATTTTATTCTCTCCCCTCAGTAAAATATGTTATAACTGATAAAATAATTAGTAGCGGCATCGGGATAAACAACCAAAACCAGGTTGCGGTTGTTAATGCATATTCCATTCTTTCACCTCCCCTATAAAGTTAAAATTCACTTCATATTAATTAAATAACTATATTTGGTTACGCTTACATTTATGTATAGATCATTCGAAAAGTAATCTATACGTTTACCAATTAATATATGCAAGATATGTGCCAAAATTCTGATTTTTAAGACATGGCTTTAATATCCCTAATTTTATCACATCTATGCAAAAATCTAATACAATATTTTGAATATTTTTGCAGTTAGTGCAAAAAAAAATTTTGCACTAACTATAATTGTTTCGCTTTGTACCCAAAAGAGAGGCTAACAAACACACTATTGAAATCTGCTTAACTACTTTTGCTTAGCAACTTCCGAGCAACGTCCTATTCTCAAGCGATCAAGATCAAGCAGAGAAGCGCCGCTGTTCCTCATCTTACTCGTGTTCGGACTCGGACAGGCTTTTTTCTCCTTGTCTTGTCCGAAGGTTAACCTTGAATCCATACAAAAAAGTACACTCCTATTGGAATGTACTTTTTAGTGCTTAGCAACGTCCTACTCTCACAGGGGGAAACCCCCAACTACCATCGGCGCAGAAGAGCTTAACGATCGTGTTCGGCATGGGAACGAGTGTGACCTCTTCGCTATCGCCACTAAACTATTTTCAGTCAAAGAATTTGTCAAAATTCATTCTTTGAAAACTAGATAACAACCGTACACACATTCAAGATTTGAGCTTCATTCAATTCAATTCGTCTTATTTTTAGGATAAGTCCTCGACCGATTAGTATCTCTCAGCTCCACGTGTCACCACGCGTCCACCCGAGACCTATCAACCTCATAATCTTTAAGGGGTCTTACTGGATTAACTCCAAGGGAAATCTCATCTCGAGGGGGGCTTCATGCTTAGATGCTTTCAGCACTTATCCCTTCCATACGTAGCTACCCAGCTATGCTCCTGGCGGAACAACTGGTACACCAGCGGTATGTCCATCCCGGTCCTCTCGTACTAAGGACAGCTCCTCTCAAATTTCCTGCGCCCGCGACGGATAGGGACCGAACTGTCTCACGACGTTCTGAACCCAGCTCGCGTACCGCTTTAATGGGCGAACAGCCCAACCCTTGGGACCTACTTCAGCCCCAGGATGCGATGAGCCGACATCGAGGTGCCAAACCTCCCCGTCGATGTGGACTCTTGGGGGAGATAAGCCTGTTATCCCCAGGGTAGCTTTTATCCGTTGAGCGATGGCCCTTCCATGCGGTACCACCGGATCACTAAGCCCGACTTTCGTCCCTGCTCGACTTGTAGGTCTCGCAGTCAAGCTCCCTTATGCCTTTGCACTCTACGAATGATTTCCAACCATTCTGAGGGAACCTTTGGGCGCCTCCGTTACTCTTTAGGAGGCGACCGCCCCAGTCAAACTGCCCACCAGACACTGTCCCCGAACCGGATCACGGTCCTAGGTTAGAATTTCAATACAATCAGGGTAGTATCCCACCGACGCCTCCACCGAAGCTGGCGCTCCGGTTTCTAAGGCTCCTACCTATCCTGTACAAATTGTATCAAAATTCAATATCAAGCTACAGTAAAGCTCCATGGGGTCTTTCCGTCCTGTCGCGGGTAACCTGCATCTTCACAGGTAATATAATTTCACCGGGTCTCTCGTTGAGACAGTATCCAAATCGTTACACCATTCGTGCGGGTCGGAACTTACCCGACAAGGAATTTCGCTACCTTAGGACCGTTATAGTTACGGCCGCCGTTTACTGGGGCTTCAATTGAGAGCTTCTCCTTACGGATAACCCCTCCTCTTAACCTTCCAGCACCGGGCAGGTGTCAGCCCCTATACTTCGCCTTGCGGCTTCGCAGAGACCTGTGTTTTTGCTAAACAGTCGCTTGGATCTATTCACTGCGGCTCTCTCGGGCTTTAACACCCTAATAGAGCACCCCTTCTCCCGAAGTTACGGGGTCATTTTGCCGAGTTCCTTAACGAGAGTTCTCCCGCGCGTCTTAGAATTCTCTTCTCGCCTACCTGTGTCGGTTTACGGTACGGGCACCTCTCACCTCGCTAGAGGCTTTTCTAGGCAGTGTAGGATCAGGAACTTCGCTACTAAATTTCGCTCGCCATCACAGCTCAGCCTTCACAAGAGGCGGATTTGCCTACCTCTTAGCCTAACTGCTTGGACGCACATTTCCATCAGTGCGCTTACCCTACCTTACTGCGTCCCCCCATTACTCAAACGGTGAGGAGGTGGTACAGGAATTTCGACCTGTTGTCCATCGCCTACGCTTTTCAGCCTCGGCTTAGGTCCCGACTTACCCTGAGAGGACGAGCCTTCCTCAGGAAACCTTGGGCTTTCGACGGAGGGGATTCTCACCCCTCTTTTCGCTACTCATACCGGCATTCTCACTTCTAAGCGCTCCACTAGTCCTTACGGTCTAACTTCGCTGCACTTAGAACGCTCCCCTACCACTGACACCTAAGGTGTCAATCCATAGCTTCGGTGATACGTTTAGCCCCGGTACATTTTCGGCGCAGAGTCACTCGACCAGTGAGCTATTACGCACTCTTTAAATGGTGGCTGCTTCTAAGCCAACATCCTGGTTGTCTGGGCAACTCCACATCCTTCTCCACTTAACGTATACTTTGGGACCTTAGCTGATGGTCTGGGCTGTTTCCCTCTTGACTACGGATCTTAGCACTCGCAGTCTGACTCCCGAGGATAAGTAATTGGCATTCGGAGTTTGACTGAATTCGGTAATCCTGTGGGGACCCCTAGTCCAATCAGTGCTCTACCTCCAATACTCTCACCTCGAGGCTAGCCCTAAAGCTATTTCGGGGAGAACCAGCTATCTCCGTGTTCGATTGGCATTTCACCCCTACCCACACCTCATCCCCGCATTTTTCAACATGCGTGGGTTCGGGCCTCCATTCAGTGTTACCTGAACTTCACCCTGGACATGGGTAGATCACACGGTTTCGGGTCTACGACCACGTACTCATTCGCCCTATTCAGACTCGCTTTCGCTGCGGCTCCGCCTTCTCAGCTTAACCTTGCACGTAATCGTAACTCGCCGGTTCATTCTACAAAAGGCACGCCATCACCCAGCCTTTTCCAAAGGAAAAGACATCGGGCTTTGACTACTTGTAGGCACACGGTTTCAGGATCTCTTTCACTCCCCTCCCGGGGTGCTTTTCACCTTTCCCTCACGGTACTGGTTCACTATCGGTCACTAGGAAGTATTTAGCCTTGGGAGATGGTCCTCCCGGATTCCGACGGGGTTTCACGTGTCCCGCCGTACTCAGGATACACTCTGGAGGAAATGAAGTTTCGATTACAGGGCTGTTACCTTGTCTCGCGGACCTTTCCAGATCGCTTCGTCTACTTCATTTCTTTGTAACTCCGTATAGAGTGTCCTACAACCCCAAGGGGCAAGCCCCTTGGTTTGGGCTGTTTCCGTTTCGCTCGCCGCTACTCAGGAAATCGATAATTTCTTTCTCTTCCTCCGGGTACTTAGATGTTTCAGTTCCCCGGGTCTGCCTCCTCATAGCCTATGTATTCAGCTATGGGTACCATCCCATTACGGATGGTGGGTTCCCCCATTCGGATATCTCTGGATCAAAGCTTACTTACAGCTCCCCAAAGCATTTCGGTGTTCGTCCCGTCCTTCTTCGGCTCCTAGTGCCAAGGCATTCACCGTGCGCCCTTTCTAACTTAACCTAATTTTTTGGTAATAAGCGGCGGATCTCTTTGTCAGCGACGTTCAGAACTTATCCTCATGCACCCAAAAGTGCACTCCGGTAAATTCTTCACTTGCTTCCTCGATCTCCTTGCTTCTTCCGAAAAAATACCTGGTGTCTTTTTACAAAAACACCTGTTAAAAGGATTTCTACGTCGAATTGAATTCTTGACTACTCAAATTTACCTTCACGTTTTTACAAACTTTCTGGTAAAACTTAAATGTGTTGTTATTGTTGTTATCTAGTTTTCAAAGAACGAAAAGCCAATTGATAAGCTTCGTATTTCTTCGTCAGCGGCGTGTGCCAATCGTCCTCATGTACCTTATGTACATTCCGGGGATTGTCCCACTTGCTTTCTCGAACTACTTGCTTCTAAATTGCCTTTATTAAATTGGAAGATTATTCTTCCAAAACTGAACACACAGCGTAAGCGTACTTCTACTAATGAAAGCAAAAGTATCGACTAGAGTTTTAACTCCATAGAAAGGAGGTGATCCAGCCGCACCTTCCGATACGGCTACCTTGTTACGACTTCACCCCAATCATCTGTCCCACCTTAGGCGGCTGGCTCCTAAGTAAACTTAGGTTACCCCACCGACTTCGGGTGTTACAAACTCTCGTGGTGTGACGGGCGGTGTGTACAAGGCCCGGGAACGTATTCACCGTGGCATGCTGATCCACGATTACTAGCAATTCCGGCTTCATGCAGGCGAGTTGCAGCCTGCAATCCGAACTGAGAATGGCTTTATGGGATTGGCTCGACCTCGCGGTTTTGCGACCCTTTGTACCATCCATTGTAGCACGTGTGTAGCCCAGGTCATAAGGGGCATGATGATTTGACGTCATCCCCACCTTCCTCCGGTTTATCACCGGCAGTCACCTTAGAGTGCCCAACTGAATGCTGGCAACTAAGATCAAGGGTTGCGCTCGTTGCGGGACTTAACCCAACATCTCACGACACGAGCTGACGACAACCATGCACCACCTGTCACTTTGTCCCCCGAAGGGGAAAGCCCTATCTCTAGGGTGGTCAAAGGATGTCAAGACCTGGTAAGGTTCTTCGCGTTGCTTCGAATTAAACCACATGCTCCACTGCTTGTGCGGGCCCCCGTCAATTCCTTTGAGTTTCAACCTTGCGGTCGTACTCCCCAGGCGGAGTGCTTAATGTGTTAACTTCGGCACTAAGGGCATCGAAACCCCTAACACCTAGCACTCATCGTTTACGGCGTGGACTACCAGGGTATCTAATCCTGTTTGCTCCCCACGCTTTCGCGCCTCAGCGTCAGTTACAGACCAGAGAGTCGCCTTCGCCACTGGTGTTCCTCCATATATCTACGCATTTCACCGCTACACATGGAATTCCACTCTCCTCTTCTGTACTCAAGTCCCCCAGTTTCCAATGGCCGCTCGTGGTTGAGCCACGAGATTTCACATCAGACTTAAAGGACCGCCTGCGCGCGCTTTACGCCCAATAATTCCGGACAACGCTTGCCACCTACGTATTACCGCGGCTGCTGGCACGTAGTTAGCCGTGGCTTTCTGGTTAGGTACCGTCAAGGTACCGCCCTATTTGAACGGTACTTGTTCTTCCCTAACAACAGAACTTTACGACCCGAAGGCCTTCATCGTTCACGCGGCGTTGCTCCGTCAGACTTTCGTCCATTGCGGAAGATTCCCTACTGCTGCCTCCCGTAGGAGTCTGGGCCGTGTCTCAGTCCCAGTGTGGCCGATCACCCTCTCAGGTCGGCTACGCATCGTCGCCTTGGTAAGCCATTACCTTACCAACTAGCTAATGCGCCGCGGGCCCATCCCGTAGTGTTAGGTAAAACCCAACTTTTACTTTTCTGTCAGGTGACAAAAAAGATTATCCGGTATTAGCTTCGGTTTCCCGAAGTTATCCCAGTCTACAGGGCAGGTTGCCCACGTGTTACTCACCCGTCCGCCGCTAAATTTTGAGAGCAAGCTCTCAAAATTCCGCTCGACTTGCATGTATTAGGCACGCCGCCAGCGTTCGTCCTGAGCCAGGATCAAACTCTCCATTAAAGTGTTGTTTGATTTAGCTCTTCTTACATAAGATGTGTTTGCTTCGACGTTAGTCGGGCTCTCACTCCTATTTCTTGCATTGACGAGATATTACTATCTCTACTTCGCTTGGCTGTGTGTTCAGTTTTCAAAGAACGATCTAAATCATCGATTGTCGTTAGCGACAAACATTATTGTACTACAAACAAATTTGTTTTGCAATACTTTTTTTAAAAATTTGCTTTTAACAACAAAATTTATTGTAACATATTAAAAATCTAAGTGCAACCACTTCAAGAAAATAAGTTTTTAAAAATGCTGTCGAAAAGTGGTGAATAACTAGTATACTATATTAATCATTTATAAACAATCCTTTTTATTAAGAAATAAATTGGTAATTAGTAACATCAATTTTTAGACCTTAAAAAAAATGGTTTATTCTGCTAAGATAGAACCATAGGACTTTATTTTCTATGTAAAAGGGAACAATAACATATAGATTTTTAACAAAGAGGGTGAATGCTTTTGAATGCTGTTATTTTTGACCTAGAGTTAATAAAACGTTTTAAAAAAGGGCAGTTTAGTGAGATCGTTGAAATTGGGGCTTGTAAAGTAAATTTGCACACAAAAAGTATTATTGATCAATTCCAAATATACATCACTCCAAAGAATGGTTATGTATCAAAAAGCACTAGAAAATTTATTAAAATGAAAAAAGAAGATTTAAAAACAGCTGTTCCTTTTTCTACTGGAATACAAAAATTTGCATCGTGGCTAGGAGACGATTACTATTTATGTTCATGGGGAATAGATGACAAAGCACATATAATTAATCAGTGTGTACGAGCAAGTATTAATTTAGATTGGTTTAAAAACTACAATGATATCCAGAAGCAAATTAGTAAATCTTTAGCTGCAGATAATAATACTCAACTTGGTTTAAAGAACGCTTTAACTTCAGCTGGAATTATCCCTTTAGGCATCGCTCATCGGGGGATCGATGACGCTATTAATACCGCGCACCTTTTCATCGAATTTATTGATGAGATAAATTTATTGAATAATACAGTCACTAAAAAAGAAGTTTCTCTTGAGTTCAAAAAAATCAGAGAAGCGATTCAACATAATAAACTTCTTAAGGAAACTAAGTAATAGCCCTGTGAACCCCTCCAACTAAACCATAGATTTTGCAGGGGAATTCATAGCTAATTTTAAAAAGAAAAAAGGTATAACACCTCAGTTTTTCGAAGCGTTATACCTTTTTTGTATTTAATTTTAAATATATCGATCGACTTTAACGGTGGGTATATCACATTTTTTTAAAAATATCCGTTAGGACAGGAACGATCTGTTTTTTTCGTGATACAACGCCCTTTAGAAGCGCTGTGTTATTTGCTAGCGTTACGTCATAAGCTTGTTCAACAGCTTTTACATTTTCACCAAGTGCTAAAGCTACTGAATTACTGTTTAAAATATCCGTAATAACTAATAGGAATAAATCTAATTTTTTTTCTTTAATTTCATCCAAAAGCGCCGCTTCTAATTCTTTCTGGCGCGAAAGAACATCGTTTGTATCAACTGCATTTACTTGTGCGATTTCAACTTTGTAATTACCCATTTGAAACTCTTTTGCATCAAGAGAAATTAACTGACTTACGGTCTTGCTACTTAAATCAGTTCCTGCTTTGAGCATTTCTACTCCATAAACTTCAGCATTAACTTCGGCAATTTCAGCCAATTCTCTTGCAGCATTGACGTCTTCAGTTGTGCACGTTGGCGATTTGAATAACAACGAATCAGAAATGATTGCTGATAACATTAATCCAGCGATTTCTTTTTCAATCTTAATACCATGCTCTTTATATAACTTATTTAAAATCGTTGCTGTACAACCAACTGGTTCGGCACGGTAATACAAAGCATCACCCGTTTCAAAGTTAGCGATACGGTGATGGTCAATAACTTCTACTACACGAACTGCATCAATATCATCGACACTTTGCTGGCGCTCATTATGATCTACCAAAATAACCTTATCTACTTCGTTTGCAACTGTTTGGACAAGACGAGGTGTCGCTGCTTTGAAATAGTCTAAGGCGAACTGAGTTTCCCCGTTAACTTCACCTAATCTTACAGGCTCAACCTCCATGCCCACTTTCTTTTTTAAATCTGCATAAGCAATGGCTGAGCAAATTGTGTCAGTATCTGGGTTTTTATGACCGAAAATAAGTATTTTTTCCATGTTTCTGCCCCTCACTCAAATGTAATTGTCTATTCTATACGTCATTTTATCGAAAAAATCACTTTTTGTCTAAACTGATTTTTTAACGATCCAAGCAATTACAGTAATTACTTCTTTTATATAGTTGATTTTTTAAATAATTAAACGGAATCGGAACTTTTTAAATTGAAAAGGAATTAAAAAACTCCTTTTAATGAATTTCATAATAATAAAAAATCGAGCGATCAATGAGATGCCACCCAAACTGATTGCTTCATTTTTTTATTCTTGAGGAACACCAAACCCTAGCATACTTTGAACTTTTTCAGGATAATTCGTTATAATCCCATCTATATCATATTTTAGAACCTCTCTCATATTTCTCTCAATATTTACAGTCCACACCCATACCTCTCGGTTTTGCTTCCTTGCGTTTTTGATAAATCGTTCGGATAGCATCGTTTGGCGAATTGTGTAAAAATCAACATCTAAATCTGCTAAACTTCCTGCTGATACATATAAAATTTGACCTATTTTAATTTCGCTATTTCTGTTTCTGACTTCCTGCAGCGAATTATTATCAAATGCTTGAACGTAGGTACGACTTTCTATTTCGTGTTTCTCAATTAAATCAACTACCCTGTTTGCGAGTTCACCGCTGGAATCAGCTGGTTTCAAATCAATAATTAGGATAATGTTTTCTTCTTTAATTTCTTCTAGAACCTCATCCAATGTTGGTATTTTTTCACCGATAAACTTATCTGGGAATCGATACACTAAATCAACTTTAGACACTTCCTCATAGGTCATTTCATTAACTTTAGTAGCAATACCAGCAACTCTTTGAAGAGTTGCATCATGATTTAAAATAACCACTCCGTCCTTAGTCAACATAACATCTATTTCCACAGCATCGACCCTTTTTTCAATAGCAGACCTGATGCCGCTTAACGAGTTTTCCGGCGCATTCTGTGGATCGCCCCTATGAGCTGCAACTTGTACATTCCATTTTAAATAAACAATATTATTATTTAAAGTGTCATTTATTAACAGCATTCCCGTTACAACTATGATGATTACGGGATATATTGTCGATCTTCTTTTTGTGAAAAAATGAATGACCCGGTTCTCATATGTAAATAATTTATTGTTACCATATAATGCTAAGCTGTCATTAACTATCTCCCCTTGATTTTTTTTAAACTGGTAAAATAACCTCGTAATAATAATAATATTTATCGGCATTAAAAGTAGTGAGAACATAATCGTCATAAAACTAGAAAAAGTAATCAAATAATCCCCAATAATATCACCTAGTATTGTCTTATCGTCGATCGACGGTATGTAGGAAAGAAGCGTCACAAAAAGGAAAAGAATAATAAAAAATAATAAATTTAACATGCATAAATTAAATATTATTTTACGTTTATTAAATTTTGTCATTTTCCAGCTACATTTCATCGCTTCATATATTGATTTTTCTTCAATAAAAATGTAATGAAGGATAAATAGCCACCTTATGAAAAGGTAAATAGCCAATAAAAACACAGCTAAATATAGGAACAATGAAAAATACGTCGACTGGTAGTATTGGTTTGTTAAAAAAATTGGGATATTAACATCTACTAAGATCCGGAAAGTTGAAAAATCAATAAAAGGAATAATAAGCAATGAAAGGAGAATTAACTGAAAAAGTCCAAACCCAAGTAATTTCGGTAATTTCCTTACCGTTGTCACAAAAGCATCAGATACGAGAATATTTTTATCAAAATATTTTTGTTGAGCGATAATAATCAGGCTCCCAAACTCAACGAACAAAATAACAACAGCTAAAAAACTAATCAAAAGCATAAACAGTAAACCGGTAGAACTCATACCAATTTTATATACATCTGCATTAAGAAGCGAACCTGTCCCAATGATCTTTAACATCCGATTAAACATGAATGAGATGACTGGAAAAAAGAGAAAGCTTGTAAAAAACATGTATAGTAATGCAAAGGAAAGATATTTTTTATATGAAGCTTTAAAATCTTGTAAACTTTCTTTTACTAATTCAAACATAATAATCACCTAACCATTTAGTTAATACTAGTTCCAATAGTACCATTACATAATTATTATCTCTTTTAAACTTAAATTTACGCAAGCTTTTTCTAAAAAGCGCTCGATATTACATATGAATGAAAGAGCCATGAACCCCCAGACACTTAGCTTACTGGCTTGAACTGTGGGTACTCTTTGCTTTTTTCGATAAACAGCAAAACAACCAAGTTTTTTTCTTTTCTTGGTTGTTTTGGCTTATTTTCCCTTTATTTCAACCTTATGTTCCCCTCACCCCGTATCACTCTGCGCCAAATGGCCATTAACTGGGGGTCCATTCATGCATATTAACTTCTTTTTGCATCCATTCGAATTGCAGTAATCTTACTTTGAAAAGACTAATAGGGTCAAGCTGCTTTTCAGGGTTGTCTTTTAACCGTTGTAATGTATCTTGTTTATGTTGAATATCTTGCTTTTCTTCCTCGATGACTTCATGTAGGACACTGAATGGTTGTGTAAAGAACATCATAATATCTCGTTCTAATCCTTTTTCAAACAATTCAAATTGTAAAATAAACTGGTTTGTAACTGTCTCTGCTAAAATTTCATAATCATCTTTTTCAATAAGCTTTTTGTACATATTACACAACATCGGTTTGCTAGAGGGAAGGGTTCCAAATAGTTGTCCAGCACTTTTTAAAACTAACTGTGACGGAGTTGAGCGGTTTAAAATACTCCTTGTTTCTAGTTTTATCCCATTCGATAAACGGTTAGCATCACGGCTCCAATCCTCAAGAACTTTAAAATCACAATTGTTCTTTAAGCGCTGTACACCGTACATCATATTAAAGCCTTCACTCATCTCCTCTAAGTAATCTTGGCTAAGGTTAAATTCTGCGGTAGACATTTCAATCCAAACTTGAATTGCTTTTGAGAATCTCGGTAATATTGTATGTTGTATATAATTGTCAATTCTTTCGTTCATCTCTTGGTTAAGCTCGATATGAATTTTTCGAAAGTCACTATCTTCTTTAACTAGCTCCGAACAATCTCTTAATAATTTTGGAATCATCATTTTAAGGTCCAACTTAATATCTTCTTTTATCATTTGGTAAGATTGTTGAATGATTTTCATTTTTTCCTTTTCCAAGTCACTTAGCTGATGAACAGCAGCATTTAACTTGGAGACGATATCTTCTTTCCAGTGAATAACTTCGGTCATTTCATTTTCTGTTTCCACTCGTCTTTTTAATAAGTAGGTAAGGGTTTCTCGAATGTAAAATAATATTTTCTGTTTCCGCCCATCAGTTCGCGTTTTGTGATTAAAACCTCTTTGGATAAACTCAGACAAATCTCCAACTTGTTTGCTGCTTTTATTATGCTTTGAATATGGGAAAATTTTTGCTTTAGGGAAATAATCAGAAATTCTCGTACGTATTTCTTCTACCATTTTGGTTACTTCTGTCTCATGATAAATGGCATCTGTTATTAATAGGAAATGGATCGGTAAGTTCGGTACACCTTCTTGAATTTTCAACAAAATATCCTGTTCTCTATCTGTTAAAAGAGTCGTTGCTGTTAAAATAAATAACAATCCATCCGCTAAATGAGCAAATTTAAGCTCTTCTTTTTTATTATTTTTAATTGCTTCATAAGTACTGTGATCAAAATCAGGGATATCCATTAATGTTAATTGATTTTCAAATAAAAATTTGCTTGGCATTTTAAAATGAACTAATGATGTTTGCTGCGTATTCACTTCTTCTTCCCGTTTCATTTCAGCAAAGTCAACAAGACTCAATATCGGTTGAGTTGAGTGATCCGTAATTTCACTGATTCGAATAACTTCATCGTTACTATACAAAACAACTGTTGAAGTTGGAGCAGATACGATATTACCTTCTAGTAAGGAATTGATAAAAGACGTCTTCCCATTCCCTGTCATTCCCGCAACTAAAAGATGGTTTGTTTGTAAATCTAAACCTTTATCGATGGTCCATTTCAGGCGTTGGTCTACATCTAGCTCATGCGTTTTCGCCCACTTTACCATTTCTTCAAATAGTTCTAAACTCCGTTCGATGTATGTTGTATCTTTTTTTGAATGTCTTAATCTGGTTTTAGCTTTTTCTACGGTCATAGAACTCAGCGTTGCTTCGAAAATTTCGTCCCATGCAAGTACAGATGTCGCTGCAAATAAGGAATCTGAATCATCCGCTAAATTCAACCAATTTATAAGTAAGTTTGGAACGATGTCTGATATTTCTTTTATAAAATATTGTCCATTTATTAATTCGAAATAGGTTTCATTATATTTTGCTGATACAGCGTGCAACGGGGCCGAAGGATTTATTTCAAAATTTAAGAATAGCCGATTGATTTCACTAATCCATGAAAAATATAGTTCATCATCTTCATAGCTATCCCAAAATGATACAACAAGTTTTTCAAAGCTTCGTTGATTTACACTATATAAAATTTTTAAAACTGTAGAAAAATAATGGGGAGGAATTGACTTTGTCACCCCTTCGTCTACATAGTTTTTCAATATATCAAACCATTCTAAACGTTCAGTGCGGATTGCTTCATTTACAGCAAGTTCAATTGCACTATTCCAATCACGATACTCTTCAAAAAAAGTCCGAGCAACTTCTGTCACATTTGGATAGTCTGCATTTAACGACACAGCTCCCTTAATGATATCCGCTGCAAAATCAAGCTGCTCTTGTTCTTTATATATTGAAAATAATTTCAAAGCCACTTCGGAATTTAATGTTAGGCTCTCACTAGCCACAGATTTATATAAATCAATTGCTTTTGGTAATGCACGAAGTTCATAATATGCATCTGCGATATTTTTTTTTGCCCATTGCTCAAAGTCGTTATGTATCTTCTCCCACTTAAATATAGCTGCTTCAAAATCTTTGTTATGGAAATACACTTCTCCTTGTGAAAAGCGAATATCCGAAAGATCTGACTTTTCATTGTTTTGTTCATCCATATATAAATGTCCAAGAAACTGTACAGGATTATCATTCTCGTGAACTACGATTAAGCTTTCAAAATACCTTTTTTGGATCAGGTGTTTTTCTAATGTCATGTCTTTTCCCCCAAGTATGGATTTATTAGTCGAATGAGCCTACCGCTTCCTACTATTTCAACATCATTCAAACTTTTAGTATCCTTCCATACATAGTAACAAATATTTCATTTACAAAGGTTTCAATAATATTTCAATTTCAAGTCAACATTTGTAAAAAAACTGCAAAACAAGAGATACCTCATTATGATTAAACTGTTTATTTTTTTCTTATTATCTCGTAATTTTCACTTCATATTCTATCACTTCAATTGCATGATAAGCAGGTGCAATTCCTTTTTCACGAATCAAGTTCTTCGGTACTCGTTTGTATTGTAATTTCAAATCAAACTCTTCTTTGAAAGGAAAAGAATGCACGGCAACTTCCTTATTGTTTAGCCATTCGGCATATAATGGTTTGTTTTCCTCACTAAATATTTCTGAATTTGCCATTCCGTCTCTAAACCAAGGGTACTCTTCCACCTTCTTAGTTCCTGGCTCGTTTAAACATAAATACAAAGATAGATCATCGCAGAACTGCAGTAACCGAAAATGCTGCGATTGTAGTTTTCCGTCGAGTAGATTGAGCGTATTTATTATTTTAGTCTGTCGTTTTTCTTCTGCCTCTAGAAACTTATCGACTCTCTTATCCATTGACCGTTTGAAAAATGAGCAATAATGCATGCTACATAGTAAAGCTGCATAGGGGCTCATTTGTTCTATTTCATCGATCCCAATTTTATAAAAAGCTAGTTTTGGAATGAGAGGATAATCAATGAAAGAATATGGAACTTCCTTTTCGTCATTCCATATTGGTGTTTCATCTAGCCCGATCCAACTACGATCATGCTCATAAATAGCTAGCATAAGTTCACCCCAATGATCGATCGATTGAAATCGATCTGTTTTGAAGTGCTTTGCTATTTCTCCAGATAAAAAAGCATGATGATGCTGTGTGAACATGACTATTTCATTTGTCTTTTTTAGGATAATCACATTATCCCTCCTAGTGAAAACTTTTAATTTCCTATATTTATTATACCAAGCATCACCAACGACAAACAGATAATTTATGAGATCCTAAAAAAGATCGTATTAATAAAAAACATGAAAAATGTTGAATATCTCCACATCTGACCAATTCACTTACTAAATCAATTTTCTGAAATTCGAACGATTTTCAGAAAGCGGATTCCGCGCCACCAAGATACTACATATAGTTGAATCAAAACATTTTAAACTAGGGAGTTGAAATGAACCGTTTTCAACTTAGTAGATTGATGTGGCTAATACAATGGTATTATGAAATTCATTCACTCTAATAAAGTTAATAAAAAAAGAAAAAACAACCAAGAAAATAATTTTTCTTAGTTGCTTTTGCTTGTTATTCTACTACCTCAACCTTATACTCCCTGAGCCACGTATCAATCTGGCATAAGTGAGCGATCAGCTGCGGGCCATTCATGAGCTGCCCGAACCAAGGTTTCTTAAAAGCCTCTCCATCTGTATTAATAATTTCGGTTATTTTGTCCTTATCCACAAATTGGAGCAATGGTGATGTTGGATCTGAGACTATTTCTTGGAGCCACATTTTTACGGCTATCGTGTACTGTGGGTGATGGGTTTTCGGGTAGGGGCTCTTTTTTCGATAGAGGACGTTATTTGGTAACACGCCTTCTAATGCTTTTCGTAAAATACCTTTCTCTCTGCCTTCAAGGTTTTTCATTTCCCAAGGAATATTCCAAACATATTCGACAAGACGATGATCAGCAAATGGAACGCGGACTTCGAGACTTGCCCCCATACTCATCCGGTCTTTTCGATCAAGTAAAGTTGTCATAAACCAGACGATATTCAGATAAAATAACTCTCTGCGTCTCGCATCGACGTCACTTTCACCATCAAGACGAGGTGTTTCTGCTAGAGTCTCTTGATAGCGCCGGGTCACATAATCTTGGAGCTGCAACTTTTCACGCCATTCATCTTTAAGTAACATTTCCCTTTCTAATGTCGAATGCATCCATGGAAAATTATCCCGGAGGAGTAAATCCTCGCGGTGAAACCACGGATAACCGCCAAAAATTTCATCGGCGCACTCACCAGATAAGCTAACCGTTACATCTTTTTTTACCTGGCTACAAAACCAAAGTAACGAAGAATCGATGTCTGCCATTCCTGGCAGGTCACGCACCAAGACTGCTTCTTTTAAATAGCCGGCTAAATCTTCATTTGTGATCACACAAGAATGGTGCTCCGTACCTAAAAATTGTGATACTTCTTTAATCCACGGTCCATCCGCATTCGGTTGAAAGTCATTAGCCTTAAAATACTGGTCATTATCTTGATAATCAACGGAGTACGTATGAAACGGTCCGCGGTTGTTTTTTTCGAAATACTTTGCTGCAAAAGCCGTTAAAGCACTTGAATCGACGCCACCAGATAAAAATGTACTAACTGGAACATCGGCTACAAGCTGTCTTTCTACTGTATCTTCTAACAACCATCTAATTTTTTCGGCCGTCTCCTCGACATCATCTTCATGGTTTTTACTTTTTAAGGTCCAATAACGATAAATGTTTAAGCCAGCCTTCGTAAATTTCAGCGCATGTCCTGGTCGCAGCTCTTTCATATTTTTAAAGACACCGTGACCTGGGGTTCTTGATGGTCCTAAACCAAATACTTCCGCTAAGCCTTCTCGCGTCACTTCCGGCTTCACATCTGGGTGCGCTAATACCGCTTTTAACTCTGAACCAAACATGAATGCGCCGTTGATTTCTTGATAAAAGAGCGGCTTCACTCCCAAACGATCGCGAGCGATAAAAAGTTCTTCGTTCCCTTCATCCCAGATCGCAAACGCAAAAATTCCATTTAAATGGTCAACGCAGTCTGGACCCCATTCTATAAATGAAGTAAGTAACACTTCCGTATCTGAATGTGACTTAAATGAGTGACCACGACCAATTAGTTCTTTGCGAATATTTTCTGTATTGTAAAGTTCTCCATTGTAACAAATTGTGAATGTTTTCTCCGCTACCGATTTTGTCATCGGCTGTTTTCCACCTTCAGGGTCGACAACCACTAATCTTGTATGGCCAAAAGCTGCATGAGTCGTACTCCAGACTCTAAAATCGTCTGGACCACGTTTATTTAGTTTCCGCGCCATCCTTTCAACAGTTTTCTCTTCTTTGCGTAAATCTTTGTTCCAATCTATCCAACCTGTAATACCGCACATCTATATCAACCCTTCCTAGGGAATTAGTTTTATATTCGGGCTGCTACCTTACATATAGAGGATGTTCAAATAGTCTGTGATCATAATCGAACCTGATTCCTCTTTTTTGTACCGCCCGTATAGCAATATATTCACAGCTGTGGTTTAGGTTCATGGGCTAGATACGATTGGCATGTATTCTTACATAGTTTTTTGATTATGAATAGTTTTTTCGATTGTTGAGATATTAGGAATAGACATAAATTAAGGTAATAAGGAGGAATTTACTTATGAATGTAAATCGCGCTCAACAAATCGTTGCGTCCACAAAAGATATTGACGTTGAACATAACGGAGCATCTATTTGGATCCAAAATGTTAATCCACAAGCAGAAACAGCTCGGGTCTACCCTAGACAAAACCCAGAAAATGAAATGACTGTTAGTGTTCAAGAGTTAGAGGAAAAATAATTATCAGAAAATCGAGGCGCTGTCCTTAGCCAGCTTGCTAAATAAAAACTCTATACTTATTATCATGCTGAAAAGACTGACTTACATAGTTCTAAATCCAAAATCCGCTTGGATTATACTACTATCAAGTCAGCCTTTTTTTACGTTTAAGAGGATATTCAAAAAGTTCAATAATAATAGCCCGATTCCCGAAAAATTCAGCCTGGAAAGTTGGACTTGCTCAATTTTAGACAAATACGATTACTAAATTTGAGCTCGCTGTAAAATCTCTTCGTTGACTCGCTTCCGTGTTCTGAATATTCTCCTCTTGGAACAGGCACTTTTAATCATAAGTTTTCTTTCTCTTTGATATACGCAAGAAGCTCCTGACACGCCTCTTCAACAAGCTCATATACTTCTTGAAAATTACCTGTAAAATATGGATCAGGTACATCGACTACACTCGAATCGGGAAGATACTCTAATAAACGGGCGATTTCTCCACGACTATTATTTTCTTTAAGTTTGGTTAAATTCTTTACATTTTGCGTGTCCATAGCAATGATGTAATCAAAATTATTAAAGTCATCTTTAACAACTGTTCTAGCCAAAATGTTACTAGAGTCTATCTTATTTTCCTGTAAAATCTTCAGAGTCCCTTGATGAGGCCTGTTTCCAATATGCCAATCTCCAGTTCCCGCAGAATCGATGTAAATTTTCTTCTCAAGACCAGACCCGTTAACTTTTTGCCGAAAAATCGCTTCTGCCATCGGTGAGCGACAAATGTTCCCTAAACATACAAATAATACTTTTATCATTGTCTTCCCCTTTCTTAGGCATCGTAAAGAAAATAATTGATCAGTTATTTTCTTTACGATGCTTATATGAAAAATGCATATTGTTCATCCTATCAATTATAGCTTTTTTATATTTTCCTGCAATAACACTTTTATGTAAGCGCTTTAAAGAATTTGTATAAAAATTTAAATTTGTGAATTTTTATACAAATTGAAGTTTGTGAATTTTTAAACTTTTTCGTTAATTTAGCTCAAAAGGAAATCCTCCCACAAAATGGGAGGATGCTTAATAACTAAGTATATTTTGTAAGTCATCTTTTAAAATTATTCTTGCTACTTCACAAAACTTTTACTTAAAAATCTCACTGTGCTCTTCTTTAATCTTTACAAGAATGTCTTCTACAGTTTGGAATTCTTGGCCAACGCGATAGCTCTTAAGATTACGTAAAGAACAACTGCTGTCTAGGTTACCTTGAAAAATTTGCACAACTTCCTCGTCGTCACATTCTTTTTCTTCCACCATATTTCCTTTGCAGTTACAATCACTGTTTTCAAATTTTTCATACATAACGAAAAAGTTGTCTTTTGTTTCCTCAGTGAAATACTCTTTTGTTTCAATTAAATCTTGAACGATCACGTCTTCACTTCCCATTCTTGTTTTTAAAATATTTTTTAACTGTGTTTATTATAACATCTTTTCCAACAGATTTGTATGAAGAATTGTGAAAAACATATTACAAATTAATGAACATTATGAATGATTATTCAGTCGCCCATTTTTACATCAATAATATTTTCCACCTTTAATTGAAAGGAAATACCTTCTTCACTAGTAATAAGGACACACTTAGAGACGATATCAAAGGACTGAATAACTCCAATGATACTTTTGTAATCGTGCTCCTGATAATACGTTAGTTTTATTAATTCTTTTGCCTGCATCGACATACACATCATTTCGTTAAGTTCTTCTAAAATTTGTTCGTCTAATATCGGCTTTGTTTTGTAGTTAGTACTTTCTTTTAACTTACGAAGCATCGCGACATGCTCCGGTAACATCATCGCAGTCCATTTGATATTGCCCCGATCTTTTAAAATCTTTCTCACCTCCTAAGCTTTATGTCCACCGACAAGTTTACTTCTCTGTCTAGTCGTTCCCGCCTTTGTATAAGAAACAGCTCTTAATAGCTTGTCAGATCCGTGTTTCTCTCTTATGAAATCCATGACATAACCTAAGTCCCGTTGCCGAGGTCGATTTGGTTCGAACAAACTTAACTGCATTTGGTCATCACTGACAACATTTGAAAGACCAATCGAAACCTGACGAACAATTTGACTACTGTAATGCCGATCAAATAATTGTAAACACGCTTTATATAACTCTAAGGTAATATTTGTTGGAGCTTGGAGCGTAACAGACCTCTGAAAACCACCGATTGTCTCTGTTTTGCTATAACCAATTCCTAAGCTAATCGTTCTGCCTGCTCTTTTTGCTGTCCTTGCTCGTCTCGCAACCTCCTCACACATCTCTAGGATTACATGTTTAATTTCGTTCGTGTCATCGTAGTCGCGAAGTAAAATTTGGCTTTTGCCAAAGCTAATTTGTCCCTCAATAATTGGTGCTCCCAAGTCAGAAAGGTCAACACCATGAGCATGATAATAAAGCTGATTACCGATAACCCCAAAATGTTTTTCAAATAATGCTAATGGTGCAGCAGCTAATTGACCAATCGAAAAAATCCCTATTTTATTTAAACGCTTCTCAATTTGCGAACCGATCCCCCACATCTTCCTCAATGGTGAAACATTCCAAAGCTTACTCTCAACTTCAGCATAGGTCCACTCTGCTACTCCCTTTTCTTTTGCTTCTAAATCTAAACATACTTTTGCTAGCAGCATATTTGGTCCGATCCCGATTGAACAGGCTAAACCTAGCTCGGCCAACATCTCTGTTCTAATTCGATTTGCCAACGTCCACTTGTTCCCCCAAAGTCGTTCTGTTCCTTTTACATCAAGAAAGCTTTCATCAACGCTATACGTATGAATCGCTTCTAAAGGAACATAACGATTAAAAAACTCTGTCAAACGAATCGAAATCTCTAAATATCTAGCCATTTCAGCATTGACAACTTGAATTTTTGCATCGCTAGGAATTTCAAAAAGACGACTGCCGGTTTTAATCCCAAATTCCTTTTTCAGGCGCGGAGTCGCTGCCAAAACAACACTTCCATCTCTTTTTGTGTCACCAACGACAGCCAAATAGCACGTCAGTGGATCAAGTCCAAGCGCTAAAGCTGAACAACTGGCATAAAAACTCTTCATATCAACACAAAATATCGTTCGTTTTGGAAATGAGTCATAGTCAATTAGCATGATCACCCTGCTTTCTCCTAAGAATTATCCTGTCAACACACATAGCAAGAACATACATTCCTATTGTGTCTCTTATTATAAACGAATATACGTTCTGTTTTCAACTGAAAAAAAATACCAGTTGAATATTTACTCCTTAATAGTTCTATATAAGAAATGAACATTCAACTAATACTCTACTTCTGATTAAGTTTCTTTCCAGCTAATTTTTCGAAAAGGCCAGGAAACAGCTGATAAAAAGTTGTCCCTAGTCCCATCCACCTAGGTAAATTAATTTCTCTTCTTGGACGCTCGATTAATTGAATTATTTTTGCAGAGACGAATCCCGGCTCCAGCATAAACTTCTCTACCTTTTTTATATAAGTTCCAGTCGCATCAGCACGGTCAAAAAAAGGAGTTTTAATCGGACCAGGGTTTACGGCGCTAATAACTAAATTCGTATCGATTAGTTCCATCCGTGTACTGTTCGTAATAGCTAAAACAGCGTGCTTTGTTGCAGCGTAAACACTTGATTTTGGTGTTGCTAATTTCCCTGCTTGTGAGGCAATATTTATGATATGTCCTTCGTTTCGTTCGATCATCCCCGGTAAAACTGCTTTTGTACAAGCAATTAATCCATATACATTAACCGCAAACATTCCTTTTATATCATCTGCTTTTGCATTTAAAAACGAATCGAATATCGCATATCCAGCATTGTTAATTAGAACATCTACTTTTTTATATCTTTCTAAAATTTGCCTAAAAGTTTCTGCTACTGATTCGCTATCACTAACATCGACTGTAAAATAATCAGCTTTCATGCCTGTTTTTCTTAAAATATCTGCTTTTGCTTGCTTTAACTTATCTGTGGAACGGGCAAGTAAAATTGGTATTGCGCCCTTTTTTGCCACATCTAAAGCCAACATCAAACCAATTCCACTTGACGCTCCCGTAATAACAATAATTTTTTGTTTCAAATTATTATTCCGTTTCAAATTAATCATTCCTTTCAATGAATTTCATAATACTGATCTAGCACCATTAGCATACTGCATTTAGTTGAGTTGAACCATCCTCAACTAAATGCAGATTGATATGGCTAATTCAATGGTATTATGAAATTCACTCCTTTACTTCATTATTATTATTTATTATAATTCAATGAACAGTAAATTTAAAAGTATTGACAGAGAACCTAAACTATCAGATAATTTAAAAAAGCAAAAATAGATGTTTAGATCGAAAAAGCATTGAAGGGATTAGTAAATAATTGTTTTAGCGAAAGAGAGTGGAATTCAGCGGCTGAAAAATTCCATCGCCAAGAACGTATTGAACCTGCCCCCGAGCTGTTAGGCAAAACCTAACCGTCACATCGGCGTTAACGATGTTAAGAGGACATCTAGATGATGTCAATTAAGGTGGTACCGCGGATGATAGCCTTCCGTCCTTTTATAAGGATGGAAGGTTTTTTTATTTTACTTTAGAAAGATGTTCAAAAGTTCGGTATTCTTAGCCGGATAATCTCGATCAAACAATTATAAATTCCAACAAAAAAAGAGGGGTAATTATGAGTAAGCAGCGAATTGTCGTAAAAATTGGCAGTAGCTCATTAACAAACGTTCAAGGTGGACTTTCTAAAGAAAAGCTTACCGAGCATGCCAATGCACTAGCAAAACTTAAAAACGACGGTCATGATGTGATTTTAATTTCATCTGGAGCTGTTGCCGCTGGGTTTCGAAAGCTTGGTTACCCAACAAGACCAGTTACAATAGCTGGCAAACAAGCCGCTGCAGCTGTCGGTCAAGGCCTACTAATGCAAGGTTATGAAGAAGTTTTTGCAAGTCATGACATTGTCGTTGCCCAGCTCCTTTTAACTCGTCATGATTTTTTAAGTCAAGAAAAATACAGCAATGCTTATGCAGTATTAAACGAACTATTGCAGCGTGGTATTGTGCCCATTATTAATGAAAACGATTCAACTTCTATTGAGGAACTTACATTTGGTGACAACGATATGCTTTCGGCGCTCGTAAGCGGACTTGTCCACGCCGACTTTTTAGCAATTTTAACAGACATTAATGGACTTTATGATCAGGACCCTCGTAAAAATCCAAATGCAAAAAAATATCATTACCTTCCTATTATTAATGATGAATTATTAGATCAAGCCAAAGCCACTGGTTCAAAGTTAGGTACAGGTGGAATGCGCTCAAAAATAGAAGCAGCAAAAACCGCCACTGATATAGGGGCAAATGTATTTATCGGCACTGGAGAAGGCGAAGACAAACTAACCGATATTTTACTTGGAAAAGGTGATGGAACCTATATTGGTACAACTAATAAAAAAAATATTAAAAATAAAAAGCAATGGATTGCCTATCATTCTAGTACAAATGGAAAAGTCATTATTGACGAAGGTGCTGCTACCGCTATTTTATCAAAAGGAAAAAGCTTATTGCCTGTTGGCATTAAAGAAGTTACTGGAACATTTCAAAAAGGAGACGTTGTCGAAGTGATTAGTTGTCATGGCAAAGTCATTGGCAGAGGTCAAGTAAACTACTCTTCAGATCAACTACGTACGATCAAAGGAAAGACCAGTTCCGAAGCAAAAAAGAAATTGGACTGTCCTTATGTTGAAGCCATTCACCGCAATCATTGGATTACAATTTTAAATTAAGGAGTGAATAAAAATGAGTGAACTAGTAACAAAAGCAAAAAAAGCAAGTGAAATAACAGGGCTCCTAGGCGCTGCTTCAACCGTAGAAAAAAACGCTGCTCTTCAACTCATTAGTGAAGCATTAGTAACTGAAATTGATTACATTATCCAAGAAAACTATAAGGATATTGAAATTGGAACAGCAAATGGCCTTTCCGAAGGTTTATTGGACCGTCTTAGATTAACAGAACCTAGAATTAAAGACATGGCCTTTGCCCTTAGTCAGCTTGTTGATTTAGAAGATCCTGTTGGTGAAACAACGTTTGAAACAAAGCGTCCAAACGGCTTATTACTAAAAAAAGTCCGGGTACCACTAGGAGTTATTGGGATGATTTATGAAGCAAGACCAAACGTAACAGTAGATGCGGCCAGCCTCTGCTTAAAAACCGGTAACGCCGTGTTACTGCGTGGAAGTTCTTCGGCAATTCATTCGAATAAGGCGTTAGTTACTGTCATTCATCAAGGACTAGAAAAAAGCTCACTTCCTAAAGAAGCCGTTCAGCTAATTGAGGATACGAGCCACGAAACAGCGGAAAAAATGTTTAAACTTAATCAGTATTTAGACGTACTTATTCCTCGAGGTGGCGCGAAATTGATTCAAGCTGTTGTCGAAAAGGCTTCTGTTCCAGTGTTAGAAACAGGGGTTGGAAACTGTCACGTCTATATTGATGAAACTGCCAACCCAACTATGGCCATCGACATTGCCGTTAACGCAAAAACACAACGTCCATCAGTTTGTAATGCCTGTGAAACCATTATTGTTCATAAAAAGTGGGCTGAAGCGAATTTCACTAGCTTAGTCGATGCCCTTATCAAAAATAAAGTTGAGCTTCGCGGCGATAAAGTTTCGATTCAATTAGACAGTCGGATTATTAGTGCCAGCGAAGAAGACTGGTCAACAGAATTTCTAAATTTAACACTAGCAGTAAAAATTGTTGACAATGTCGATGACGCCATTAAGCACATCAGTGCATACGGATCTAAACATTCAGAAGCAATTGTTTCTAGGGAGCAAAAGAATGTCGATAAATTTTTCACCTTTGTTGATGCAGCAGCTCTCTATCATAATGCCTCGACCCGCTTTACCGATGGATTTGAATTTGGTTTCGGCGCTGAAATTGGCATTAGTACACAAAAGCTTCATGCTCGGGGACCAATGGGGTTAGAAGCATTAACATCATCAAAATATATCATTTTAGGAAATGGTCAAGTTCGTTCGTAGTTAGTTGTTAGGAAGGTCAAGAGCTTTTTAGGTGAAGTTGAAAGGTTGGAAAGGTAGGTCCAAAGCTTTTAAAGGCTGTTATTTTTACCTTCATTTTTTGCTTTTCCTTTCCAACTTTCTACTTTCCACTTTCTACTTTCCACTTTCCACTTTCCAACATTTTTAACAGGGGTTGATTATATGTTAACAAATATAAAAGTAGCTTTTATCGGAGCCGGTAATATGGCTGAAGCGATTATTTCAGGGGTTTTAGCAAAAAAAATATTGCAGCCCCAACAAATTCACGTAACAAATTACAGTAACAAAGTTCGGTTACAGCATTTAAAAGAAAAGTATCATGTTGAAACCTTTTCAAATTATCAAGAAGTCCTGCCAACTATGGATATTATTATTTTAGCGACAAAATCAAAAGATATTGAAGAAATGATCACAAAGCTAAAATCGGCAACAACAAACGAGCAGTTAATCATCTCTGTATTAGCCGGTGTATCAACCGCCTGTATTTCTCGTTTACTTGAACATGATGCACCAGTTATTAGAACAATGCCTAATACTTCTGCTGCAGTGGGCGCATCGATGACAGCTATTTCTGCTGGGAGCTTTGCAACTGGCCAACATCTAGAAATATCAGAAGCACTGTTCAAAGCTATCGGCGAGGTTGTTATTGTAGAGGAAAAAAAGCAAGATGCGATTACCGGACTCTCAGGGTCTGGTCCCGCTTATATTTATTACTTAATCGAGGCGCTAGAAAAAAGCGCAAGTGAAATTGGCCTAGATGAAGCTCTAGCAAAACAGCTTATTTGCCAAGTACTCATTGGCGCCGCGGAAAGAATAAAAGCTAGTGACCTATCTCCACAAACACTTTATAAACAAGTGATGAGTCCCAATGGTACAACAGAAGCAGGGATTAAAGTTTTGGAAAGCTATCATTTCCAGGAAGCGATGATTGAGTGTGTAAAGCGCGCTACCGAACGCTCAAAGGAACTTGGCAACCTCTATTCAAATCAGTAATCCTTAGAAAAATGCAAGCACTTTGGCAACTTCGGAAAATGCTATGTTGAAACGTTTGACAAGCTAGACAATGAAAACGGAGCCGATATCTTGTCTGGTCCGTTTTTATTATGCTTTCTACTTTACGTATAAAACGATCAAAACCTCTATCATCTTCAGAAAAAATTTAGTAGAATGAAAGCTAGTATTTTAAAAATTAGACGTGGAGGAAAAGCGATGCCGCAAGTGAGTAAAAAGCAACAAAAACGATCGCCAATCATTCAATTAATTGCTGATCTTGTCAATCATAAATATTTTACTGGAACAATTCTTACATTAATTATGATTAATGCCATCATAGTCGGTTTAGAAACGTATCCAACTATTTACGCAGCTAATAAAACTCTTTTTGGAATTTTAGACAAATTATTACTCTGGATTTTTACAGTTGAAATAGTCGCAAGAATGATAGCTGAAAGAAAGTTTATTGATTTTTTCAAAAACAGTTGGAATTGGTTTGATTTTTTAATTGTGGCTGCTGGTCATATTTTTGTAGGCGCTCATTTTGTGACAGTTTTACGGATTTTACGTGTTCTCCGTGTCTTTCGAGCAATTTCGGTCTTACCATCATTACGCAAGCTAGTTGATGCACTACTGTTAACTATTCCAGCATTAGGTAATATTTTACTTTTAATGAGCATTATCTTTTATATTTTTGGAGTTACAGGAACAATGTTATTTGCTGAAGTAGCACCAGAATATTTCGGCTCACTTCAACTATCTTTACTAACTTTATTCCAGGTCGTCACACTAGAATCATGGGCAAGTGGTATCATGTGGCCAATTTTTCATGAACTACCTTGGTCTTGGCTTTATTTTGTCTTATTTGTTCTCCTTGGCACATTTGTTGTTTTCAACCTGTTTATCGGGGTTATTGTTAGTAACGTTGACAAGGCCGATTCAGCTGGCGAAAAAGATGAACTATTAGAGCTTAAAAATGAAGTAAGAGAATTAAAACATTTAATCATTAATTTGTCTAATGAAAAAGAAAAACACAAAAACAACATATGAAAAAGCACAAACACCTTGTTTCTCGTAAGTTGAAGTATTTGAGAAACTAGATGCCCGAGCTAGACAAGAAAAAAACCCAGTTCTTAAAGAACTGGGTTTTCTACTTTAGCAAAAAAATCATTATACAATTCTCTTACGGCGTTATCGGCTTGAACAGCTTTAACACCGAAAACCATACTAACTTCAGAAGAACCTTGGTTAATCATGTGAATATTCACTCCACCTCTTGCAAGTGCTGCGGTAGCTTTAGCAGAAATACCAACCATTTTCTGCATTCCCTCACCAACGATCATCACCATCGCAAAACCATGTTCAATATGAACATCATCAGCGTTGAGTTCTTTCTCAACTCTACTAATAATTCTTGCTTCAATCTCAAGGGTTAAGTCACAATCTCTAAGAATAACTGATGTATCATCAATCCCTGATGGCATATGCTCATACGACAAACCTTCATCTTCGATTATTTCTAAAAGTCGACGTCCAAACCCAATTTCACGGTTCATTAAATACTTTCTAACATAAATTGTACTAAAACCAGAATCGCTAGCGATCCCAACAACTGGGTTAGTCATGTAATTACGCTTATTGACGACCATTGTTCCCCTAGCCTCGGGGTTATTCGTATTTTTAATACAAACAGGAATTCCTTTTCGAAAAGCAGGTATTAACGCCTCGTCATGGAAAACCGAAAAACCAGCATAAGATAACTCTCGCATTTCTCGATAAGTTAACTCTTTAATACCAACTGGATCTTCAACAACATTTGGATTGGCTACATACACAGAATCAACATCAGTAAAGTTTTCATAAAGCTCGGCTTTAACACCTGCCGCAACGATTGAACCTGTAATGTCAGACCCTCCTCTAGGGAATGTTACAAGAGTTCCCTCGTGAGTATAGCCAAAAAATCCCGGAAAAATTAAAATTCCTTCTTTTTTTCTAAGTTCATATAAATTATCATATGCTTCTGGTAACACTTGGGCATTCCCGTACTCTTTACTTACTAAAAGTCCCGCTTCTTTCGGGTCAATATAATAAGCGTTAAGTCCTAACGATTTCAGATAAAATGCAAATAGCTTTGCATTATTGTCTTCACCACTTGCTTTGATTAAATCGATAAATTCTTCTTGATTTACACCAATGGCGGCTAAACGTCCATCTAAATCAGCTTGAATAATGTCGACTATTTCATTTGATAACTTTAGTTCCCTAGCAATTTCTTCATAGCGAGCAACGACTAATCGCAACGGTTCAGTAACGTCTTGATTCGATAAGGCTATACTGGCTAACGAGATTAAAAGATCTGTAACCTTTATATCTCCCTTAAAGCGTTTTCCTGGGGCTGAAACAACAACAATTTTTCTTTCACTATCTGCTTTTACAACACTTGCTACTTTTTGCATCTGTTCTGCACTAGCTAAAGATGTACCACCAAATTTACAAACTTTCATAATTTCCTTTCACCTCATATATAATTGTAGTTTTTTCAGAACCATGAATTGATTAATTATTTTATCACTTAATCTATAAAACTTCAAATTTATCTTTCTGTTGACAATATCTAGAATACCCAGTATGGTATATATAAACATGAGTATATTGAAAGGGGAAAAACAGCGTGCTAAAGAAATTTTATTTTTTTCCACAAAAAAACCTTGTCGTTAGTATTCCACTTATTTTAATTCTAGGTTTCATCATTGGTTCTCAATTTGATATTTTATTACCACAACCAACGATTATGTTAGCAACAATCGTCATGATCTATGCGACGATGATAGGATTTAATATTAAAGAAGTTTTTACACTCACACAAAAACGAATACTTGGCTATTCTGCTCTCATTAATTTTATTTTCATTCCCTTGTTAGCATATATCATTGGGATTACTTTTTTGAAAAATGAGCCAATTATGTTTGCTGGTCTTGCTTTAGCTGCACTCCTCCCAACAAGTGGCATGACTATTTCTTGGACAGGAATTAGTAAAGGGAATTTATCTGCTGCAGTGAAGCTAACCGTAATTGGACTGATCGTCGGTTCACTACTTACACCTTGGTACTTAAATGCAATGGTTGGTCAATACGTGCAAATTAATGTTCTTCATACGTTTCGAATGATTATTATGATCGTTTTTGTACCAATGATACTTGGTCACTTTACCTTTAAAGCATTATTAAAAAAATATTCAGCCGAGCAATTTAAGAAGGTTATCAAGCCTAATTTACAACCCTTGAGTATTTGGGCAATGCTTTTGATCGTATTTGCAAGTATTAGCATGAGAGCACAAATGATTATCGACAATTTATATTTGATTGCTCTTGCTTTAGTGATCCTAATCTTTTTTTATCTAATTAATTTCCTTGTTAGTACAATTGTTGCGATAAAAGCCTTTAATCGAGAAGATGGCATTGCATTAGTTTATGGAACAGTTTTACGTAATTTATCAATTGCGATTGGTTTAGCCGCAACAGCATTTGGCGCTGAAGCTGCATTACTAGTAACCCTAGCATTTATTGTGCAGCAACAAGGTGTCGTTATCTACAATAAGCTCGCTCAAAAATATTGGTTTAAAGAAGTCGTACAAGAAGAGCCGAAACAATCTAATTTAGCATAATTGTCCAAAAAAACTAAATGATAGGTAGGATAGGAGGACTTGGCATATTGCTAAGTCTTTTTTTGATAATAAAATCAATAAATATTTTTTGTCAGATTTTCTTACAACTTTTCTTAAGATTAAGAAAAAAAGTGATATAGTAGAAATACAATAAAAGGAAAATTCAAAAAGTTTCTATCAGGAGTTGGTAAACTTGTCTTACAAAAATAAAAAAGTAATCACAATCGGAGTTGTAAGCGAATTAACAGGTTTATCCGAACGGCAAATTCGCTATTATGAAGAGCGTAAACTAATGTTTCCAGAACGAACGAAAGGCGGCACCAGGAAGTACTCCTTTTCTGACGTCGAGCGTTTAGTTGACATTTCCAATAAAATGGAAGATGGCATGCAAACATTTGAAATTAGAAAAATGGAGCAAAAAGAATTAAAACAAGGTCAGCTTCGTGAACGAATGCTTCGCGGTCAGTTAAATGCAGCATTTAATATAAGAAAGTAAAATTATGGGCAGTCCTATTTAGGACGCCCATAATTTTTTGTTAGAAAAATATCAAAATGCTTGGTGATAATAACCCCCTTAATAGGAGAGATTATGAAAGAGAGAATTTACTATGGAGGAATGATTAATGAAATTAAAATTGGTTTTTTTACTTGTATTTATTACTATTGTCCTGCTTCCAGCTGCTATTACCGCTGAAGATCTTCAAGAAGAACTTCAAGTAGCAATAATCATTGACGACTTCGGAGGTAACGTTAAAGGTGTTAATGATTTTTTTGAATCAAATATTCCCATTACAGTTGCTATTATGCCTTTTCTAGACCAATCAAAACAGCAGGCTCAACTTGCTCATGATCTCGGTTTAGAAGTAATGATTCACCTACCACTTGAACCAAAAAAAGGAAAAAAATCTTGGTTAGGTCCGAATCCAATTACAAACGATTTATCCCTTACTGAGGTCAAAAAACGTGTCATCGCTGCGATCGAAAGCGTACCTCACGCAAAAGGAATGAACAACCATATGGGATCACTAGTAGTTGAGAACGAAGCAATTATGCGTGTGATCATCGAAACAGCAAAAGACCACAACTTATATTTTATTGATAGTGGTACAAACCCCAAATCATTGATCCCCAAGCTTGCGGAAGAACTAGGTGTCCCATGTGCAACCCGTGATATCTTTTTGGACGATACACACTCATCAAGTAACCATGTTTATAAACAGATGCATAAACTTATTAAAGTTGCTGGAAGGAAAGGTCATGCAATCGGCATAGGTCATGTCGGCATAGAAGGAGAATCTACTGCAAAAGGGGTAAAAGAAGCTGTAAAAAACTTTCAATCGAAACAGGTGAAAATTGTTCCAGCTTCTCATCTTTTAAAAACTTCTATAGAAAAAAATCCAAGTAAATTTTGGCAATAGCAATAAGAAAAGCACAAGGCGCCCGCCTATCGGCGAAAAGCGGTGGAGGGCCTTTGACAGAAGTCGCTTTTTGACTTCCGAAAAGGACTGAAGCGGTCGAGCCGATGGCGCCTGAAGCTAGACAAAGAAAAGCACAAGGCGCCGCCTATCGGCGAAAAGCGGTTGAGGACCTTTGACAGAAGTCGCTTTTTGACTTCCGAAAAGGACTGAAGCGCTCGAGCCGATGGCGCCTGCTCCTGCGGTTACTCGTCGCAAAACTAGCTATGAAGTAACTCAAGGATGTGTCTTGAAGCTAGACAAAGAAAAGCACAAGTGCCTTGGTAGTTTCGATTATGTTGGAGACTTACCATAAATTAATGAAGAACTATTATTGGAAAATATATATTTTTGCAGGCGGTTTAATAACGTTTATTAATTCAGCTTTATATCCTGCTTGTTTTTGTTTCATGTACGTCGCTTTAGAAATTGGTCTGGGCGCTGACCAAGCTAGTGAATTGAGGTTACTCCAGGAGTCATGAGTAATAATTTCCTGCTTATAATAATAACGATTACCAGATTGATACTTTTCACAAAAATATTTGACGGTTTGTTTTGAATGCAATATTCTCACTCCTAACAGCTATTTTAGAAAAGTATTTCCAAAAAACTATCAGAAAAACCCCCCAATCAACTTAGAAAGTGCTTACATGATATTTGTTGACAAATATTCTATTCGCTTTTAGTATTGAAACCAGAGTGTATAGTAATGTAGATTTTGATTTTTTCTTTACACCGCAAAGAGACTACCTACGGATCACAACAGTTATATTAATACGATTTAAAGAGTTTATTTCTACAATCCTAAATGAAAAGATCGTGATACAAATGATTAGAGAATCGCTAAAAAATCAGACATTTTCAGATAAAACAATTGCAGATTTAATTATTCCTATCGAAAAAGTCGCTCATGTCCAACAAAACAATAGCCTAGAACACGCTTTATTAGTGCTCGTTAAGTCTGGGTACACCTCGTTTCCAGTGTTAGGTAATGATTCTAAACTTGAAGGAATTATTAGTAAGGCACTTATTTTAGATTCGATTCTTGGGCTTGAACGAATTGAACTGGACCTTCTTCATACGCTTAAAGTAAGTGAAGTTATGGAAGAAAAAATTCCAACAATGAAAATAAGCGACACTTTCGCTAAGGCAATCGCCGTTTCTATCAATAACCCATTTATTTGTGTCCTCGATGGTGAAGGTGCTTTTCGAGGTATCTTAACGCGAAGGTCATTGCTAGTTTACCTAAATCAAGAAATGTTTCAAAAAAAATAAAAAACTGTTATAAATAAAAAAGACCTCTTCTCGAGAACGGATACCCATTGCAATGGGTGTCTTACGAGTATTTGGTCTTCTTTTTTTATTATATAAGTAGCATGATCCGAAGCTTTAGAATCAATGTAGCTAGATTCTGACATTTTCAATCATTTATGGTAAAGTAAAGTTATTATTTAGTTTCACGAAATAAAAGGAGGAATATTATTAATGTCTTCACTACTTTTTACTCCGTACCAACTTAAAAATTTGACGCTTAAAAACCGACTTGTAATGTCGCCTATGTGTATGTATATGGCTGAAAATAAAGATGGTCAAGTCTCGAATTGGCATCTCACTCATTACGGAAGTCGTGCAATTGGTCAAGCAGGTTTAATTTTCACTGAAGCTGCTGCCGTAACGGCGCAAGGACGAATTTCTGACCAGGATCTTGGGATTTGGGATGACGCTCACGTTGACGGTTTAAAGCGTTTAGTCGACCATGTCCATGAACTAGGTGGCAAAATCGGGATTCAACTTGCCCATGCAGGTCGTAAGGCGAATGTGAATGGATCAATTATCGGACCTTCATCGATTCCCTTTAACGATAAGACAAAAACTCCCGATGAAATGTCTGAGTCACAAGTGTTAGACACAATTACTGCTTTTAAAAAAGGTGCAGAGCGAGCGCTAAGAGCCGGCTTTGACGTCATTGAAATCCATGCTGCTCATGGATACTTAATTAATGAGTTTCTTTCACCATTAACAAACAAGCGAGAAGATCTTTTTGGTGGGAACATAGAAAAACGTTACGAACTATTAAAGCGAGTTTTGGACGAAGTGAAAACTGTTTGGGACGGTCCTTTATTCGTACGGATTTCTGCTAATGAATATGCACAAGACGGCAATAGTCTCGACGTCTTCGTTAATTATGCGAAGAAAATGAAACAGCAAGGCGTTGACCTTATTGATTGTAGTTCAGGAGGTGTCGTTCCCGCCAGCATGGATGTTTATCCTGGCTACCAAGTACGCAATGCACAAATAATCCGTGAGAAGGCAGCTATCGCAACTGGAGCCGTTGGAATGATCACAACAGGAAATCAAGCAGAAGAAATACTGAAAAATGAGCGAGCTGACTTGATTTTTGTAGCTAGACCCTTTTTAGATAATCCCTATTTGGCGAAGACATTTGCAAAGGAAATTAATTCGACAGTGGACGCGCCAAAACCATATGAACGCGGCTGGTGAGAACTTTTATTGTTTTGTAAAGATGAGCTAACCTCAGGAATAGCTACCAAAATTTTAAAAGCTAATGATAAAAGACCTACTAAATCCGAGAATTATTCATCGGATTTAGTAGGTCTTCTTTTTGTCTTATAAAGTCAGCAGAGAACTTGTCTTAGCTTCACTGGAACATCGGTTCCTTAACTGAAAATCATTTTGGTCAATCTCTTCCTAAATTAAGAAAGTGATTTTTAATTGCTTTTTCACGCCCTTTAAACATCTGGTTAAGAGCAATTTTTGCAATTGTTGCAGGCACATAGGCTTCAAAAATCACCTTATCAATCATCATTGCACCATTCTCATGCTCTTTAAAACTATGCGTATGCTCCCAGTTTTTAAAAGGAAATGGAACTGTATTACTTTCGTCAACAAAAAATTGTTGATCCTCTACTTCAAGATACGTTAAAATCCACCTCTTTTTAAATAGAAGAAAATTTAACTCAAGTTCAGTTTGACTTCCTGCTTGAGTACCTTCATGAGTAATAATTGAAACTTTTGGAAAACTTGTAATGCGAACTAAATTGTTAATATCATTAAAAAAAGACCATGCCTCAGCTTTGGTAATCGGCAAAACTGTTTTAAACTCAAAGATACCTTTAAACATTTGGATTCCCCACCTCTTTTTCAAAATAGTTGTTGCTACTCCGAACTGGAAATAATTTAAAAATTTGTGCGATATTTCTTTTAAATGTTCTTAAATTTTAGTACGATAGAGCTAATAATGAATGTAGGAGTGTTTTTATGAGTTTTCGATTTCTAAAACGAGTACGAGTAGCCCCTGGATTACGTTTAAATATTAGTAAGGGTGGCCTTAGCTCATCTATTGGCAAGCGAGGAGCCACTGTTACGTTAGGACGACGTGGGCTATATGGTAATCTCGGTATTCCTGGAAGTGGTGCTTCTTACCGAACGAAACTTGATAAAAAAACAGGTAGGCCAAGTAATACATCGTATCAAAAAAGATCAACTAACACGCCAAAGACGATTTCAATGAAATTTGATAAACAATCTCATGCCCTTGTTTTTGTTGATGAAGATGACCAAAGAGTTCCGCCCGCTCTTGAACGAGACATTAAACGGGAATATCGTGACGATATCCAAAAGTTATACGTACAAAAAGAAACAGAGATTAACGAACAAACAACAAAGTTGCTTGTCTTACATAAGCAAAGCTTCCAAGAGCGATCACTAGAAGAATTAAGAAACTTAGCAGCTGAAGCTGTTGTTTTTACTATACAGCAACCGAATAAAAAAGTAATTTTTGAGGAACTGAAAACAGATTTTGAGGAGGAATTGTCTTTTTTGGAGAAGGTACGCTTACTCTTACCCTCTAATCGACGCAACTTTCTTAGCAGTATTCAAGCTGAGGCAAGTCGTCAATATCAGCTCGAAAGCGAACAATTTCAGCAAGCGCAAGACGTCTTTAAAAAAGAGAAAATACAGCGTCTAAGCCAAGTCGAAACCGTCATTAAAGGTGAGGTTGAAGTAATGGAGCTTTGGTTAGAAAATTTCCTAGCAGAGCTAGACTTTCCCCTCGAAACAAATATTTCTTTTACAATATTGTCTAACAGTACCGTTTATTTAGATGTTGATCTCCCACAAATGGAAGAAATTCCACTAACAAAAGCATCAATTTTAAAATCAGGAAAGTTAAAGGTTGAAAAAAAATCGCAACGGCAAATGCGTGAAGATTACGCAATCATGGTTGGCGGTACCGCCCTTTATTTAAGTTCTTATGTTTTTTCACTTTTACCGACATGTCAGACAATTATTATCTCAGGCTACACTCAAGTCCAAAGTAAAGCGACAGGACACATCGAGGACCAATACATTTATAGTTTAAAAGTTGATAAAAACACATTTTACTCACTAAATTTAGCTGAGGTGCACCCAATTGCTGCTTTTGATAATTTCGAACCAATTACAAACGCGACAAAAACGTTTATTTTTAAAGAAATTGAACCGTATCAGCCAGTAGAGGAATAAGCAAAAATGGACCAACTTCGTTGTTAATGCACTTAGAAAATTTGATTTCTATAAAGGAGTAAAGTATTAAAAAAACTCCTTTCACGCCAAAGTGCTGGTTTGACTGAAGTTTTTCTTGGTAAATCAAGCATATATATTAACGATTAGGCCTTTGATTTCTCCGATCATGTCGAGGATGTCTAAGCCTTTTTTTTCTTTTTTCAAAATAGCATCAGTTAGATCGAGAAGTTTGCGGTCTACTTCTTTTACAATTTTATATACTTTCGTGCGTCCGCGACGGTTAAATCCACGTCGTTCTTCTAGGCTTAGTCCCAACTTTACGGCGTCTTCCATAAATTCTTTAATGAGGCCTTTGTATTTACGGAGTTCATCAACGGTACGAGATTCCGAAAGCAACTTGCCTTGATCATCAATGTCTCTCATTAATTTATCTAGCTTCGCATACGCCTTCTCGTCACGACCTGTTTGCATTAGCTCCGTAAAGGTTACACTTGCTTGTGGCCCCGTCTTTTTCGCTTCAGTTCTATTTAAATTGGTACTTCCAACTCTTTGAACATCCATCTTTTTCACCACTTTATTGTTTTATTATGAATTGATTATAGCACAAATCAGCATAAAAACGTCGTTTCTAAGTTGTAAAAAGAGGTAAGATCGATTGGGACCTTACCTCTTTAGAAAGCTAGATTATTGTAATAACTGAAGTACACCTTGTGGTAATTGGTTTGCTTGTGCAAGCATTGCTGTACCAGCTTGGTTAAGAATATTGTTACGAGTAAACTCGGTCATTTCAAGCGCCATATCAGCATCACGAATCCTTGATTCAGCGGCTGTTAAGTTCTCATGAGTTGTTTGTAGATTGTTGATCGTGTGCTCCAAGCGGTTTTGGATCGCACCTAATTTAGATCGTTCTTCTGAAACAGTTTTAATAGCTGTATCTATTTTGGTAATTGAGATATTAGCAGTTGCATTAGTGGTAACCAATATATCTGCAATAGGAATTAATAATGTCGCTGCATCCATTTTTTTGATGGTAAGAGTTACTTTTTGATTACTATTTGGACCAATTTGGAAATCTATCCCCGGAGTTGTCATGGCCCCACCACTTAGTACCTTTTTGTTATTAAACTCAGTTTTTTCAGCAATACTACTAATTTCACTAATCAGTTGGTCTAATTCATTTTTAATAGCTGCTCTATCCTCTACCTCATTAGTATCATTAGCTGCCTGAACTGTCAGTTCCCGCATCCTTTGTAACATTGAGTGAACTTCTTGCATAGCACCTTCAGCTGTTTGAATTAAAGAAACTCCGTCTAAAGCATTACGCTCAGCTTGTTTTAGACCACGAATTTGCGAGCGCATTTTTTCAGAGATAGCAAGTCCAGCGGCGTCATCTGCTGCACGATTAATTCTAAGCCCAGAAGAAAGTTTCTCTAGGTTTTTTGATGTTGCAAACTGATTTTGGTTCAAGTTACGATATGCGTTTAATGCTTGAATATTATTATTAATTTTCATGTAAATTAGCTCCCTTATTAATTAATTATCATAAATTGAATTTTGCTCATAAGCATTAGATTTCTGTTTTTCTGCCTTCGATTGAATATCTTTATTTTCTATTAAAGCTTTAGACCATGCTGATGAAATATCAGTTAATAGATTTAGTACTTCGTCTATTGTATTAATGTCTTTATTAATATTTGCCTTAATTAAACGATCTGCCATGTAGTTATATACCGCTTCTAATTGATCAGCAATTATACCAGCTTCATAGTTTAATCCAGCGCCTAGACGCTCTAATATGTCATTTGCTTTTTGTAATTTTTCATTTGCTCGAGCAAGGTTTTCTTCTTGAATGCCAATTTTCGCTGCTTCAAGATTATTAAGACAAGCTTCATAAAGAAGTGCGGTAATTTCTTGTGGTGACTTCTTATGAAGTGCTTCCTTTGATATTAGTGTCAATGTTTGACCCTCCCAATCTTTAATCCTAGCATCTATTCTTTTTATCGGTTAAAAACATCTAGAAGTTTAATAGTTTTTCTCCATTTGTTCAATTAAAAGTAAGATTTCTGCCATGACAGCATAAAGCTGTGGAGGAACATTGTCCCCTAAATCCATATCTAGTAAGTTTTCGACAAGCATTGGGTCTTCTTGCATGTGAATATTATTGATTTTTGCTAGCTCAATAATTTGGCTTGCAATATGACCTTTCCCGTGGGCAACGACTTGTGGTCCCTTATCTGAGTTTTCATCATAGCGAATTACCGCTGCGGTTTGACCGTTAACTGATTTTCTTTGCTTATGATTGAAGTGTTTTGAAACGATCATATTTTAAAATCAAATCCTTTCTCTGTAAATGTAGGTATCATTTTTTCTTCATTGGAAACTTCTTGTGGTGTGACGGTAGACTTCGCTGCTGCTGTTAATGTTGTAAAATTAATGCTAGCAACGTTATAACCGACTTCTTTTAAATTTTCTTTACAAATATCAGCAACCGATCCAAGTTTTTCTTTAAATAACGGTTGATCATTTTTTATCGTTAACGATAAATTGCGATCAGTGGCAGTTACTAATATCCCCACTTCACCAAGCTTCTTTGTTTCGATTAAAAAATAGAGGTTACAGTTTTCCCAATCCACTTGTTGACCTTCATTTCTTGAATTAACAAACACTTGTAAATTTTTCACTTCATCTTCTAGTAAAAAAGGTAAGTTGAAAAACATGCTTTGTAAATTAGTATTTGTATCTGACTTACTCAATAGCTGTTGACCGGTAATATTGGATAAGGCTTGACTTGTTTGCTGAGAAACACGGCCTTGCTCTTCTTCCATTTGTTTGAGTTGCATAAGCGCTTGTTTCATATTTTGATTTGACTCTGTGTCAGCTTGTTTTCCAGAAGCAAGCAGCATCGCCATTTCACTATCGCGGTTTAACCCTAAACCACGGACTAGATCAAAAGCTTGTCGTGCTGAAAAATCTGGAGCCGCAGTTCTTCGCGTCATTTCATCAAACTGTTGTAGTAATTGTTGTGGTGCTGATCGACTTTGCAGATTTTGCTCTTCCTTTGTAATAAAATGTTTTATTTTCGTTTCTGAAGGTTTAAACTCTAACTTCTCGATAAGATTTTTAACTTCTTGGACAATTTTATTTGCTTCTTTGTAGTTGCCCTTATTAAGGAACTTTTTAGCTTCGGCAAGTTGGCTACTCGCTTGCATCAGTCTTTTTTCTGTTTTCATGTCAGTGAAAAGCATCATTTCACTTTTTAGAATTGCATGATCGAGCTTTTTTATCGTTGTTTCTAGTAATGGTTTTACTTGTTTTATTGCTTGGCTTTTAAAAGTTTCTGTTAAGCGTTGGATATTGTCTAAATTTCTAGTGATTTCTCTTTGGATTGTTTTAAAGTCAGTTTGAGCTTTAGCGAGTTTTTCTGTTACCGTTTTAACGATTAAGTCTTTACTGCTTAGTTGCTGTGTTTGAAAAACTTCATTCATTGCATATTGCTGCACTTCTGGTTGAATTGCTGGCTCTGTTTTGGCTACTTGCTGCTGGGTCGCTGTTAATGTTTGCATTAATTGTTGGCGCGCGGCTAACTCACGACCTTGATCTTGTAATTTCGTTGCATCTTGAATGTTTTGGTTTAAGTGTTCTTTTGTCGACTGTTCAAGCGGAGCTTTTTCAATTTGAGAGTTTAGTTGACTGACAACTTTTTGAAAATCTGCTTCTTTTTGAACAGTTGTTTGCATTTGCTTTAATGCTTCAGTCGGTCTGACTTGCACTTGTTCGGCGCGAGCAACTGGCTGAGTGGCGTCTTGACCAGCTTGAGTAACAAGACTTCCGGTTAATCTCGCTTCTACTTGACGCGCGACTTCTCTATCTCCAAGTTGATTATTGACGACTTCATTGCGCACCTGTTCGATGGAGCGTTGCACATTTGGCTCGCGCTGAACTTGTTCTCGGACTTGTCGAACTTGCTCGCTTACTGGTCTATCCTGAGCTAGACGACTTTCCACTACCCGTGGCTCGGTCTGCGTTCTTGTTTCTGTTTGGGTTCGATTTTCCATAACTCTTGGTTCAGCCTGATTTCGACTTTCCGTTACTCGAGACTCAGGTTGAGTACGGTTTTCCAGTACTCTTGGTTCCGCCTGAGTTCTATCCTTTACCCCTTCTTCTTTACTGACTTTAAAATCAGGGTCAATTCCCTTGGCAATACTAGTTAAAACATCATTCAAAGGTCGACCATGTAACGCTTCATGTACAGAGCGTAAATGAGTAGAGGTTACTTCTAATCGTTTGTTTGCTACAGCTTGTACAGTATTTAACCGTTCTTGTAGGGTTCCTTTTTCTTTTTCAATAAATGCTCGAAGGTCCTGAACAGACTCACGATTCAGTGGAACACCTTTATCTAAAATTATTTGAGCTGCCTGCCGTAATTCTTGTGACGGATTGGAGACTCCTAGGCTTCGAAGTGCTTGATTTATATTAGCTGCTTCAGCTTGTTGGGGAGAAACCGTTGCTCTACTAGGCGCGTCAGAAATCGCTCTAACTTGAACGGGCTGATCTGCTGTTTGCCCATGCGAAATTTGTACGGTTACACGATCCTGTCCAGGCGCTCTTCCATCAAATTTGACTTGAACGTCTCGTCCACGAATTTGTAGAGTTGCTTCATTTTCTGGACCGCGTTGCTTTATTGTGGCTCGATATATTTCACCTTGTCTTAATTCAAGGGGTTTATCATGGGTCAACGTATGATTAGAACTAACTTGATTATTAATTTGCATTTTCTTCACACTCCCGCGTTGCTTCTAACATATTTATCGGCTTAAGTAGCTGTTTTGTTTAGAAAAAATAATCTGCATCTATAAGATATCCTTTGTCAATTTTTTACTTAACAGAATGATTTTCATAATCCAATAAACTAGCCACTTAAATCTACATACAGTTAAATTTTTTTAATTAAACTATATATAGATATCCTAGTAGCACAAAATCTGCATTATGAAATTGATTCAACAGTCCTTGTTTTTTATTTAAATCACTGCTCAAAAAAGGAATGAAATGGAAGACCCGTTTCATTCCTTTTTATGATGATCTTCGAAAAAGAAATCTTTTTCTAAGCTTGTTCCACGCTTTTTTTTATCAGACAACCCATTCTCATCCTTAGCCGATAACTGCGATCCCTTTAATAAAATATTTTCACCAAAACGATCTCTCAAGTTATTGACAATTTTTGTTAGTTCATACTGTTTTAAATCTTTTTGATAATTGAAAAGATCAAGCTGTTTAAATACCTGCTTTTTATCAATTAATTGTTGGGCAGTTATTCCTAAAAGTCGGACCGGATCACCATTCCAATGTTTCAAAAAGATTAGTAAAGCGAGTCGATAGATATCTCCTTGACTGTCGATAGGATTTAAAACCGTTTGGCTCCTCGTTACTGTTTTACGATCAGAGTAGCGAATCGTTATTTGAACTGTTTCTGCACAAACTTCTTTTCGGGACATCCTTCTAGCAACTGAATCGGCTAAGTTCGTCAAGATGAATTTAAGCTTATCTTGATTCGAAGTATCTGCAGGGAGCGTTGTTGAATTTCCAATGCTTTTAAAGTCATAAATAGCATCGGGGTCAACGAGGCGATAGTCTTTTCCATTGGCTCGCTCAGATATTTTTTCACCATTAATACCTAAACGAGCCTTCAACATTTTGACATCGGTATTTGCTAAATCTCCAATCGTCATGACCCCAATTTTATTGAGCTTTTCTGCAGTTTTTTTACCAATGCCGTGCATTTCAACAACTGCTAATGGCCATAGCACTTTTTCGATATCACGCTTTCTTAAAATCGTGACTCCTAATGGTTTTTTCATATCGCTAGCCATTTTTGCCAAAAATTTATTAGGTGCTATCCCAATACTGCAAGGCAAATTCAATTCATTTAATAGTCTTTTTTGAATTATGTCTGCAATAGACAGTGGTGTTCCTAATTGATAACAGTCTGATATGTCAAGGTAACCTTCGTCAATAGATACAGGCTCTACTAAAGGCGTGTACTCCCTCAAAAGCTGGAAAATTTGCAATGATGCTTTCCGGTAACGATCAAAGTTTGGTTCCATAACTATTAATTTTGGACAAAGTTTTTTTGCTTCCCAAATCGGCATCGTTGTCCGAACTCCTTTAGCCCTTGCTTCGTAACTACTTGTGACAATAATTCCGCGGCGTTCCTTAGCGTTTCCGGCGATTGCCACTGGTTTACCTTGTAAGGAAGGGTCATAGGCAATTTCAACAGATGCATAAAAACTATTCATATCAAGATGAAAAATAACTCGACCATCTTTCGGATAAAATTCCTTCACAGCTTCCACACCTTATTTACAAGTTTGAAATTCCAAATCCTACCTAATCAAAAAAAACTTATTTTTTTAAATTAATACTTCATAACTGAACAACCTCTTTTAGATAATTCTAATACAAAAAACAAAGTTTTACTATCAGCTATCAGCTTTCGAATACAAAAAAAGCCTTACACGATTGAATTAAAGTGCAGGGCCTTAATAAAACATTAGAGAACTCGTCCTAGCTTTGCTAAAACATCGGTTTAGCAGATGAAGTCTCAACTCCACCTGATTAGAAGTGCACACCTTTAAACGCAAGCGGTTTGTTAAAAACACACCTAATATCCGCTTAACGCCAATAACTACTTTCTTAATTCTACTAAACTACCTTTTCGACACGTTTTTTAATTATTGCGCGGGCAATATGAACACCATTTGCCCCAGCTTGAGCTAAACCACGTGTGATACCGCCACCATCGCCACCAACATAGAGACCTGAAATTTTAGTTTCGAAATCATTTGTCAGTACAGGTCTAGCAGAATAAAACTTTGCTTCTACTCCATAAAATAATGTATGTTCTGAAGCAAGGCCTGGAGTCACCTGGTCAAGAGCTTCAACCATTTCAATTAAACTTTTCATCGTATTATAGGGAAGGACAAGACCTAAGTCACCTGGTACAGCTTCTTTTAATGTCGGCTCGAGAAAGCCCTCTTTAATTCGTTTCTTAGTTGAGCGTCTTCCTTTTAGAATATCCCCAAATTTCTGAACGATAAGTGATCCATCAGATAAATCATTTGCTCGCCTTGAAACTTCTTTTGCAAAAGAATTTGGTTGATCAAATGGCTCGGTAAATGTGTGTGATACGAGTAAGGCAAAGTTCGTATTTTCACTGCCTAGTTTGGGATCTTTATAAGAATGTCCATTCGCTGTCATGATCCCACTATGGTTTTCAACAACAACATGACCTGAAGGGTTCGAGCAAAATGTTCGGACTGTCGTCCCTACTGAAGAGTTAAAAACAAATTTCCCTTCATAAAGATGGTAATTAATTTCCTCCATAATCACATCAGAGGTTTCCACACGAACACCGATATCAACTTGATTATTAATCATTCGATAATCACGTTTTTTCAGTAAATTCCCTAACCACTCAGAACCGTCACGGCCCGGGACAATTACTATTTGATCACCGTTAATTTCCTCGCCATTTTTTAAAACTATCCCAGTTATCTTAAAAGTTCCGTTCGTCTCTTTTGTAATAATATCTTCTACTTCGGTACGAAAACGCATTTCTACTTTATCTTTTAAAAATTCATAAATACTCTTTAAAATTTCTAGATTTTTCTCAGTTCCTAAATGTCTAACTTCAGCTCTTAATAATTTTAAACCCGCACCCATTGCTTTGCGTTCAATTTGTCTAACTTCCGTCGTTGTTGGGTCTGTAATTCCCTCCGGTGCACCGTGTTTTAAATTTATCGCATCTACATATTTAATTAACTCAAGTACTTTTGAAGGAGGTAAATATTCTTGCATCCAGCCACCAAAAGCTGTTGTAATATTAAATTTTCCATCCGAATAAGCTCCCGCACCACCAAACCCAGCTGTAATTGAACAAGCAGGTAAGCAACCCGAAAAATCCTTTCTTCCTTTCGGTGGTGGGCATTTTTCAATTTTCTTTTCATTTATTGGACAGTGACGATGATAGATGGAGTGTCCTTTATCAATAAACAGTATATTTAAACCTGGCTTCTCTTCTAATAGTTCGTATACGGTAAAAATCCCTGCTGGACCTGCTCCAACAACAACTACATCGTATTTATTCATTCGTATGTCCCCCTTAAACTCTAAAACCAACTGTATGAATGAAATTCATTAATAAGTATTTATTACTATAAGAAAAGCGCAAGGCGCCTGCCTATCGGCGAAAACCGGTGGAAGGCCGTTGACTAAGTTGCTTTTTGACTTCCGAAAAGGACTGTATCTGTCGAGCCTTCACTATTCTACATAACGCCATCAAAAAAAGCAAGAAAAAACGAACGATAATTTAATGAAATCAAATTAACGTTCGTTTTTTCTTGCTTTTTTTCTATAATAAAAACTTTCCCCTAAAATATCTTAGCTTTTTGCAACCTCTTTAATAATTGCTAATACTAGTTCTGCAGTGTTTTCAAGTTCTTTAATTGGCATTCTTTCATTTGTTGTATGAATTTCTTCATAACCGACAGCAAGATTAACAGTTGGAATTCCGTGACCAGCAATAATGTTTGCGTCACTTCCACCTCCACTTGTTAATAACTCTGCTTCTAAGTTAATCGTCGAAATTGCTCTTTTCGCGATTTCTACAACATAATCTCCATCACCTAGTTTAAAGCCCGGATACATAATTTCAATAGTAACTTCAGCTTTACCGCCCATTTCGTTAGCTACTGTTTCAAAAGCTGTTTTCATTTTTTCAACTTGTTGATCCATTTTTTCAGGAACAAGGGATCTGGCTTCAGCTACAATGTGAACGAGATCGCAAACAATATTTGTCTGACTTCCCCCTTCAAAACGGCCAATGTTCGCTGTTGTTTCGTGATCAATCCGCCCAAGTGGCATTTTCGCAATCGATTTTGCGGCAATCGTTATCGCCGAAATACCTTTCTCTGGTGCAACACCAGCATGAGCAGTTTTTCCGTATATTGTCGCAAGTATTTTCGCTTGGGTTGGAGCGGCAATAATGATGTTACCGACTTTACCATTACTGTCCAAGGCGTAGCCGAATTTCGCTTCAATTAAAGCTGGATCTAATTCTTTCGCTCCTTTTAAACCTGATTCTTCCCCTACTGTAATGATAAACTGAATTGTACCATGGTCGATTTTTTCTGATTGGATAACTTTAATAACTTCAAGCATCGCTGCCAAACCAGCTTTGTCATCTGCACCCAAAATTGTCGTTCCATCTGTTTTAATGTAGCCATTTTCTTCTATTGGTTTTACTCCGTTACCGGGAACAACTGTATCCATATGAGAAGTAAAATAAATCGGATCTAAACCCTCACGATTAGCTTTTAATGTGCAAATTAAGTTACCTGCACCATGACCAGTTTTTTCCATTGTATCATCTTCAAAAACCTCAACTCCAAGAGCTTTAAATTTAGATTTTAAAAGATCGGCAATTTCTCTTTCATATTTTGTTTCTGAGTCTACTTGTACTAGTTCCAAAAATTCATTTAGTAAGCGTTGTTTGTTAATCATATGTAAATGCCTCCATTTGTATCAAACTATTTTTTTATGTTCATTAATTTTACCATTGAAAACAATCAAGGTAAAATGATCGCTATTTTATTTTTTTTTCGCAAAGTTCATACAAAACACCACTAGCTGTTTTCGGGTGTAAAAATGCAACTAAAGCATCAGCTGCTCCTGGAACTGGTGATTCGTGAATCAGACGAACACCATTATTTTTTAATTCGTTGAGACGCTCTTCAATATTATCTACGGCAAGCGCAACATGATGAATCCCTTCGCCTTTTTTGTTAATAAATTGAGCGATTGGACTATCTTCACTTAACGGTTCTAAAAGTTCTAATTTTGATTGGCCAAGTTTCAAAAAGGCAACTCGTACTTTTTGCGATGCAACTTCTTCAATTCCTTTTAGTTCTAACTTTAAATTATCGACATAAAACGGCAATACTTTGTCTATTGAACTGACCGCAATACCGATGTGATCAATTTTTTTTGGAGCTGTCACTTTACAAGTAGCTGTTTTAGCTAAAATCTGTTTCATTGTTTGATCTTCCCACTCAGGGTTTTCCTTTAACAATGCTTGTGTCGCTTCAATCCAGCTGTTTACTAATGCTTCTTTTCCCATTTGACACACACTCCCTCAATATTTAACTATGCTAACTATTTCTCTAATTTACAACTAAAATCCTGCTTTCTAACGCAATTTCAATTTTTTGCTCCTGAAAGGTTGTTTTATTTGTCTATTCACAGTAAAATGTTATAGAGAATTTATTTGGGAGGTTTGTAGTTATGCCCCGAAAATATCGTAAAATCATTGTCTATATTATGATTGGAACAATGCTTATAGGAACCCTAATTGGAGGAGTCGCAGCGTTGTTTTAACAAAAAAAACCACTCTACTTTCGTTAACACGAGAGTTGTAGTGGTTTTTTTTTGTTAAAAAATATAGCAATTACTTAATCACTGAATGGCTCCCTTTTCTTTTCCAATTTTTTCAAAGTTTAAATTTGTTTTTGTAATAAAAACTTTCGTCCCTAAAGGAACTTTATTAAATAACTGCTCTACTTCCTCATTCAACATCCGAACACAACCACCAGTCAGGTAGTTCCCAACTGAAAAAGGATCATTGGTGCCGTGAACTCCATATATTCGACCATCTGTTTCTAAAGCATCAAAGCCAATCCATCTCGTACCTAATGGATTTTCCTTTGCTCCACCGACAATGTCTTTTTTTCGATAATAAGGGTTAACTGCTTTGATGACAATGTTGAACTCACCTTCCGGAGTATTAAGATCTGTTTTACCTGTTGCGACCTGATAAACTTTACTCACTTTTCCATCAACAAGAAAGGCCAATTCATTCGTCGTTTTATTGACAATGATGTATGGATCGCCTATCAATGGATTTTCACCTAGCGGCCAAATAGGTGAAATAACTAGGAGTATTATTAAAGAGAGTTTAGAAAACATGATTAAGACCACCTATTTTTTGTCCTTAGTTTATGTAAAATAGGTTTCAATATGCTTCTAAAATAGTTATTTAATGCGGAAATGCCGTTTAATAATTAAATACTCTTCCATTTCCTTCACAAAAGAAAATAACGAGGAGCGAATTTCAAATTCATCCCGATCCTTTGGTAAATCCATTTCTTTAAAATAGTTTTTAAGTTCATAAAGACGGTCCAAAAAATCTACAGATCCTACTTCTGGTCTTACTACTCTACTTAGATCTTCTAAATACTCAGCAATTTTCTCACCTTGAACAACAGTATGATCTAGAGAAGTTATTAACGGCATCATTCTTTCAATAATATCAAACTGTTTTTCGCGCATTTTAAAATAGTGATAAAACTGATCGTCATATCGAAGTACGTGATTTTCAATATTTTGCAAAGCGACATCCTTGCCTTTTTTTAATAAGTCTACAGATTCTGTTAGTTCCTTGCCATCCCAATCGCTATCACCTTCACGTAAAAAACAAGCAAATTGCTGAAAGATTTTTTTATAATTAGCTTCTAGTTCATTTTGAATTTTTTTCAAATCTTGCTCCACACTTGGCATATACAAATTCATTAATAATGCCATCCCAATCCCAATAATAATCAGCGCAAATTCATTAATAAAAATAGCTACAGATACTTCCCTTAGTGTATAAATATGCAATATAATAACTGCACTTGTGACAATACCTGCTTGCACTTTTAAAAACACAGCAGTAGGTATGAACAAAATTAATAGGACAGCTACCGCTAATGGATTATAACCAATCACTTCAAAAATAGCTGCACCAAAAAACATTCCCAGAGTACAAGCAAAAAGCCGTTGCCAAGATATCCGTAATGATTGACGTCTTGTTTTTTCTACACATAAAATTGTTAAAATTCCTGCCGATGCATAAAAATTTAAACCTATAGCTTGGGCAATTGCGATTGCTAACGCCGCACCAATCGCTGTTTTCAATGTTCGATAACCGATTTTGAACATAAAGACTCCTTTCAAAGAGAATAGTGCGTTCGCCTTGGTAGCTTCGAAATTTTTCTACTTTCTTACAAAGAAAAATAGGGACGACCGAAATGTCATCCCTAGAAAAATCATAGTATTTTATCTAAAAATGCTTTTGCACGATCTGTTTTTGGATTAGTGAAAAATTGGGCTGGTGGTGTGTCTTCTAGTAGCCTTCCTTCTTCCAAGAAAAATACTCTATCGGCTACTTCCCTTGCAAAACCCATTTCATGAGTGACGATCGCCATTGTCATCCCACTTTGTACTAAACCCTTCATAACATCTAATACCTCTTTTACCATTTCAGGATCAAGCGAAGAAGTAGGCTCATCAAACAACATAATCTCAGGCTCCATTGCAAGAGCTCTAGCAATTGCTACCCGTTGTTTTTGCCCACCTGACAAGCGAACTGGGTATTCATACGCTTTATCTTCTAAGCCGACTCTTCTTAGTAATTCAAATGCTTTTTGCTTTGCTTCTTCGTCCTTTAAACCTTTTACTTTCATTGGTGCATAAGTAATATTACTTAATGTATCCATATGAGGGAAAAGATGAAAATGTTGAAATACCATACCGATTTTTGGGCGTACTTTCATAATATTTACTTTTGGATCTGTAATTTCTGCTCCATCAATCCATACTTGTCCTGAAGTTGGTTTTTCTAATAAATTCAAACAACGTAAAAATGTTGATTTACCAGACCCTGATGGGCCAATAATTGCAACAACATCCCCTTTAACAATATCTGTACTAATATCTTTTAAAACTTCTAATTTCCCAAACGATTTATAAAGTTCTCTTACTTTAATCACTGCGTCTCATTCTCCTTTCGAGGGCTCTTCCTAGGAGAGTTAATACCATTACCATCGTATAATAAAGCACCGCGGCAAAAAGTAATGGCTCAAAAGCAATGTATTTTTCGGCAGAAACAATTTGCGCTCGCCTCATAATATCCATGACACCAATTGTCGAGATAATGGCTGATTCCTTTGTTAACGTGATAAATTCATTCATAAGAGCGGGTAAAATATTTTTGATCGCTTGAGGCAAAATGATATTCATTAACATCTGTCGATACGGAACACCCAATGCTTCGGCTGCTTCTCTTTGCCCTTTGTCAACCGCTTGAATTCCAGCACGGATGATTTCAGAAACATAAGCTGCTGAGTTTAAACCAAATGTTAACACGGCTGCTTCAAAAGCAGATATGTCATAACCAATTAATTGTGGTGTCGCAAAATAAATTAAAAATAATTGCAAAATCAATGGTGTTCCTCTGAAAATCGAAGTGTAGGCATCTGCAAACCAGCGAAGAACAGTGAATTTACCAATTTTAAAAATAGATAGAAAAGTCCCTAAAATAAACCCTATAATAAGTGAAACACTAACGATTTGTAACGTGACCCATATCCCTCTTAGAATAAAAGGGATAGAAGGCACGATTTGGGTAAAATCCAAATTCATGCCTATCTCATTCCTCTCTTATTTAAAATAATTACTCTACTTCACTATGAAACCACTTCGTAATTAGTCGATCCATTTCACCATTTTCAAACATCTCATTTAGAACCTCATTAAACTGATCTTTTAAGTCGCTATCTTTTGGAAATGCAATTGCAGAACCAGCTTCTTCTTCTTCTTCAATGATAAATGCTTCTAATTCTTCATTTGCATTTAAGTGTCCTTCGGCAACTTTATCTTCAATAATTGCTGCATCGATGCGGTTTGATTTTAACTCTTGAATTAAATCAGTAATTCTATTACGCTCGACTACTTCTACACCGCCAACTTTTTCGGCGATATCCTTTGCAAGATCTACTTGAATAGATCCTAATTGTATTCCTAGCGTTTTACCTTGTAAGTCAGCTAAATTAGAAATTCCACTATCAGTTTTTGTGACAATCATTTGCTCAGCCACATAGTAAATTTCTGAGAAGTCAACATTTTCAAGTCGCTCAGCTGTTGGAGTCATCCCCGCTAATACAAAGTCAACGCGATTATTCGTAAGCGCTGGAACTAAACCAGCAAAATCCATATCTGTAATCTCAAGTTCAAATCCTAATTGATCCGCAATGTAGTTTGCAACATCAACGTCAAAACCGATAATGTCTTCACTAACTGCTGTGTCAATAAACTCGTATGGAGGATAATCTGCAGAAGTACCCATTACTAATGTTTCTTTATCCTCTGCCCCACATGCTGTTAGTAATCCGATTGCTAAGACACCTGATAATGCCATTGATAAAATCTTGTTTCCTTTTTTCATTTCTGTAATACCCCCTATTTTTTTAAAAAAATTATTCGCTTTTACTAATGATTATTCACATGTATGTATATTAACACGATCGTATCAAATGTCAATAAAAAATCGCCTAGACTAGTAAAAGTCTAGGCGTTCAAGAACTATTTATGCACTTTTTACTGTCGCTAATTCTACTTTATCTTTTTGAACAAATTTTTGGAAAAGAACTAGTGCGATGACGATTGCTAAAGCAATTGCATCCCATAGTGGACTCGCATTAATCAAACATAGTGATGCAACAACAAGTACTACTCTAACAAAGATTCCTGCATCTTTCTTAGCAAACCAGCCTTGAACTGCTGCTGCTAATAGATAAATTCCACAAGCTGCCGTTACAAAGGCAACCGCGATTCCAACACCACTACCTTCCATCATTAGCTCTGGTGAATAGTAAAACATATAAGGTACGATAAATGCTGCTATACCGAGCTTAAAGGCTGTAATACCCGTTTTAAATGGATCAGTACCAGCCACACCGGCCGCCGCATATGCTGCTAGCGCAACTGGTGGTGTAATCGCTGACATTACCGCAAAGTAAAATACAAACATGTGTGCAGTTAATAACGGAATTCCAATTGAAATTAGTCCTGGTGCAACTACTGAAGCTGCTACTGCATAAGCTGCCGTAGTCGGCATACCCATTCCAAGAATGATTGAAATCATCATCGCAAACATTAACGCTAGTAAAATATTTGTATCGGCAACCCCAAGTAGCATTGAGCTGAAACGCTGTCCGACACCTGTTAAGGCAATGACCCCAACAATAACCCCTGCCGTTGCACAAACTGCTAAAAGTTGAATCGTATTTTTCATTCCTAGTATTAGTGCTTCTAATACTTGTTTTGGTCCCATTTTGTTATCAGGAGTAAGCCAACTAATCATTAAACAAGCAATAATAGCAACTGATCCTGAGCGAATAACACTATAACCACTAAGTAAGGTACCAATTAACAGGACGATTGGAATAAACAAATACGCTTGTTTTAAAACACCTTTTAAAGATGGTAAATCTTTTCTCGGAATTCCTTTCATATTATTTTTTATTGCTTGAAAGTCAACCATAAAATAAACAGATATGAAGTAAAGGAAAGCTGGAATTGTTGCGGCAATGATAATTTCCGAATACTTTATCCCGGTTATTTCAGCCATGATAAAAGCTCCAGCTCCCATGATCGGGATCATGATTTGTCCACCGGCCGAAGCAGTTGCTTCAGTTGCGGCGGCAAATCTTCCTGAGTATCCAACTTTTCTCATTAATGGTATCGTGAGTGAACCTGTTGCAACAGCGTTTCCAGCACTTGTTCCGTTCATCATTCCCATAAGTCCACTAGAAATAACTGATACTTTTGCAGGGCCCCCGCGCATACCACCAGCGAGCGAGAAAGAAAAATCAATAAAGTAACGTCCGACCCCTGACATTTGTAAAAATGCCCCGAAAATAATAAATAGTAAAATATATTTTGATGATACATCTAACGTTACCCCGAAAACACCATCTAAACCAAAAATGTAGGTAACAAAACGATCCCAAGCATATCCTCGATGATTTAAAATACCTGGCATATATGGTCCCGCAAATGCATATGCAACAAAAATACCAGCTAATATTGGTAATGTCCAACCACTAGTTCGCCGTGTGATTTCAAAAACAATTAATAAACCAAGTAAGGCAACATACGCATCCATCGTTGTTGGCATAACACCAAAACGGAATAATAAAGTTGATAAATTCATATAAATATATCCAGTAATAAAGATAATTGATAAAATTAACGTCCAATCAATAATGGTGATTTTGTTCGAACCTTTTTTTGAACCTTTAAATAACATAAGTGCTAATACTGTTCCAAAAGCTAAGTGAACACTTCTGAAAATCCAAGGATCAATCGGATAAAAATTTAATACAATTAGGTGAAAAACTGCACCTACTACCGCAATTACTGAAAATAAAATTTTCGTAAACCCGGCTAGTTCTCGAGCACTACTATTAAGTTCTGTTGCCTGCTCAATTTCCTTTGCTTGCTCATCTGTTAATAACGATTTTTTCTCTTCTTCAGTTGTCATGAAAACCCCTCCTAAAGCCAAATTTCGGTATTATTTTAAAAAAAATTGTTATTTTTAGTGTCCCAAAAAGTAATTATCAATGAGAAAAATAAAGTAATACCAAGAAAATTTGTGAATCTTGTCATACCCAGTTGGAGCGAAAGAATGGCTATAAGTCATAGAATTTTCACTAATAGACTAAAAATAACAATTTTTTTAAAAAAAAGAAAGACTGTCTCATTAGCATAAAAGAACTTCTCTATTTCGCTAACGAGCCAGTCTTTCTTAGCTAGAACAAATTACTTTACAGCATCAGGAAGATCAATTCCGATTTCTTCATAATAACGAATTGCCCCTGGATGTAAAGGTACAACTGTATTCTTTAAAATTGCTTCTGGAAGAGCTTCTCTTGCTGCACTTGCAGTTATAATCATAGAATCAATATTTTCATGATAGGCTTTTACCAAATCATAAACAAATTGCTCATCTGCATTTACATTTACAATACCAAAGTTAAACATTGCGATTGTTTCAATCTCTTCTGCAATACCCTCATATGTTTCACCAGGCATAGTAAAAGCATCAAAATAAGGGAAATTCTCAATTACTAAATCTCTTTGTGCACCTGAAATACCAAATAAATTAACCGGATTTCTTGATGTTGCTAATACTTCTTGTACAGCTGGGATTGGTACACCGGCCGCAAATCCAATCGTATCTAATCCACCATCCATTTGTTGACCAGTCATATCACTTGCACCGGCTTGAACAGAAGTAGCATCTATTCCAAGCAATTCATGGATAAGTGGTAAGTAAGTTCCAGATGTCCCACCTGCTGGACCTACTCCAATCCGATTTATGTTTTCACTAACGATGTCATCAATTGAGTTAATATCACTATCTACCGACCACCAGTGAAAAGGCGTTGTATACATCGGGAATGCTATTCGAACGTCTTCAAGTTTTTGTCCGTTCGTCCATTCACCTTCACCCATAAATCCTTCATAAGCAGGCCCTAGTGTTGCAAAGCCAATATCATAATCTCCCGTATTAACTAGTTGCATATTGTGGACAGGTCCACCACTTACTTCAACATTGGAAGTTACACTTAATTCGCGATTAACTAACTCGCCTAAACCACCACCATAAATATAGTACAACCCACCTTGGGAAGCGGTTCCAATAACTACCGTAGTTGGATAATCCGCAGATTTAGCTTCTTGTTCAGAATCATTGTCTGGCGCTGGTTCGTTATTTGCTGGATCATCGCTTCCACCACAAGCAGCTGCAAATAGTAGTGACACACCTGCTGCTACTGTAAAAAGAGTACGCTTAAATTTTGTCATTTAATTTCCCCCTTGTTTCGTTTTTTTTGTTTTTTCTAACAATTCAAATTATATTATTTTTTTTATTATTCGTCATGATTTGTACATAATGATCTTTTTGTTCTTTTTGTTCACAAAAATAATGTAAACGGTTTATTTGTCGTACTAGCAACGTTCCACTACAATTAGCTTTTAAAAAGAGCTGGAAAATTTCGTAAAAAAAAATGACTGAGGAGTGTCATAACTACCCTTTTGTCATCTTTTTTCTATAGCTCTTTTTCAATTTGCAATTTTTTAATTTCTTCCATTAATTCATTACCAATAATTAATTCATACTCATCGTATATCGGCTTTAACGCTTTCCGCCACTGCACTTTTTCTTCTTCAGATTGAAAATAGATCTCTGTTACACTGCTATTTTTAATTCTTTGCAGCATTTCTTCATTTAGTTCCTTTGCGTGCGCTCGTAACCATGCAGTTACCTCATCCATCGCTTCCTCGATACTATCCTTGTAAATATCAGGTATAGTATTCCAAAACACTGGATCAACTAAAACGACATAACCCAAATAATTATGGTTACTGATCGTCATATGGCTTTGTTGTTGATAAAAACCTTTAGAATAAATATTGGATAAAGTATTTTCTTGTCCATCTACTGTGCCTTCTTGTAAAATGTTGTACACTTCATTGAATGGATAAGTTACAGCTTTTGCGCCTAACGAACGGAACGTTTTAAATAAAGCCTCACTTGGCATCACTCGAAAAGATAGCTCGGATATATCTTCAGGATATACAATCGGTCTACTATTATTTGTGATTTGTTTAAAACCATTGTCCCAAAAAGCTAATCCTTTATAACCTCTCATCGCAATGCTATCTAGCAATATTTCACCGACTCTACCTTCAAAAGCCTGCTCTACCATAACTTCATTATCAAATATATATGGTAAATCCATAGCAACCCATTTTCGATCATGTACGGTCACTTCAGAAAAAGCTGGAGCTATAATTTGCACATCCCCATTTTTTAGCGCCTCAAATTCTTCTTGAGCACTATACAATACTCCATTCGGGAAAATTTGGATTTCCACCCAACCATTTGTTTTTTCTCTTACTAACTCCGAAAAATAAGCTGCCGCTAAACCTTTTGGAGTATTTTTCGCAACTACATGACTCATTTTCAACGTATACTTTTCATGAAGTCCGATAAGTTCCTCATCTACAGCATCCGTATTGGAAGCAGTAGGAATGCCGAATCCAAAATAAACAGCAGTAATAATCCCAACAAGTAAAAATATCAATAATTTTACTAATTCTTTCATTTTGAAGCCTCTTTTGTAATTAATCTATAAAGCTGTATTGGCCTTCCAATCGTTCCATACGTTAATTCCATTTCTACTTTTTTAGTGGATTCTAAGTAGTTTAAATACCTTCTAACGGTAACTCTTGCCAATCCTACTTCAGAACCAATCTCTTCTGCTGATTTAGAGTGATCAATTTTCTCTAAATAGTCTAATATTTGTTTTAACGTCATCGATTGCAACCCTTTTGGTAGGCCATCTGGTTTACTATTTTCTTTTTGTTGCATGACTTCATCTAATTTATCTTGGGAAAATTTTTCAGTTAGTCTAAGTTGATCATACATTTCCTTATATTGCTCTAAAGCTTGCTTTAACCTTTCAAATGTAAATGGTTTAACAATATAGTCGACAACTCCATACCTCAGTAACCGCTTTACAGTTGCGGTGTCATTAGCGGCGGTCACTGCAATGATATCAACGTCTAATTGGTCTTGTCTTAACTTTGAAATCGTCTTTAATCCATCCTCTTTTGGCATGAAAATATCTAAGAGGACAATGTCCGGGTTAAGTTCCTTAATCATTTGTCGCCCTTCCATCCCATTACTGGCAATACCGACCACTTTAAAGCCTTTTACTTTTTCGATAAACATTCGGTTAACTTCTTGTACCATAAGATCATCTTCAATTAACAAAATTCGAATGAATTTCTCTTCTTTATTTTTCCGATTCATATCGCACCCCCACTTCCCTTTTCATTGGAATATGTAGCGTAAAGAGTGTTCCTTTCCCAATTACACTATTAATATCAATAGTGCCTTCGATTCGATCAATGATTGAACGAATTAAAAAAAGGCCGATTCCTCTACCTTCTTTATGTTTTGTTGAGAACCCTCTTTGAAAGATGTATTCCTGAATCGTTTCTTCAATACCATCACCTGTATCGCCTACTTTTATCGTTAAAAAGTCTTCATCCTCCATAATTGAAAAGAATATGTCTTTGTCTTCTTTATTTGTTTCAACTAAGGCGTCGATACTATTGTCAATTAAGTTACCACAGATAACTACTAAATCATGGATTGTTATTCCATCTGGATAATTAATAAACATACTATTATGATCAAATTTAAGTTTTATTTCTAATTCTTTGCAGCGACTACGTTTCCCTAAAAGGAGGCCAGCAAGACTATCATCATGAATTTGTTGTGTAATAATTGTTGAAAGTTCAGCTTGTTCTTCAGAAAGGTTAAAAATATAGTCAAGCGCTTTTTTACTTTGATCTAGTTGAATTAATCCAGCGATTGTATGAAGTTTGTTTGAGTACTCATGTGCTTGAACTCTGAGAGCATCTACAAAAGCTTGTACACCAGTAAGCTCTTGGGCTAGTCTCGTAACTTCAGTTTTATCTTGAAAAATTGCAACTGCTCCAATCGTTTTTCCTTGTACAGTAATTGGAATCCGATTACTTAAAATAGCTCGATTTTGTATGAAAAATTCCCGTTGCAATAACGACTTGCCAAGTTTTAATACTTCAGGTAAGCGAGTGTCTGGAATAACATCATGAATTCGTCTACCGACAACATCACCTTTTGCATTAACAATATCCCTTGCCGCTTGATTAATAACAGTGATTCTCTCATCCTGATCAATGGCAATGACACCATCACGAATTGCGTTAAAGGTCGCAGTTCTCTCTACTAATATCCGCGCTAATTGATCAGGTTCAATATGGAATGTTTGCTTTTTTATGTGATTCGCTAAAAGCCAAGCTCCCCACGTTCCAAAGATTATTGCAATGATAAAGACAATTCCCATAGAATTAATGATCTCTCGTAATAATTGACTATTTGTCGGTAAAATATTCCCAACAACAACAACACCAACTTGTTCACTTCTATCATTAATGATTGGTACGAAAGAACGAACCGTGTAGCCATGGTCACCAACTGCTTTTGAAGTATAAATATGTTCAGAAAAAGCAGGATCTTCATCGCCTCCAAAAAAGGTCGTTCCAATTCTTTCTTTGATTGGATGCGTTAATCTGACTCGGTCCATATTTAAAACTATGATATAGTCGGCATTATTAATTACTCTAACTCGCTCTGCGATAGGCTGTAAAATAAGAGCAGCATTCTCATTATTAATTTCATCTTGGACGGTTTTATATTGGGCTACAAATTGGGCAGTAATTAATGTTCTTTGTGAAAGTTCTTCTTCCTTTGTGTCTGCCATATAACCTAGTAAAATTATGCCTCCAATTAATAAAGAGAAAATCACAACTCCTAAAGAGAGAAAGGTAATTTTCCAACGTATTGGTAATTGTTTAAATGTTCTCAAAGTTGCCTCCTTCTTTAAATAAGAAGAGATTTGGATTTATAGCTTGCATTAAATATATCATATATTTTTATAACCTACTCGAATGAAATTCATTCACTCAAGTAAAAATAATAGAATTTTATGACAAAAAGAAAAAACTTAAGGATTAATCCTTAAGTTAAGATTTTTATGTATGGTGCGCTCACCAGGATTCGAACCCGGATTACGAGAGCCGAAATCTCGTGTGATATCCATTTCACTATGAACGCTTCTTTTATGGCACTTAATTATTGTATCATCGTCAGTTGAAATGTCAAGAAACAAGTAAAAAAAGAGACAGAGTGGAGTGGAAAATAGCTCCATTCCGTCAATCGTTACGCTTTTAAATTTTCAAAGTCCTGAAACATCTTTTCAAATCTTTCATTTAACTGTTCTTCCGTATAACCCAATTTATAAAGCTTCCCAGCGAAGTTTTGCGCCCATAACGAGGCACGTTCCTTCATTTTTTTATATTTCTTTTGTTTTGTACCTTTTTCTTCTTTTATACGGTTCTCAGCATTGGACATAATATTTTCAACAATAAATAAACCCTTCCAAACATCTTCTTCTACTAAGTCTTCAGCTTTTTCGCTAAAATACTTTAGTACCTGCTTGTAAAATTGATCAAATTCTTCAAACGTAATTTCTTCATCCATCTTTAAGTATTCATGAATTTTTCCATATAATTCTTGCATTATTGTTCGCTCCTTTTAAGCTCCTTATTAACGTCGTCTACAAGTGAAGATTATAGCACAAAAAAAAAAGGGCTACCACTATGAAAAGTAGAAGCGCCTTGGAAACTTCATTTATCTATTACAAATATTGATCAAAGTACTTCTCTAGCTTTTGTACAACTTCAACTGGTTCGTGACCTTCAATTTCATGACGTTCAATCATGGCTTTGATTTCACCGTCTTTCACTAAAGCAAAAGATGGAGAAGAAGGCGCGAAGCCCTTAAAGTATTTTCTCGCTGTTTCAGTTGCTTCTTTATCCTGACCAGCAAAAACCGTCACAAAATTATCAGGTTTCTTTTCATAATTGACCATATATGCAGCTGAAGGACGGGCAATTCCTCCTGCACATCCACAAACTGAGTTAATGCAAACGAAAGTAGTGCCTTTTTTTCCTAAAACGTCATCAACTTGCTCAGAAGTTTCTAACTCTTTATAACCAGCCTCTACCATCTCTTTCCTTGCCCCACTTATAACATCATTGTAAAAATTAAAGTCCAATTTAGTCACCCCATTTATAATATTAACACTATGTTTATATTGTACACCCTTAGTTTAATTTTACAAAGGAATGTGTATTATTAATATATACAAATCACTGCTATTAAATACAAATCATAATTTTTATAAGTGTACTTAGACAACCGGAAAAAAGTTCACCTTGAAGATGAACTTTTCCCAAATAAATCTATTGAAGCGCAATTTGTAGTGCTTCAATATTTCTTTCCATAAGACTAAAATAATCTTCATTGTTATCGATATCATCTTGAACTAATACCTCTAGGTTGTGCAGCCACAGGGCTTCAGCTCCAACTTGTGAGCGAACTGTTTCAGAAATATTCGTAGGGATATTTTGTTCGAACATAATATGGTTAATCCCTTGTGCCTCTGCATATTCAATGATTTCAGTTAGTTGTCTAATTGAAGGCTCATTCGTTGGTGAAATGCCGGAAATCCCAATTTGTTTTATGTTGTAACGATCAGTCCAATATCCAAAACCTGCATGAGAGACAATAATCGTATCTTTTGAAACTTCAGCAACCATTGCATTAAATTTTTCGTCTAGTTTCTCTAGTTGTTGTTTTAAATCAGCAAAATTACTTTCAAAATCATCAGCTGCTTCAGGCATTAATTCAACTAAAGTATTTTTAATATTTTCTGCTAATTCAATTGAACGAATTGGATCTAACCATACGTGTGGATCTTCCTCTCCGTGGTCATGCTCATCTTCTTCATGTCCATGCTCGTCGTGCCCATGCTCATCTTCCTCATGTCCATGCTCGTCGTGCCCATGCTCATCTTCCTCATGTCCATGCTCGTCGTGCCCATGCTCATCTTCCTCATGTCCATGTTCGTCGTGCCCATGCTCATCTTCCTCATGTCCATGCTCGTCGTGTCCATGCTCATCTTCTTCATGTCCATGTTCGTCGTGTCCATGCTCATCTTCCTCATGTCCATGCTCGTCGTGTCCATGCTCATCAATTCCATGTGAAAATTCAATTAAATCAATTCCTTCAGACGCTTTTAAAATTTTAACTGAACCTGACTTTAAAACCTCTGACACTGAATCAGCAAAGCCTTCAATCCCAGCTCCGTTATAAATGTATAGATGAGCATTTGAAACATCTACCATTGTTTGCGGAGTTGGCTCAAACGAATGAGCATCTGCGCCGACAGGAACTATATTTTTAACTTCAACATATTCTCCACCAATTTTTTTCGTGAAGTCCATTAATGGAAAGATCGTCGTATATACTTGTAAAACTTCTTTTTCCTCGATATCTCCATTAACTTCATTATTTGATTCCTGCTCTTCCTTACCTCCACATGCCGCTAAAAATGTTGTTAGAACTAGCATGATTGCTAGAAAAATAAATTTAATTCTCATTCCAATCCCCTTTCGTAATCATTACGTTTTAATACCCAAGAATTATTATATCGAAAAGATTACGTTTTGTAAATTAAAACGACTCACCACAAAAAGTCAAAAGGAAACAACTAATGTAGTTGTCTCCTTTTGACTAATATTAAACCGAACTTATTTAAAGTCCTTTAAACGTTTCTTGAGTGCTGCATTTAATTGTTTTTGATGATCAATGACACGTGGCACTAACTCTTTTAGTGCTGCATCATCTCTTTTCTCAACTGCTTCTAAAAATACTTGATGGATTTCACCATGTTCCTTCAACCACGCTTCATCATAAAAGTTATCTAGCTCTTTACCCGATTTCTTTAACTCCTTAAACTGTTTATGTAGAGCTTCCCGATCCTGTATTACTTCGTTCCAAACTTTAACGTGATTTGGCGCATACTTCTCCGCTAAGAGTTGATAATAAAAATTAAAGTGAGGTCGTATCGCTTTCTTTTCATAGCCGATTTTTTCCATGTGTGAACATTCTTTATCATTTGTTTCCTCAGCACCTATGGTTGCAGCAGTCGAAAAGGACATAAGCAATGCTGTTATAACAATGAGTAAAAATTGCTTTTGTTTATTTTTTACCATTTTAAACCCACCTTTCTACACTTTTCTAAGTAACAGTTAGTATCTTTCCCGGTTATAATTAATTAATGTAGAAAAAGATCAGTTATTTTTTAAAGTTATCCTTTTAACTATAATCCTCTACCAGAGGTAAAATAAAAATAAAGCAGAGGCTTGAAAACGGCCTCTGCTTTATTTTTATTTTTATTTTTATTTTTGCTTGGCGACTTTAACAGCATTCCAAATACTTGCTGCTAAGCCTCCCCAAATAATAACTATTCCTACAACCATCATGACAATTGCGCTTGTGCTCATTATACATCTTCTCCTTTTTCTTCAGAGTAAGTTGATACATCTAGGTCTTTTTTGTCCCACTTCATCGCTGCAAAAATAAAACCAACGACAATGGCTGCAATAGCAACTCCCCATCCAGAATATAATAAGAACGATGTAGAGTAGCCTTCGTAGTTTTCTTTAAGATTGTCAATAAGATTTAATACGAACATATAACCGAGTACAATTGGTGTGATCACACCTAAACATACTCTCCACCATAAACCTGTTGCAAAATCTGATGTTGCATTTGCATGATCTTGAAGTGGCTTTAATTTCTTCACAAACCAAGAAATTGTCACAACTGATACAAGACCTGCTAAAGCAATTCCAAATGTATTGATGAAGTAATCTGCTGCATCTAAGAAGTAAAGTCCACCTTGTGTGGCGAATAAGATTGAGATGAATGCTGACATTCCCCCACCAATGACAACAGCCTTTGTTCTTGAAACTTTAAACTTTTCTTGGAAACCAGCAACAAATGTTTCTACTATCGAAATTAGCGATGATAAACCTGCAAATACTAGAGATCCAAAGAACAAGACACCAAACAATCCGTTAAACCCTGGGAATGAATTTAAAATTTGCGGGAATACCACAAATGCTAAACCGATCCCACCAGCGGCAACTTCATCGACGCCAATTCCTGATTGTGTAGCCATAAATCCTAGCGTGGCAAATACACCAAAACCTGCTAATAACTCAACACTTGAGTTACTGAAAGCAGCGATAAAAGCATTATTATTGATATCCGCTTTTTTCGGTAGATAACTTGAATAAGTTATCATGATAGCAAAGGCAATCGATAAACTAAAGAAAATTTGTCCATAAGCCGCTACCCAAACACTTGGAGACATAATTTCGCTCCAATCAGGTTTGAAGAATGTTTCTAATCCAAGAGCAGCCCCATCTAATGTAAGCGCTCGAATAACGATGATTAAAAACATAACGACTAGCAATGGAATAAAAATACGGTTCGCTCTTTCGATTCCTTTTTTAACCCCTTTAAATAATACACCTAGCGTGATGATCCAAACTAAAACTAATGGAATAAATACCGATGGTACCAGACTGCCGACTTGACCTGGCGTATCTGCGAGTTGTAAATAATCGCCGAATAAAAATCCACCTGTATCTTCACCCCACTGTTGTCCAACGGCAAAGTACGTTGGTTCTATGTCAAGAATTCGGACAAGTTAAATATAGAAATTTCCTAGTTGAATAATTTTTTCGAAACTACAAAACTTTAATGATTTAACTTACGAAAGCGTTTTCGTAGTCATACGGTGACTTCATACCACAATATTCATGGATCCTGACGGTGTTGTAAAATGTTTCTATATACTCAAACACTAGTTCATGCGCGTGTTTAAGGTTTTTAATGACATAACGGTTAATCCATTCTCGTTTAATTAAGGCATGAAATGACTCTATACATGCATTGTCCCATGGATTCCCCTTGCGTGAATAGCTGCGGACAAAGTTTGCAGCTGGTGTAGCTTCAATATAGTTTTTAGATACGTATTGGCATCCACGGTCACTGTGTATAACCACGGGTAGACTGATTTTACGGTTTTTCTTGGCTTTCTCAAGAGCTTTTAGTACATGTTCTGTGGATAAACTATCCGATAGCTCCCAACCTATTATTTTTCTTGAATATAGATCCATGACACTAGTTAAGTAGACAAATCCAATTACTGTGTGAATATAAGTTATATCTGTGACCCAAACGGCATTTGCTACTGGTGGTCTGAAGTCTCTATTTAAAATGTTTTTAAGCTTATTGTCGAAGTCAGGATCAATGGTTGTTCTCACATATGGGCGAACCCAGATGGCTTTTATTCCTTCTTCTCTCATGTAGTTACCCACGGTCTTCGTTGTTATCTCATGGCCTCTTGACTGAAGTATGGAAGCTATTTTAGGTGCTCCATATATTTGATGAGATTCATTGTAAATCTTTATTATTTCCGTTTTTATGGCTTGTTTCCTTTTTTCTTGATTAGATATTGATCTCTTAGACCAGCTATAATATCCTGATGAAGAAACGTCTAAAAGTTTAAGCACACTGTTAACAGATATCTTGCGCTCCTTCGATAAGTCCATTGTTTCTTTAAAAATAGACTCTGTTAATTGTTCAGTATGCCGATAGCCTTTTTTAAGATTTCTAAGGCATCCTTTGAGTCCTTTAATTCTTTCTTTAGACGGGCAACTTCCTTCTCTGAATCTGAATTAAAATTACCTGATCCTCTGTGGTTAACTACACCATCATTTTCTTTTGCAGCTTTGACCCACTTGCTTAAAGTGGAGTGACCTATCTTCAAGTCCTTTGCGACTTGTTCAATGCTTTTATCAGATGAATAATAGTGATTAACAGCGTCTTGCTTAAACTCAGCACTATAACTTTTACCTCGATTCCCCATAAATAGTTCCCCCCTAGTTTAGTAATTTTATTCTATACTAATCTAGGAAATATCTCTATTTCGGTTGTCCTATTTTTATTCTAGCATCACGTATAGGCCATCGCCCAAGCAATAATGACTGCGTAATAAGTGGAAATAACAAAGGCTATCGCCACTTGCCACCAACCCACCCATTCTGTCTTTTTATTCATACGAGCGTATGAAAGCGGGGCAGAACCACGATATTTATGACCCATTGTGAATTCCATGATAAGGAGCGGAATACCAGCTGTTAAAAGTGCAAATAAGTACGGGATAAAAAATGCTCCACCACCATTTTCAAATGCTACATACGGAAAACGCCAAATGTTTCCCAGTCCAACCGCCGAACCAACAGCAGCTAATATAAAGCCTGCTCTTGTCCCCCATTGTTCACGACCTTTCATTAAAACGACCACCTTTCTCCCTGAAAAATATTTTTTGATAATTACTAACATTCTGACAATTGTTGACATACAAAGTTCTATATATAATAGTTAAACTCATTAGCCAATGTAACCTAAGAACCATGAATGTTTTTTACATAGTCCACCACCTTTCAGTGACTTAACTTTCAGCGGTTCCGCCCTTCATTCAAGTTAAACACCATGACAAATTAAAAATACTTATACTTATTTATTCAAAAAGGTCAGTATTGACCTTTTTGAATAATATTTTTAATAAACTTGTGTATTGTCTTTAGAGATCGACTCTAGCTTTTCTTTTACCCTTGCTAGAAACTTCCCACATACTAATCCATCTAAAACCCGATGATCCAATGATAAGCATAAATTAACCATATGTCTTATCGCAATAGCATCGTTAGCCATTACCACAGGTCGCTTTACAATCGATTCAACTGAAAGTATCGCTGCTTGTGGATAATTAATAATTGGTGTCGAAAGAATCGAACCAAAAGAACCGGTATTATTAACAGTAAATGTTCCGGCTTTCATATCATTACTAGAGATAGTTTTATTTCTAACTTTATCCGCTAGTAAGTTAAGCTCTTTGGCAATCCCTTTAATTGTCTTATCATCCGCATCCTTAATAACTGGTACATAAAGAGCATCTTCCGCGGCGACAGCTATCGAGATATTTATAGCTTTCTTTTGAATGATTTTATCTCCAGCCCACATTGAGTTAAGCTGTGGAAATTCTTTTAACGCTTCGACAACAGCTTTAATAAAGAAAGGCAAAAATGTCAAATTAAATCCTTCTTTTTGTGTGAAATTAGCTTTCATTTCATTGCGATATTGAACAAGGTTTGTTACATCGACTTCTACCGTCATCCATGCATGAGGCGCTTCATGTTTGCTCTTTACCATATTAGCAGCAATTGCTTTACGGACACCAGAAACTGGAATTTCAATATCTCCTGCACTTGTGGTAACCACTGTTTTCGGTTTATGATCCAAGCTAATTTCTACTTCAGGCTCATGACTGATAGGGTTTTCCACTGCTTCAGATCGTGACTGTCCTTCTGCTATTTGCTCTTCTTGCTTTGGCATATTACCACTTTCAACTAATAAGAGAATGTCTTTTCTTGTAATTCGACCGCCTCTGCCTGTGCCTTTTATAACAGTTAGATCAAGATTATTTTCACTAGCTAAGCGCAGCACTGCGGGTGAATACCGTGTCTTCTGACTATCATTAGCTTGTGAAGCAGCAGGAGCCTCAACTTCGCTTGGAACTGTTTTTGAACTACTACTTTTTACCACAGCAGTTTCTCCCTCTACAGCTATTAGACAAATCACTCCGCCAACTTCTATCGTTTCATCTTCCTTTGCAACAAGCTCCACAACAGTACCTGTATAAGAGGAAGGTACTTCTGCATTTACTTTATCAGTCATTACTTCGGCAATTGGATCATATTTATTAACCTTATCTCCTTGTTTCACAAGCCATTTACTTATTGTACCCTCAGTTACGCTTTCACCAAGTTGAGGCATTTTAATTTCTGTTGCCACATTTGTAACCTCCATCTCTATAGGCATCTCCAAGAAAATAATCGATCAGTATGGTGGTCTATTTTGCATCATACTTCGTTGACTGAACCATCTGACAGCCTTGCTATCAGCAGAGCATCTCGCCTTGTCTAACACAAAACCCCTCGTCAGCTGTGATCTATTATTTCTTTACAATGCCTTAAAATTCAGCTAAATCTCGCAGTGCTTTTTCTACCTTGTCTGGATTTATCATGAAAAACTTTTCCATCGGCGGAGAATAAGGCATCGCTGGTACATCTAGTCCTGCAAGACGCTGGATCGGTGCGTCTAAATCAAACAAACAATGTTCGGCAATAATTGCCGCTACCTCACTAATAATGCTACCTTCTTTATTATCTTCTGTTATTAGCAATACTTTACCTGTTTTCTTTGCTGCCTCGATAATAGCATCTTTATCTAATGGATAGATCGTTCGCAAATCTAAAATATGAGCTGAAATCCCATCTTTAGCAAGCCTTTCAGCTGCTTGTAGGGCAAAATGAACAGCTAATCCGTACGTAATAACAGTAACATCCTCACCAACCCGTTTGACGTCTGCTTTACCTATTGGCAAAGTATAATCTTCAGTCGGAACTTCTCCCTTAATTAATCGATACGCTCGTTTATGCTCGAAAAATAATACAGGGTCATTATCACGAATCGCCGCTTTTAGTAATCCTTTTACATCATACGGTGTAGAAGGCATAACAATCTTTAAACCTGGTACGCCAGCAAACATCGCTTCTACTGATTGCGAATGATATAAAGCACCATGGACACCACCACCATAAGGAGCACGGATTACCATTGGGCACTGCCAATCATTGTTTGATCGATAGCGAATTTTGGCAGCTTCTGAAACAATTTGGTTGACTGCTGGCATAATAAAGTCAGCAAACTGAATTTCAGCAATTGGTCTCATTCCATACATGGCAGCACCGACACCAACACCGACGATTGCTGATTCCGCTAATGGAGTATCCATTACTCTATCTTCGCCAAATTGTTCATATAAACCATTTGTTGCTCTAAAAACACCACCCCGGGCACCGACATCTTCACCAAGCACAAATACCTTGTCGTCGCGCTCCATTTCTTCTCTGATGGCTAGTGTTACAGCATCGATATAAGAGATAATTGGCATCAATCATTCCTCCTCTGCGTAAACGTATTTTAGAGCTGATTCTGGGGAAGGATAAGGCGCCGCTTCCGCATATTCTGTTGCGTCATTAACCGCCTCGGCAATACGCTCATTTAGTTCTTTTTCAAGCGTTTCCGTTAAAATTTCAAGCTCTTGTAAATAAGCTTTAAACGTTATGATTGCATCTAATTTTTTTGCTGCGTCCACTTCTTCTCTAGAACGATAAACTCGATCGTCATCGTCACTAGAATGTGGTGTTAATCGATAAGATATTGTTTCGATTAACGTTGGTCCTTCACCGCGGCGGCCACGCTCTGCTGCTGCTTTAACAACTTCATATACAGCAATCGGATCATTACCATCAACAGTAAAACCTGGCATTCCATAGCCAATCGCACGATCAGATACTTTTTCACAAGCTAATTGCTTATGAATTGGTACAGATATCGCATATTTATTATTTTCACACATTAAAATTACAGGCAGTTTGTGAACGGCAGCAAAATTAGCTCCTTCATGGAAGTCACCTTGGTTCGAAGATCCTTCACCAAAAGTTGTAAAAGCAACAAAGTCTTTATTTTGCAATTTTCCCGCTAACGCAATCCCAACTGCATGTGGAACTTGCGTCGTTACAGGTGAAGAACCGGTAACAATTCTTTTTTTCTTACTCCCAAAATGACCTGGCATTTGTCTACCGCCTGAGTTCGGATCTTCAGCTTTGGCGAACGCCGATAACATCAGATCACGAGCTGTCAGTCCAAACCTTAACACAACTCCCATGTCACGATAATAAGGTAGAATATAATCTTTTTCTTTGTCTAGTGCGAATGCTGCCCCTACTTGCGCCGCTTCTTGCCCTTGACAAGATATTACAAATGGGATTTTCCCGGCACGGTTTAATAACCACATTCTTTCATCTATTTTTCTAGCAAGTAACATCGTCTCGTAAATATCAAGAACATCAATATCGCTTAGTCCAATTTTCGCATGACGGTTTTCAGTCATCAGAAGACCTCCTTTTTTTCGAAGCTACCAAGGCGCTTGCATTTTCATTCATCTAACTCCAAGACACATCACTGAGTTACTTCATTGCAGGTTTTGCGACGAGTAACCGCAGGAGCAGCGCCTAGCTTCTCGATCACTTCAGACCGTCCATTGCGGTCCAGGTTCAGACCACTTCTTGACGGTCTTCCAGTGCTTTTCGAAGCTACCAAGGCGCTTGCATTTTCATTCCTATCCGTGGATTGCTTTTCCATCTACAGCTAATGCCGCTTCTCCAATTGCTTCAGATAATGTCGGGTGTGGGTGAATTGTATTGGCTACTTCCCAATGAGTTGCATCTAACACTTTTGCAAGTGCTGCTTCGGAAATCATATCGGTTACATGAGGCCCAATCATATGAACGCCTAACAAATCTTCAGTAGACACATCAACGACGAGTTTTACAAACCCATCAGTTTCCCCAAGTACCAATGCTTTTCCAATCGCTTTAAATAAAAACTTTCCCGTTTTTACTTGATAACCTTTTTCTTTAGCCTCGTTTTCGGTTAATCCTACACTAGCGATTTCCGGTGAACTGTAAACACATTTGGCGACACTTTGATAATCTAGTTGGTGTGGATTTTGATTCGCCATGTGCTCAACTGCAATCATGCCTTCATGAGAGGCTACATGGGCTAATTGTAAGCCCCCGATCACATCACCAATTGCATAAATATGCGACTCTTTCGTTTGGTAAAACTCATTTGTTTTTACTACTCCGTTTTCCACTTCAATATCTGTATTTTCAAGACCAATTCCTTCAACATTTGCTTGTCTACCGACAGAAACAAGTAGTTTTTCAGCACTAAAAGTCTTTGTGTCACCTTTATGTTCTGCTTGAATTGAGACAGTTTCAGTTTTATCGATTGTCTCAGACAATACTTTAGCACCAGTAATGACCTTTACACCTTTTTTCTTTAGTGATCGCTGAGCTTCTTTTGAGATTTCATGATCTTCGGTTGGTAAAATTCGCTCAGCGTATTCCAATACAGTTACGTTTACATCAAAATCTGCTAGCATTGAGGCCCATTCGATCCCAATAACTCCACCACCAACAATGATAATAGACTTTGGGAGCGCCTCCATATTTAAAGCTTCATCACTAGATAGTACAAGTTTGCCATCAATTTCAAGTCCTGGTAATGTTCTCGGTCTAGACCCTGTAGCAATTAGTACATTTTTAGGGACAAGCATTTCATTTTCTTCACCATTATTTAATTCTACTGAAATTGTTCCTGCAGTAGGCGAAAAGATCGATGGTCCTAAAATTCGTCCTAATCCTTCATAGACATCAATCTTGCCTTTTTTCAATAAATGCTGAACGCCCTTGTATAGTTGATCAACAATTTGCTCTTTTCTTTGTTGTACTTTATCAAATTGTAACGTTATATTGTTAGCGCTTACTCCAAATTTTTCAGCTTGCTTCATTGTAGAATAAACTTCCGCACTTCTTAACAAGGCCTTACTTGGAATACAACCTTGATGTAGACAAGTTCCGCCCAGCTTTGCTTTTTCAACAACAGCAACATTCAAGCCCAGTTGAGATGCTTTTATTGCCGCAACATAGCCACCAGTCCCAGCACCTAAGATGACTAAATCATAGTCTTTTGCCATAAATTTACCCCACCATCCAATTTATTTATTTTTATCGAGGGAACTCGGATAAGTCTTTGCTGTTTCTTCGCCACGAAGAACACGAAGTCCTCCCTCTACTAACGCTTGTAATTCATTTTCACCTGGATGAACGATAACATCAGCAATCCAGTCTATCCGACTGGTAATTTCTTTTATGAAATTTTTTCCATACGCTAAGCCACCGGTCAGAACAATTGCATCGACTTCACCTTTAAGTACAGTGGCTGCAGCACCAATTTCTTTCGCTACTTGATAAGCCATTGCATCATAAACGAGCTTGGCTTTTTTATTTCCGGAGGCGATCATTTTTTCTACTTCAATCGCATCATTTGTGCCTAAGTACCCGACGAGACCACCTTGACCGACGATTTTTTTGATAATCTCATCTGCATAATATTCACCAGAAAAGCACAGCGAAACTAAATCTCCCGCGGGTACAGTTCCAGCTCGCTCAGGGGAAAATGGCCCTTCTCCATGTAAGCCATTGTTCACATCAATAACACGACCACTTTTGTGAACACCTACTGTTATTCCTCCACCCATATGAGTGACAATTAGATTTAAATTTTGATAATTTTTGTTTAAACCACTAGCTACTCTTCTCGCGACCGCCTTTTGGTTTAATGCATGGAAAATACTTTTGCGTTCAAATAAGACAAAGCCAGATATTTTTGCAATTGGTTCCATTTCATCCACAACGACTGGATCAACAATAAAAGAAGGTATATTCAATTGTGCCGCTATTTCAAAAGCCAAGATACCACCTAAATTTGAGGCATGCTCGCCATTATAACCTAGTCGTAAATCTCGTAACATTTCATCATTTACTGCATACGTACCACCTTCAATTGGCTTGAGGAGTCCCCCCCTGCCAACAACAGCACTTAGTTTTGAAATGTTAATACCCTCTTCATGTAGTGCATTTAAAATTGTTTGCTTTCTAAATGAATACTGATCAATAATTTTTTTGAAATGTTCAATTTCTTCAGTATCATGACGAATCGACCTTTCCATCAGAGGGCGTTCATTATCATATACCCCGATTTTTGTAGAAGTAGACCCTGGGTTTATAGTTAAAATTCGATATTCTTGTTGCAATAAATTAACCTCCACGAGATTATTTAGTTATTGATGTCTAGTTAGGATACTGTGCGGATTTCGCAAAAATTGCTTGCGTGATTTGCGCATCGTTTCAATTCTTTCCTCAGCAAAACGATCAGCTGCGAGATACGTTGGGATTTGATCGCGTTTCGAGATTTCAAAAATTTGCGTAATTTTATCATAGATTTTTTCGACTCTTTTTAAAGCGCGTTCACGGTTATAGCCATACAATTCATCTGCAACATTAATTACACCACCGGCATTAATAACATAATCAGGTGCATAAACAATCCCTAAATCAGCTAGTTGATCACCATGTTTTGTTTCTAGTAACTGGTTATTCGCAGCGCCAGCAATCACCTTAGCTTTCAATTGTCCAATTGTATCATCATTGATAATTGCTCCTAAAGCACAAGGAGAAAAGATATCACATTCAACACCGTAAATATCATTTATGCCAACTGCTTTGGCACCAAAATCCTCAACTGCCCTACTGACAGAAGCTTTATTAATATCCGTTACGATTAACTTGGCGCCCTCTTCATGGAGATGTTTGCAAAGAGTATAAGAGACGCTTCCGACACCTTGAACTGCAACTGTTAACCCTTCCAAAGAAGGTGTGCCAAAGGCCTCGTTCGCGGCTGCCTTCATTCCAACATAAACACCGTAAGCTGTCACTGGTGATGGATTTCCTGACGAACCAAAAGAAGCTGAAATCCCTGTTACAAAATCCGTTTCTTCGTGAATAATATCCATATCTGCTTCCGTTGTTCCAACATCTTCAGCTGTAATATAACGACCGTTTAAGCCTTGAACATAGCGACCAAACGCCCGAAACATTTCTTCATTTTTATCTTTACGTGGGTCACCGATGATTACAGTTTTTCCGCCGCCAAGGTTTAACCCTGCAGCTGCGTTTTTGTAAGTCATTCCTTTAGCTAAACGAAGTGCATCTTCAAATGCCTCTTCCTCAGAATTATATGTCCACATTCTTGTCCCACCAAGTGCAGGTCCAAGTGTTGTATCATGTATAGCTATAATTGCTTTTAAGCCAGATTTTTTATCTTGACAAACAACAACCTGTTCATAATCATACATTTCCATATTTTTAAATAATTCCATTTTAGTTTCCCCCTAGTATGTACGAGCATTTAATTTAAATAAACCAATTAACTAATTGAACGAACTGCTAACGCTAGTGAATATAACTTACTTTGCGCGTCATCGGCTCGCGACGTTAAAACAATCGGTGCCTTTGCGCCCATAATCAAAGCTCCAACCTTTGCCTTTGAAAAATACATTAGTGATTTATATAAAACATTTCCCACTTCTATTGTTGGTACCATAATAATATCTGCTTGGCCAGCTACGTCACTTTTAATTCCTTTAAGTTCTGCAGCGTGTTTAGAAATTGCATTGTCTAAGCCTAGTGGGCCATCAACTATACAATTTTTTATTTGTCCTCGCTTGTTCATTTGTGTCAGTAATGCTGCATCAACCGTTGCAATCATCTTAGGATTTACTGTTTCGACCGCTGATACAATTGCAACTTTAGGTTTTTCAACACCTAGAGTTATCGCAACTTCAACAGCATTTCTAATAATTTCAGCCTTTTGGTTTAGATCAGGAGATATATTCATCGCTGAATCTGTAACAAAAATAAGTCGGTCATAGTCTGGGATTTGAAAGACGGCTACATGTGACAAGACTTTTCCAGCCCTAAGCCCATATTCTTTATTTAAAATTTCTTTTAAGATAACTGAAGTGGGTACAACCCCTTTCATAAGTACAGCGGATTCTCCATTACTAACGCTTTGAACAGCTTTTTGGGCCGCTTCCTTCTCGCTACTAGTGCCGACAACTTCAATATCATGACCTTTGCCAAAACTAATATTTTTTTTTGAAAGGAGAAGGTGTATTTTTTCTTCATTGCCAAATAAACGAAATGATGCGATCTTTTTTTCAATTGCTTTAATAACAGCGTCGATGACCTCTTCATCTTCAGCAGCTGCTACAGCAATCACTTTTGATGGATACTCAGTTGCCTCTGCCATATATTGCTCCAAATCCACTTTTCGTCCCATCCTTTCAGTTCGTAAGACTATTCACACTAAATATAATGCAATAATTATGCCAACTTATAAAACCACTGCTAATCAGCTTTCTTGGTACATTTTCATTTGCAATCCACTTTATAACATGCAATAATTTGCACGCATTGCAATTTATTGCATGCTATATTTTTCAATTCCATACTTTTCCATCTTATAATAAAGATTTCTTATCGAAAGCTTTAAGCTTTTAGCCGTTGCCGTTTTATTACCTTTGTTGGCTTTTAAGGCAAGAGTAATTTGTTCTTTTTCAAACAAATGAACTTTATCTGCTAACGCGTCAAGATCAGCTGATCTATCTGTAAGATCTTCTAATCCACCTTTTTCTTTCGTATGCTCAATTATTAATTCCGGAATATGATGGGTATCAATCTCCGATTCACTAAAATGCATAAAAATGACCGACCTACCTAGTACATTTTCAAGTTCACGAACATTTCCCGGCCAATGATAGTTCATTAAAATTTTCTCTGCTCGTTTCGTAATACCAGTAACTTTTCTACCATAGTCTTGATTAATTTTGGCAATTAAGTGCCTGGATAGAGCTGGAATATCCTCCTTACGACTTCGAAGTGCCGTTATATATATAGGCATTCGATTAATCCGATAATATAAATCTTCCCGAAAAGTATTTTCATTTATTCCTTTTTCTAGATTTACATTTGTCGCTGTAATTACTCTGACATTAATTGAAATTGGTTTTGTACCCCCGACTCTGACAATTTCTTGTTCCTGTAAAACTCGCAACAATTTTGCTTGAGTATTAGTACTTAGCTCACCAATTTCATCTAAAAAAATACTACCACCGTTAGCTTCTTCAAAAAAACCGAATTTCCCACCTCGTTTAGCCCCAGAAAATGCGCCTTCTTCATATCCAAAAAGTTCACTTTCTAAAAGTGTTTCTGAGATAGCAGCACAGTTAACTCTAACAAATTTATTATATTTTCGTTCACTTTCATTATGAATTGCGTGGGCAAATAACTCTTTCCCTGTCCCAGATTCACCACGGAGTAAAATCGTTACCGGAGTCGTTGCCGCTAGCTTAGCTTGTTGAATAGCAAAGTTCATCTCCTCAGAAGTTCCAATAATATCATCAAAAGAATACTTTGCTTCTAACGTTCGAATAATTTGCCTTGCCCGCTTCAATTCATCTGTCAGTGATTTGATTTCTGACAGATCATGAAGAACACCAACACTTCCTTTTAGTTTTCCGTCAACAATAACAGGTGCAACATTAACAACAACATCTTTTTTCTTTTCTCCAACCTTCATTGTCGTTCCACGAACTGCTTTACGATTTTTCAATACATGCATATGCATACTTTTTCCTTCAGAAATATCAGTAGTTGCAGGTTTTCCAATTACTTGTTCGGCAGTCAAGCCAGTTAAGCGGGTATAAGCAGGATTAATCATTAACCCTATCCCATTTTCATCCACGACAGATATGGCATCATCAGAAGAAGAAAATATCGCCTCTAACATGGTTTGAATGCTCTTTAAGTTTGTCACTTCTTCAGCCATTTGAAGAATTTCGGTAATATCTTTAAATACGGCTAAAGCTCCAATTATCTTTCCATTTTGTATCATAGGAGCCCTAGTAGTCACAATCGTCAAACCATTATTTATTTTTTGTTTTTTATTTATTTCTGTTTTACCTGTTCGAAGAGCATACGTTAATTGGCTATTTGGCAAAATATCTTCAATCTTTTTTCCTAAAACAACACTTTTATTTAGGCCAATCATTTTTTCTGCACTTTTATTTATCATGGTCACAATAGAATGCTCATCAATTGCAATCATTCCATCGTGGGTAGAATTTAAAATAATTTCTTGCTTCGAATAATAATTTGTTAATTGCTCAATTAACAATGCTTTTTCTTCTATCAGACTAAATATTAATGTTGCCACTGAACCAGGAATTAAAACAACACCCTTTTTTTCACAAGCTTCTTTTAATTCAATAAAAAGCAGCTTGTCTCCAGTAGCTTCAACAACAACATCTACTTCTTCTGTTAATAAAGGCTGCCAATTTTCGTTTGTCAAAATCCCTAATTTTTTAGCTAATATGATACCAGGACTGTAACAATTTTTATCAGAAACTGCAATCACTTCCATCATATCGGCATCTACTAAGATACTTAGTAAAGCGGTTCCGCCTTTTCCAGCCCCGATAATTAAACATTTTTTCATTTTCTTCACCTTCTTTGCTTTGGTACTTCCATTATTTATACTATACACTAACTAACGAAGTTCAAACAAAGGGTTCCTACTTGGACAACTGGGAAATGATCTAGTAAAATAAGACTTAGGCATTTCCAAAAAGTCAGGAAATCATAGCAGTCGAATCTAGGCTCTGATTAGCCTCTTTTTTGGACACGCGCACAGATACTATTATCCGGAAAGGATTTTCCTATATGCAACGATATATCGCACTATTAATTTTAGTGATTCCTGGACTTTTAGCTGGATACGGAATTAAATTAATGAGGGATATTTTCTTCAGTATCCTAAACGATCCCTTTGGGTCATTGTTGATCCAGTTTTTATCTGGACTTCTTTTTCTCGTTTTAGGCGTTGGGTTTATTGCCGGATTTGTTCGTTATCGTGATCGAAAAAACAATAAAGGAAGTGTCCGGTTTTAAAAGCAATCATAAGTTACTAAGTTTTTTTAGCGAAAAGGAAGACACAGATATTTTTGTGTCTTCCTTTTCATTGCTATCTATATTCACGTTGAACTCCCCAGCGGTCAATCCTTTTTAAGATTGGTGTTTTTTCAATCCACTCTGATAAGGAAATTCTTTCAGTAACCCAAATGATTAAACAATAAATAGCAACAACAAACCACTGCAGTAGAGCAGAGAGATAAAAAACAACTAATAAGTTAATCATTCCACCTAACAAAGTTGCTCCGTTATCTCCTAGCATAGCAAGCATTTTACCTTCAAAAATAATAAGTGACGCAATAATAAAAATAAGCGTCAATAGAAAATCAACTTGTAGTTGTAGTAATAGTGGTAAAAACGCAATTGCTTGGACGCCAATTACTTTCCAGACTCGCAAGGGTCTCGTATCAAATAAATTCATTACATGAGGACCAAGTACAAGCAGGATAAAAGCCGCCAACCGTTCAATAATCAAACCGTTATAAAAAAGAAACGAAAATATTGCAGCTACACTTACAGTACTGCCCAATTTTATTAATCCCGTTGAGACCTTTCCAGTTTGAATAAATAGCTGTAAATGACCTTTCAATCCTTTTGGAAATTTTGTACCAAAGTAATCGTCAATAAAACCAGTAAGCCATAAGATACCCAAATAGATAAAAATAAACGAATTAATATTTAATGATCCCAAAATAAAAATTCCAGCCCCTAGTACACAAAGACCTAAGCTATATGGGGTTTCATCACCAAGGTAATTCGTTACACTCCAACCTAAATAAATAAATATTATCCCAAATAACCATAATAGCAGGGGGAATAATACAATCACTACCATGTCATTCTCATTCTTCGCAGTGTCTTCTCCATGTCTAACCATTGTTTACCGCGATGAATAAAGCCTTGGATATTCTTACCTGTTGCTCTATGAAAAAAGCTAACTTCAATTTCTACAACATCCGCTCCCTCTTTTAATAAATCAACAGTCATAGCCATCTCAACACCAAACCCATGATAATCTTTATCGAGAAGAACAGAAAGCCATTTTTTCTTTAAGGCTCTTTGACCTGAAAGTGGTGCTTCAAACCACTTCCCGGTTCTCGAAAAAATTAGTTTCTGTGCCCTATGCCTCATAAAACCAAAACCACTTTTTTTCTGGATTGGCAAACGTGCAATCACACAATCATGATCTCCCAAGTTTAATTTTTCGACTAATCTTTCCCCTTCTCTTGCTGTCATACCTAAATCGGCATCCAAACAAACCATAATATCACCTCGGACATGTTTCCAACCTTCTTGTAGTGCTGCCGCCTTGCCACTATTTTGAGGTAACTCAATCACTTCGTCACAGTACTTTTTTGCAACAATAGCTGTTTCATCGCTACTACCATCATCCACTACAATTAATTGATCTACCCAATTGCAACGATTTAATGTCACAAGCGTCATTTTTATCGTGTCCGCTTCGTTATATGCCGGAATCACTACACTTATCATTTGTTTCATTGCACTATCTCCTATTCATTCTGATTAGAAAAATAATAATGCCAACATTACAAAAGCTGGAATTAACACTAATCTTTTAGACTGCGTTTCATTTTCGTCACTATACAATAAATGAATTCCTTTTAAATCAATCAAAGCATGTCCTACTTTCATCCTTGTTAGTAAACTTGATCCCATTCCAATCCGACCTTTTTCTAAAAATTCATTCATTCCTATGCGTGTTCCAACAGTATATAATTTTCCTGCCCCCGAACAATCGGCAAAAAGTATTGCTACATCTTCACTTGTTCCTAAAAATCTTAGCCGACTAAAAGGTAATTGTAATGACCTGATCCTCGCTTCTCCTGGTGAGCGTCCATCTCGATAAGAATGAACTAATAATTGAGCACCGCTTCGTAGTGATTTTTCAGAAACAGAATCCATATCGCCAACAATGTAATCTGGCTTTATCCCTATTCTTATTAGCCCATCAGCGCCGCCGTCTACCGCTATCGTAACAAGTTTACGTTTTTTGATAATCGGCTTTAAGGTCCGTAAATCTTTTTCGTAGTTTGCCCCTCTCGCAACGATTAACACCTCTTTGTCTTTAAATTGTCTTAAAATCGGTAAATGTTGTAATTCTTCAACAAAAATGTCTAATTCTTTCTCACCGTAAGATAACGAATTTCCTGCAAAAGCTTTAAACTGTTCTGAAAATTTTGTAATAGCTTTTTGCTTTAACTGTTCTATATCTAAAAAAGTATACTTCTTTAAACTGGTTATTTTTATCCATATGCCATCATTATTTGTATATAAATAATTTTCGTCAATCAACAACAACTGCCCTTCTAGTGTTGTAAGTAAATTGCTGTCCACATCAAATACCGGAATATTCGCTTTAAGAAGTGTTTCAACTCCTTGATGAAAAAACATACCTGTCATTGATGTTTTTTCATTGATGATTGCTTTCACACCACAACTTATTAACATATCGGCTGCTGTCATATCGATATCTTCATGAGCAAGTACAGCAATACTTTTTTTTGGCAAGCGCTCTACTAGACGTTTTGTTTTTTCATCCTGAAATGCATAGCCTTTTATTTTTTCAAAACCAAACATGACACGCCACTCCATTTTGATGATAAATTTGGAATTCCCATATTTAGTATGAGTCATTCCCTTAATTTTCATCCTCTATCAACATTAATTAAAGACAACAAAAAAGCACAACATTACTGCTGCACTCTTTTCACCATTCAGAGATTCTTCATAAATTCTGTTAACCATAGCTATCGTCGCTATTACCCACTCTAATTTTCTGCTCTTGTAACCCAGTTAACTAACTTTATTTTCAATTCTTAACTTATCAGCGACCATCGCAATGAACTCACTATTAGTCGGTTTTGCTTTTGTATGGCTTACGGTATAGCCAAACAACTCCGAAATCGATTCAATATTCCCCCGACTCCAAGCTACTTCAATCGCATGCCTAATCGCCCGTTCTACTCGGCTTGATGTCGTATTAAACTTCTTCCCAATATCAGGATAAAGTACTTTTGTGATCGAACCCAATAGTTCAATATTATTATAAACCATCGTAATCGCTTCACGAAGATACATATAGCCTTTAATATGTGCAGGAACACCTATTTCATGAATAATGCTTGTAATGCTTGCATTTAAATTAAATTGTTTTGGCTCTTTTTTTGTGATTTGCATCGAACTTGTATACCTATGTTGGATAATAGGCTCTACCTTACCGCTGACTTCCCTAACTTTACTAATTAATGTATCCATATCAAATGGCTTTAAAATATAGTATGAAGCTCCTAGATCAACTGCTTTCTTCGTAACATCTTCTTGCCCAAACGCTGTTAACATAATAATACTTGTTTTTTTGGCTAATCCATGTTTGTTTAACTTCTCTAACACCGCGAGTCCGTCAAGATGTGGCATGATAATATCTAAAATAAGGACATCTGGCTCCACTTCTTGTACCAGCGTAAAACATTCTTGACCGTTATATGCAGTTCCTACTACTTCCATATCCTCCTGGCTCGAAATATACTCTTGAAGCAAACCTACTAATTCTCGATTATCATCTGCAATACAAACTTTAATTTTCTGCATAAATTGTTCCTCCCTAACATTAATAATTCTTCTTTCCTATACAAACAACAAATTCGACAAGCAGTTGATAATTCCTTTTATTTTTTTGAAAAAATATAAAAAATCTTTGTTTTTTTAATGAAATCACCGTTTTACTCTTCCATTCGACCCTATTCGATATTTGACAACAAACTAATGTTTCCTTTGTCGAAAAATCTTTAATCACTAAGTATAATGATAACATTAAATTAATTGAATATGACTATTTATATAAGAAAAGCGATGGCGCCTGAAGCTAGACAGACAAGAAAATTTTATACTTTTTTAACCTAAAAAAAAGGCAAGGCTGAGATTTAACTCGCCTTTGCCTTTTCCTTACTATAGATATCAATGCCTGCCTCTTCGAGCATCCATTCAATATGACAGGCGTAGCCACTAGTTGCATCATTGACAAACACATGCGTAACAGCGCCAATAACCTTGCCATCTTGAATAATCGGACTTCCACTCATACCTTGAATGATCCCACCTGTTTTTTCTAATAGCTCTAGATCGGTTACTTTAATTACCATCCCTTTTGTTGCAGGAAACTTTTGTGGAACGGAAGAGACAATTTCAATATCATATTCTTTCACATCTTCACCTTCTACCACTGTTAAGATTTTTGCTGGCCCTTCTTTAACTTGGTGAGATAAAGTGATTGGCAATGCTCTGTCCATGATATTATTTTCGATTGAATTATTTAACTTGCCAAAAATACCGAAAGGGCTATTTTTCGTAATTGTTCCTAACACTTTTTTGTCATTTGTAAATCTTGCAAGCTTTTCACCCGGATCACCATTACTTCCTTTTTCAATAGATGTTATTAAGGAACTTACAATTTGGCCATCATTCACAACAATTGGTTTTTGTGTATCCATGTCCGAGATTACATGACCTAAGGCACCATATTTTTTTGAAAGCGGGTGATAAAATGTTAAAGTCCCAACACCAGCAGCAGAATCACGAATATATAAACCTAGACGATAGGAGCTTTCTCCTTTTGCTTTAATCGGCATTAGCTGCTTTTGTAATAATTCATTATCGCGAAGAATTTCTAAATTCAAGTGCTGCTTTTGTTCCCCTGAGTCTTGAACTATGGGAGCAACTTGACTCATGTTCTCAATTTTTTTCCCATTAATTTTTGTAATAATATCGCCAATTTTTATTTCTGCTTTTTCTCCTGGCGATTTTTCTCCTTCATCACTCTCGACTAAATGGTGTCCAACGACTAATACTCCGACAGTGTTTAATTTTACACCAATTGATTGTCCCCCCGGTACGACTTTAATGTCTTTCAGAACCCGAACATTAACTTCCTTTACTGGGGTATTTCCCACCGTTAGTGTAACATTAGCATTCCCTTGCCCTTCCGCTTTCAATGTAAAATGATCTCCATCTACTGAAACAGTTTCATTATTAGAGGACATTTTAAATACTGGAAAAGCTTTTGTGACTTGTTTTTGTTGGCCTTCAATTAATACCAACTCCTTTGGGATACTGATGTAATCCTGAACTGGTTTTAAAAAACCGATGCTTATAATCAAAACAAGGAGAAGCACACCTAGAATTTTTCTGATTTCTATATTAATAATCTTCACTCTCCTCGCTCCTAACCTACACCTCCATGCTTGGCTGTACTATTAATGTTGCCTCACATGAGTGTATTTATAACTACGAAAGCATAAAAAAGCTAACCTTAATTGGTTAGCTTTTCATACTTTATTTTTATTTTGTCAGCTTGACTCAATAGTTCCTTTGCATGTTCTCTTGTTAAATCTGTTATCTCGACACCTGAAAGCATCCTAGCTACTTCTTCAACTCGCTCGTCTTTTGTTAAAGCAGTAACATTCGTCGCCGTTTTCTTTTCCGACTGCTGTTTCGATATAAAAAGATGAGTATTGGCCATTGCTGCAACTTGAGGTAAATGAGTAATACATAATACTTGAGATTTTGTAGAAACATCATATATTTTTTCAGCAATTGCTTGAGCTACACGGCCACTAACTCCTGTATCCACTTCATCAAAAATAAGTGAACTGACTCCATGACCATTTGAAAAGTTAGACTTCAAAGCAAGCATAATCCTAGATATTTCACCACCAGAAGCAATTTTTATTAACGGCTTTAATGGTTCGCCAGGATTTGTCGATAACAAAAATTCAACTTTATCTATTCCTTCTTCTTGGAAATGAACATTTTTGCCATCGACAATCGAGTTGCTATTAGACGCTGGTCTGTCACTTATTTTAATATGAAATTTCGTTTTTTCCATATACAGATCTTTCAAATGAGCATGAATTTCTTCTGACAATAATTTTGCTGCTTTTTTCCTCATTTTGGTTAAATTCTTCGCTTCGACATACAAATCTTCACTAACATTTTCTAATTCCTTGACAAGATTGCCAATTTTTTCTTCTCGATTTAACAACGAATCAATTTCCTCTTCGATTTTTGCACAGTATTCTAATATATTTGTAACACTATTACCATATTTACGTTTAAGTTGCGCTATTTCATCTAATCTTGATTCAATCATGTTTAGTCGATTAGGATCAAATTCAATTTTTTCATAATAATCTCTTAGAGAGGATGTTGTTTCTTCTAATAAATAATAGCAGTTACTCACTGTTTCCATTAAGGGTGTTAACTGTTTATCAAAAGTCTCCGCTTCTTCAACGTTGTTCAGTGCGTCCATTAACCACTCAAGACCTTTTCCCTCTCCATAAAGGGCTTGATAACTACCATGAACAGTTTTATAAAGTTTTTCTCCGTTTGCGAGCTTTGTTTTTTCATCTGTTAAATCAATATCTTCATTTGGGATTAAATTTGCTTTTTCAATTTCATTTAGCTGATATTGAAGCAGGTCAAGGCGTTGTGCAAGTACTTGTTCGTTCTCTGAAAATTGTTTTACTTGTTGGTTGATAGCTACAAAATTTTTGTAAACTAATTTATACTCAAGAAGAACTGCACCAATTTTTTCTTCTGCAAATTGATCAAGAAGTGTTAAGTGGCGTTCTTGTTGTAATAAATGCTGGTGTTCATGCTGCCCGTGTATATCAACTAATGTTTGTCCTAATTCACGTAAAATCCCTAATGTTACCAATTTCCCATTTACTCGGCAAATGCTTTTTCCCAGCGCGGTTATGTCTCGGTGGAAAACAACCATTTTGTCCTCATTAATTTCAATACCTAATTGAAGCGCTTTTTCATAAATAGGATGACAAGAATCTTCGATAGAAAACAAACCTTGAAGTTCAGCACGCTTTTCGCCATGCCGCACAAACTCTGCTGAACCTCTGCCTCCGATCAGTAAACTAACCGCATCGATGATCATCGATTTACCAGCACCGGTTTCTCCGGTCAGGACAGTTAAGCCTTTTTCAAAAGGAACAGTTAAATTTTCAATTATCGCAAAATTTTTAATGGATAGCTCAATTAACACTTTCAATCACTTCCTTAAAATCTTTTTGCTTATATGAATTGGATAATTACAATAAATTAGCTACATCAAGCTACACTAAGTAACTTGTTAATGATTTAAGTTACTTAGTGGTGTTTAGGGTGTTGAATCAAGATTATCAAAATCTTTACTATCTACAACATATCTAAAAAACGCTCACAAATTACAGGAGAATCTTCCGTTAATCGACAAATAATCAATATTGTATCATCGCCACATATTGTTCCAATTATTTCTTTCCAATCTAAATTATCAATTAAAGCGCCGACTGCATTTGCATTTCCTGGTAATGTTTTCATAACAATCAAATTATTTGCTTTGTCAATACTAACAAAACTATCCATAAGGGAACGTTTTAATTTTTGTAGTGGATTGAAGCGTTGATCAGCAGGTAAACTGTATTTATACCTGCCATCCTGCATTGGAACTTTTACTAAATGTAGTTCTTTAATATCTCTTGAAATTGTCGCTTGAGTAACATTAAAACCAGCCTTTTTTAAATTTTCTACTAGCTCATCTTGAGTTTCTATCTCTCGATTCACAATAATTTCACGGATTTTTATATGACGCTGACCTTTATTCATTTATATCTCCTCCAATTAAGTGTAAAACAAGGGCGTCTCAATTAAACCTAATGACCATTGAATGGATTTTATAATACTAATAAACTAGCCACATCAAAATACATCTAGTTAAAAATATTTTATTCAACTAGATGTATTTTCCAAGTAGCGTAAAATCTGCATTATCAAATTCATTCTATTAACTGTATATTACTTTATTTTTATACATTATACAACCAATTATTTGCATAAAGTCGACATAATTTATTGTCCTCACGTAAATTTAATAGACAGAAAAGAAGTTACCTCCTCTTATAGAAAGCAACTCCCTCTTTTCCTTATAATTTTTTTAAATTCTCGTGAGCAGCGGTTACAATGCTATCAATAGAAATAACTTCATTTTTCCCTGGCGTCGAATGTCCATCCCAATAAAGGTGTAATAAAAATTCGATATTACCTTCGCCACCTTTAATTGGTGAATATGAGAGTCCTAATACATCAAATCCGATGCCTACTGCAAATTCAGTAATATTCATTAACACTTGCTTATGAATTCGATCATCACGAACAATTCCTTTTTTGCCAACTTGATCACGACCTGCTTCAAATTGTGGTTTTACTAAAGCAGAGACGTGACTATCTTTTTCTAAAACATTAACTAATGCCGACAAAATTATTCTAAGCGAGATAAATGATACATCAATCGTCGCAAAATTAGCTGTGCCGTGTGTAAATAAATCTTTTGTCACATAACGGAAGTTCGTTCTCTCCATCACGACCACGCGCTCGTCCTGCCTTAATTTCCATGCTAGTTGGTTATAACCAACATCAACGGCGTATACAAGCTTAGCTCCGTTTTGCAAGGCACAATCTGTAAAACCACCTGTTGAAGAGCCGACATCTAAGACTATTTTATCTTTTAAATCAAAACAGAATACTGCAATCGCTTTTTCAAGTTTTAGTCCACCCCTACTAACATATGGAAGGACGTCTCCTTTCACTTGCAAAACAGCATCTATAGCTAATTTAGTCCCAGGCTTATCTACTCTTTCATTGTTGCAAAAAACAAGTCCTGCCATCACAGATCTTTTTGCTTTTTCTCTCGTTTCAATTAGTCCCCGATCAACTAAGAGAACATCAATTCTTTCCTTTTTTGCCATTTTAAGCCCTCTGCTGTTTTCTAGGGATGATTTTGTGAATCCGTTTTATTACATCTTGTGTAGTTATACCGATCTCTCCCATTAATTCAGAAACGTTCCCGTGTTCGATGAATTGGTCTGGAATACCAATTCTTTCGATGATGACTTTATGAAGCGATTGTTGATTATAAAATTCTAAAACAGCACTTCCGAATCCACCTTGGAGAGCAGCTTCTTCAATCGTTAGAATCGGATAATTTTTGTTAGCTAGCTCGATAAGTATGTCTTCGTCCAGAGGCTTTATTGACCTAGCATTGATAACCTTAACTGATATACCTTCTTCAGCCAAGCTTACCGCAGCTTCTTCGGCGAGAGGAATTGTCGTACCAAATGTTAGAATAGCAAGATCAGAACCCTCTCTAAGAACATCCCACTTCCCAATTGGAAGTTTCTTCAACTCTATATCCATTTTAATTCCATAACCGTTGCCGCGCGGGTAACGGACCGCAATCGGACCATCACTATATTCAACTGCTGTATAAACCATATGTTGCAATTCATTTTCATCTTTGGCAGCCAAAATTGTCATATTTGGAATATGTCGTAAAAAAGCAATATCAAATACGCCTTGATGTGTTTCGCCATCGGCACCAACAAGTCCGGCCCGATCAATAGCAAAAAAAACATTTAAGTTTTGACGACAAATATCATGAACAACTTGATCATAAGCACGTTGTAAAAATGTTGAGTAAACGGCAAACACTGGCTTTAGTCCTTGTGTTGCCAAACCTCCTGCCATTGTTGTCGCATGTTGTTCAGCAATACCTACATCAAACATACGCTCAGGAAATTCTTTAGCAAAAATATCTAAACGAGTACCACCTGGCATTGCAGCCGTTATCGCAACAACTTTATCATCTTGTTTAGCTATTTTTACTAGCGTATTAGCAAAAACCGCACTATAACTTGGAGGTCCTGGCTTTTTGACAACTTCCCCAGATTCAATTTTGTACGGACCTAATCCGTGCCATGTACCTAGTGCATCATTTTCAGCTGGCGCATAACCTTTACCTTTTTTTGTAATGACATGTACGATAACTGGACCCTTTGTTTTTTTTGCATATTTTATATTATCAAGAAGATCATCAAGATTATGACCGTCAACAGGTCCTAAATAAGTAAAGCCCATTTCTTCAAAAAACATTCCTGGAACAAGCATATATTTTAAGCTATCTTTAAGTCTTTCAGCAGTAGCCGCAATTTTCCCACCAAAAGCGGGGATTTTCTTTAGTAATTGTTCTAGTTCATCCTTTGCCTTATGATATTTCCCAGCGGTACGAAGCCTTCCCAAAACCTTATGCAGTGCACCTACATTTGGGGAAATAGACATCTCATTATCATTTAAAATAACAATTAAATCCTTTTGTTCATGACCGATATGATTTAATGCTTCTAATGCCATGCCTCCTGTTAAGGCACCATCGCCAATAACAGCAATGATATTTTCATCGGTTCCTCTTATATCTCTAGCAACAGCCATTCCCATTCCTGCTGATAATGAAGTAGAACTGTGTCCTGTCTCCCATACATCATGCTCACTTTCAGAGCGTTTAGGAAAACCACACAAACCTTTAAACTGACGAAGTCCGTCAAAGCGATTAGCCCTTCCAGTTAATATCTTATGAACATAGGCTTGGTGACCTACATCCCAAATAATTTTATCCGTTGGACTGTTAAACTCCTTATGAAGTGCAAGCGTTAGCTCAACAACACCTAAATTAGGTCCTAAATGGCCTCCTGTAACAGAAAGATTTTCGACAAGAAAACTTCGAACATCTTTAGCTAATGCTTCTAATTGCTCAACATCATATTTTTTTAGAAATTCCGGATCATTTATTGTTGTTAAATCCAAGAAAAACCCTCACCTTCTAATGGCTTTCTTTTTTTTCTTCTTATTACGACTGTTTCCATTTTTTAAAATATTTATTTTTAATTTTATCTCTATTAAATAAAATAATCTACCCACTTGAAAAATAATTGGAGTAGCATATTGCAAAGCGATTGTTTTTCCTAATGATTTTCCACCTACAGTAAGGCTGGCAATCATACTCGTAAAGATTACCGAAATCCAAAATTGGTAAGCCGGATTATCACCTTGACCGATTTGTTGAACTAGTTGGAGCACAACAAAAGCAGTAGCAGTTCCACTGATAATTCCAGCGATATCACCAATCACATCATTACAGAAGTTTGCAAAACGGTCTGCATTCCTAGTAATTAGAACGGCTTCCTTACCTCCAGGCACTCGTTCGGCAGCCATCGCATGAAATGGAGTTTCCACAGCAGCAGTAGCAGCTACCCCTATTGTATCAAAAAAGATACCTACTAGTACAATAACTAGCACAATTATCATGCCTACTCCCCATGATACACCACTTAAAATAAACGTTGATACAATTGAAAAAATAGCCGCTAGCACGAGAGTGATAACGGCAATTGCTAAGGTCCAACTTACTGAAGCTCTAATTTTATTCATAAAGGATAAAAACACACCTATCTTAAATGTAGAATGTAATATTTGAAATGTAAAGTTATCATTGAACAACATCAAAGCTAGCCCAATTTACTACTCCATTTTACTTTTTATGTTTTTGTGAGTGGCCATTTAAAAAGTAAAAACTGCGTCTTAGGTCCAGTAGGTTTTCCCAAGCAGATACCGACATGTCGCCACATTGGCGGTTTCCCTTTAATTCCACCTTAACGCTGTCACCAAACGCTAGACTAGATTACCACTTAGCACGCACTATAATCCTCTTTAAATGTCTTACAAACAGTCTAGGAGTTTTCCTCGACAGTCCTTAACCATTCTCTATCCTCTTTTGCAGAGCAGATTTCATAGGATAAATAATCATGATACAGTGTATACAATTTGGTACCCATAATCCCCTCTACTCCACTCAAGGCAAGCTACGCTGCAAGCAAGGGGAAACTTGCTATACAGGTTCATACCTTAATCTAGAACGTACTAATTCCCATAAGGTTGCTCAGATTAAGGCCTCCGCGGAAGAAGGGTCAACGCCCACATGCCATTGTGGATCGCCCTGCTTCCTTTACTCCCAGCAACGACCCAAGGCTGGGCGCCTCAAGCCAAAACTAGGAACTTCATCGATGTGCCCTTTAGCGGATTTTTAGGCCCGCCTTCCAGAATGGAGAACTGACTAGAATACTGCACCACTCACGTATTTATTATAGCATGAGATCACTCCATCAACAATCGAAAAGCGCAAGCGCCTTGGTAGCAACGAGTATGTTGGAGACTAAACATAAAGAGGCGCCTTTTGCCTCTGCATGGTTAGTTGAAACATTCGAGTTGCTAGGCGCTGAAGCTAGACAATCGAAAAGCGCAAGCGCCTTGGTAGCAACGAGTATGTTGGAGACTAATCATAAAGAGGCGCCTTTTGCCTCTGCATGGTTAGTTGAAACATTCGAGTTGCTAGGCGCTGAAGCTAGACAATCGAAAAGCGCAAGCGCCTTGGTAGCAACGAGTATACCTATCGTCGTTAATTAACGATCGCGGTTCGTTATATAATCAGCTAATAGTTCTAATTTTTCATGATTCATTTTAACCTTATATAAATATTCCTTTGCTTTAAAAATATGATCAGCTAATTTTTCTTTAGCCGCGTCAAGACCTAAAAGCTTTGGATATGTACTTTTTTCATTTGTAATATCACTTCCAACTGGCTTACCTAAAGCAACTTCACTGCCTTCTATATCTAAAATGTCGTCTTTTATTTGGAAAGCTAACCCTAAACGACGAGCAAAATTCCTTAAATTGGAGATGGAGCTTTCATCTGCATTTGCAAAAATTGCACCTGCAATGATCGAATAACTTAATAGGTCACCAGTTTTATGATGGTGAATATACTCTAACTCTGGCAAAGTTATCGTTTTTTTTCTCTCGCCCTCCATATCAGCGACTTGTCCACCCACCATTCCCTCTGCACCAGAAGCTATTGCCAGTTCCTTAATTAAGGTTAATTTCTGATTGGCGTTCACAGACTTTTCATTCATCGTTGAAATGACTTGAAAAGAAAGTGTCAAAAGAGCATCCCCTGCTAATATTGCGCTAGCTTCACCAAACACTTTATGATTGGTTGGTTTCCCACGCCGAAAATCATCATTATCCATTGCCGGAAGATCATCATGTATCAATGAGTACGTATGTAACATTTCAATTGCACAAGCAACTGGAATACTTTCTTCATAGTGCTCATTAAAACCTTCAACTGTAGCAAATAGTAACATTGGTCTAAGACGTTTTCCCCCAGCTTGTAAAGAATACAACATTGCTTTTTTTAAAGATTCAGGCGCATTTAAGTAGTGAATATATTCAGGAAGCTTTACATCTAACTGAGTTTTCCTTTCGTTAAGAAAAGTCGCTAAAGTTATTTTAGTCACTACTACTCCTCCTGAAACGTTATTATTTCAACTTGCCCATCCTCTTTTAAAATTTGATCCATACTTTTTTCAACATTTTTTAACTTATCATGACAAAGCTTTGATAAAGACATTCCCTCTTGGAACATAGAAATAGCTTTTTCCAAAGGTACATCACCTTGTTCAAGCTTTTCAACCACTTCCTCTAGTTTTTCCATAGCATCTTCAAAAGACAATTCTTTTTGCTTACTCATTTTTGACACCTCTATCCGTCTCAATATTTTTAACATTGCAAAACACTGAGCCATCTATTAACTTTATTTGCAATTCGTCATCTTTTTTTACATTAGTAATGCTTTTCACTAATTTACCGTTATCTTTGTATACTAAGCTGTAACCTCTTGTCATGACTTTTAAGGGGCTTAATGATTCTAACTTTACTAAAAGCTGTTGAAATTGAGAATCATAGTCTTTTTTTATCACTAAAAAATGTTGTTGTAGTAAAGTTTCTTTTTTAACAAGTTGTTCTCGGGCTTTCTCAATATAGTTTTTCGGATCATTTCTTTTCAAATCCTTCACTATATGGTCCAATGAAGTTCTTTTTCTTTCAAGTACATAAGTCATATTTCGCTGAAAACCTTCAATTATCCGATCAAGTTGTTGTTCCTTTTGTTTTAACAGTTGTTCAGGATAACGAAATGCGTAAGATTTTTGTAGTGTAGTTAGTTTTTCGCGGTTGTTTTCTAACTTTTTACTAGTCGCTCGTTGCAAGCGTATTTTTCGTTGCAAAACTTTTTCGTAAAGTTCCTCCCAGTGAGGGACCGCTAATTCCGCTGCAGCAGTAGGTGTTGGTGCGCGCAAGTCAGCTACGTAGTCGGCAATTGTCATATCTGTCTCATGTCCAACTGCTGAAATAACCGGAATTATTGATTTAAAAATTGCTTCAGCAACGATTTCTTCATTAAACGCCCAAAGCTCTTCAATTGATCCCCCACCTCTGCCAACAATTAGGACATCTAAATCACCAACAACATTTGCTTGCCTGATTGCTTTGGCAATCGAAATAGGCGCTTCGGTTCCTTGCACAAGTACCGGAAGCAACGTGATTGAAACGATTGGAAAGCGCCGTTTAAGAGTTGTACTAATATCCCTAATTGCTGCACCCGTTGGCGATGTAATAACCCCAATTCGAGTTGGAATAGTTGGTAGTGGTTTTTTAAATTTTTCATCAAAGTAACCTGCTAGCTCAAGCTTCTTTTTAAGTTGTTCAAAAGCGAGATATAAGTTACCTACGCCATCTGGTTGCATTTCATTTACGTACATTTGATATTGACCATTTGCCTCATAAACTGAGACATAGCCACGGACGAGTACATTCATTCCATCTTCAGGAATAAATTTCATAAAGCGATTATTTCCAGCAAACATAACTGATTGAATTCTTGACTGTTGATCCTTAAGCGTAAAATACATATGTCCACGACTATGCTTTTTGAAATTTGAAATCTCGCCTTTAACCCAAAAGTTTTTGAGCATTTCATCATTGTCAAATGTTCGTTTAATATACTTGGTTAACTCTGATATGGTGAAAATTTGATCATTTGACATACGGCAATCTCCTTACTTTACTTTTAGCAAAGATTTTTTTGCTGACTGAACTGTATTAAACAATAGCATCGTAATGGTCATTGGACCCACGCCACCAGGTACTGGAGTGATATGAGACGCTACTTCCTTGACCTCATCAAATACTACATCACCAACAAGTTTGCCTGTATCTAAGCGATTTACACCAACATCAATGACAACACAACCTTGTTTCACGAAGCTCGCGTCAATAAAATTAGCTTTACCGACAGCAACAACTAAAATATCTGCTTGTTTCGTTATCGACTTCATATCTTTTGTTCTTGAATGACAGTATGTAACAGTAGCGTTTTCATTCAAAAGTAATTGTCCGACTGGTTTGCCAACAATATTACTTCGACCAACAACAACGACATGTTTTCCTTCAATTATAATTCCTTGTGATTTAATCATCTCAACGATGCCAAATGGTGTACAAGGTAAAAACGTATCTTCACCAATCATCATTCTGCCAATACTAATTGGATGAAATCCGTCTACATCCTTGTTAATGTTAATACTCTCGATGACAGCTTTTTCAGAAATATGTGCAGGTAACGGTAATTGTACTAAGATACCATCAATTTTTTGATCATTATTTAATGTCTCGATTTGCTCTAGGAGTTCCTTTTCACTTACGGTAGCTGCTAATTTATAAATAATCGAATAAACACCAATTTCTTCACAAGCTTTTTGCTTATATTTTACGTAAGATTGACTTGCAGGGTCTTCTCCAACTAAAATAACGGCTAGTCCAGGTTGAACCCCTTCTTTTGCTAGTAGTTCAACCTCCTTTTTCATGATTCCCCTCTTTTGACTTGCTAAATCTTTACCACTAATAATGATTGCCGACATTTATTCCTGCCCCCTTAAATTATCTTCTGTATTGTGTTTTATTCCTTTATTTCCAGCGTATCTGCCACCTTTGATAAAACACCATTAACAAAGCGGCCACTCTCATCTCCCCCGAAGCCTTTTGCAATATCAATTGCTTCGTTTAAAGAAACATTAATAGGGATTTCAGTTACATATTTCATTTCATATATAGCGATACGGATCACTGTACGATCAACATTACTAACTCGCTCTAATTTCCAATTAAGTAAATGACTTGTGAAAATCTCATCAATATCTTTTAAATATTCTAGCGTACCAGTCACTAGCTGTTCTAAAAAAGCATCCTTTTCTTCATTTTCACCAAGCACATTGTTAATAGCTTCATCCTTATCTGTTCCACTCATCTCAACTTGAAAAAGGGACTGAACGGCTTTTATTCTGGCAAGTCTTCTTTTCATATGTAAACTTCTCCTTTTTAAACTACATCTTTAATATGTACTATTTTCATTTTTGATCATACCATAATCTTTTCTCGCAATACAGAACTCAGTCACTATTGTGTTTTAAATAATTAGATTTTTATTTAAAAATCAAAAAACGACTCATAAATGGTCCTACTCCTCCAAAAGTCTGTTACTAGGAGGAGTCAGACCGCTAGAGTCATCCTCAATTTAGTCTTATTCTTGACCCGTTTCTACTAAAACTTGCTGCTGTTCAAGCTGAATTCCAACTACATGTACATTCACTGCTCGTAAATCAATAGCTGTCATCGTTTTTAATGTCTGATGAATATTTTCTTGGATTTTTCCGGCCACATCAGGGATTGAAACTCCATAATTCATAACAACATAAACGTCAACCGAAACACCATCTTCACCTAAATCAACTTTGACGCCTTTGCCATGGCTTTTTCTACCAAGTTTTTCGGCAACGCCTGTCGCAAAGTTGCCTCGCATTGTCGCAACTCCTTCTACTTCAGCTGCTGCTAAGCTTGTAATTACTTCAATTACCTCAGGAGAAATTTCTACTTTCCCATGCTTCGTGTGCTGTTGCTGCATATCTATAACTCGATTTTTCTCTGTCATCTTTTATCGCCTCCTAAATTGAATAGTTGGTTGTCTGATCCTTTATATTTTACCATTGTTTATTTTATAGTTAAATCATGAAGTTCTAAAAACTTAGTATTAAAATCCCCACTCACAAATGTCTCATTTTCTAAAAGTCGGATATGAAATGGAATCGTCGTTTCAATCCCTTCAATCACAAATTCACTTAAAGCCCGAATCATTTTAGCAATTGCCTCGTCCCGTGAGGCACCGTATGTAATTACTTTGGCAATCATTGAATCGTAATACGGTGGAATTGTATATCCAGGATAAGCAGCTGAATCTATCCGCACACCAGGCCCTCCTGGTGTGCGGATACATCGTTATTTTTCCAGGTGACGGCATAAAATTTTTATCTGGATTTTCTGCGTTAATCCGACACTCAATTGACCAACCTTTAAAAAGGATTTCTTCTTGGCTAAAAGGTAATTTTTCCCCAGCTGCAATTAAAATTTGTTGCTTTATTAAATCAATTCCGGTCACCATTTCTGTAACTGGATGCTCAACTTGAATTCGGGTATTCATCTCCATAAAGTAAAAAACTCCTGTGTTATGGTCAAAAATAAATTCTACTGTTCCAGCCCCTGAATACTGAACAGCTTTTGCCGCCGCTACTGCCGCATCTCCCATTTCTTTACGTTTTGCTTCTGAAATCGCTGGCGATGGAGTTTCCTCCAATAGTTTTTGAAGACGACGTTGAATACTACAATCCCTCTCACCTAGATGAACGACATTACCATAGTTATCTGCTAATATTTGAATTTCAACATGCCTAAAATCTTCAATGAATTTTTCAATATAAACTCCTGAATTTCCAAAAGCGATTTGCGCCTCTTGCTGGGTAATCGACACTCCTTTAATAAGCTCTTCTCGGTTTCTAGCAACACGAATTCCTTTGCCTCCACCACCAGCAGTAGCTTTAATAATTACTGGATAGCTAATTTCTTCAGCAATCATTAATGCATCGTCGATATTTTTAATAATACCTGTCGATCCAGGTACAATTGGTACTCCAGCTAGTTTCATTGTTTCCCTAGCTACATCTTTCGTACCCATTTTACTAATCGCCTCAGGACTCGGACCTACAAAAATGATCTTACATTCTGAACAAATTTCTGCGAAATCTGCATTTTCTGCTAGAAATCCGTAACCTGGATGAATCGCATCAACTCCGGTTAAATTTGCAACACTCAAAATATTTGTGAAATTTAAATAACTTAAGGCAGAAGCAGCAGGTCCAATACAAAAAGCTTCATCAGCCAATTTAACGTGTAAAGATTCTTTATCGGCTTCCGAGTAGACACCAATAGTTTTAATCCCCATTTCACGACATGCACGAATAATCCGTACTGCTATTTCTCCTCGATTTGCTACTAATAATTTTTTTATCATATAGCTTCTCTCCTATTCAGATTTCACTAAAAATAGCACTTGACCATACTCGACTAACTGTCCATTTTCAACAAGAACTTCAACAATTTCGCCTTTAATTTCTGCCTCAATTTCATTCATCAATTTCATTGCTTCGACGATACAAACGACTGAGTCAATTTCCACCTTATCTCCTGCTGCTACATACTGAGGCAATTCTGATGAAGGAGCAGCATAAAAAGTTCCTACCATTGGTGAAATGATTTTATGTAAGTTTGTTTGATTAGTAGAATGCACTTTTTCCTTGTCGAGGTTCTCAGCAAAAGCTACTTTTTCTTGTTGCGATGATACCGCCGGAGCTTGTTGCATCACTTTTGGCGGAAATTCTTCTACCCCTCTTTGTTCTTTTCTTAATGTAATCTTTGTTCCTTCTTGCTCATATTTAAATTCCTCAATAGTTGATTGATCAATCGCTCTTATTAATTCACGAATTTCTTGGATTTTTAACATTTTCTCCACTCCTCATTACTTTCCATCATTTCTTTATCAGTGTGGTTTTATACTCTGATGATGCCTTGCAATCAGACTTGCCTTTTGTACTTTGTATTATGACTTAGTGCTAATTTAATGCTACATTAATTTAGCTATTTTTAAAAGGGTTTTTTTTAAGAAAAGCGCTTGGGACTTAATTTAAACCGTTTCAAATAAAAGGTGACCCAAATAGATGAGTCACCTCCAAAATTAAGTTTATTCTTCCTCTGTTGTAATAACTTCTTTTTTATATTGCTTAAAAATTGGAAATTCAGATAAATTTTCCGGAACTTTACCGTTTTCTAGTAAAATTATTTTGACCATTTTTTTGTTCCTTGCCATGTGGAACTTATCACCATAACTATTTTCTTTTGTGTACTTTTTCAATGATTGGAAATCTTCTTCTTGAATTGAGACACTATACACATCATCATCTGCTTTTTCAAACTGCTGCTCAAACCCTATTTCAAATTCAACAATTTGAATTTGATCGTTCTTCATATTTCTTGTTTGTTCTAGTACCGCTTTAGCACCCTCAGTTAAGTCAGTCCATTGCATGATGATCTCTCCCTTATTATAGAGGTTTTTCAAAAAGTCCGGGAAAAATTGCTGTCGAACCTTTCGCCTTAACCTAGAAATACCCTCAATTGTTAAATGGGCAATTTATTTATTTTTGCTGATTTCTCTTTCTTTTACAAGGTCGTATTATATCACTTTAAACATGAAAAGCGCAAGCGCCTTGGGAGATTCGAAAAATGTTGGAGACATACCATAAAGAGGCGCCCTTTGACTCTTCATGGTATGTTGAAACATTCGAGAATCTAGGCACTGGAGCTAGAAAATGAAAAGCGTAAGCAAACCTTTTTCCCTAACTTAAACAAAAAAGACTGATCTTTTTTTAGATCAATCTTTTTTATGAACTATTTAGTTGGTTGGAAAGCGACCGCTATCTCTTCAATATTAAGCTGTTCACGAGCCATCAACATTATTTTTACCCCTTCTTCTTTAGAAAGTTCGTCAGCTTTCACAATGATTTTGACTTCATCACCCTCTGCAATGACAAGAACATCCTCATAACCTCTTGTTTTTATTAATGTTTCTAACATTTCTTCTTTCTGCGCTAGTACATGTAAGTTCTCAATATTATCCAATGCTTTACTTTGTACATCACCCGACGCTTCAACTGAGGCAATTACAGCAACATAGTCCTCACTCATACGGTCTCTTGCAGTACGTCTTTCAAGTCGAATTGAATTAAAGACTTCGTCATTTGTAAATCCAGATAAAATATTTTCATCTGAAATCCATTCCATGTTCTCATCAGTTATTTCTTCAAACTCAACAAAAGAGTCATCCATATCACTCGCTTCTTCTGGAGTTTGATCACCATCATCACCTAGATATGCGAGTTGTCCGGTTGGAACTGGCGATGTAATATAATACACTGATAACACAATAATTAAGCTTAGCATTGTTAACAACCAAACTGTTTGTCTTTTTAATACCATTTTTTTATTCCCCCTTTGATTTTTTAGGTAAAACAGATACACGATGAGAAGGTACGTCTAGTACTCTACTCACGGCTTCTACTACCCACGTTTTTACTTGAATATTTTCAACACCATTTGCTACAACGAGAACACCTCTAATAGTTGGTTTTTCTGTTTTCGCAACAAGTGGTTCTTCCTTATCTCCACTCCGAATAATGACCACTTCATCATCCCTAGTAATATCCTCTACTTTTCGTTTACCGCCTTCACGATCTGTTTCATCTGTGTTTTGTTGCTTAAGACTTTGGTTTCGTTCAAATACTTTTGACTCTGTTTCTGCTAGGTTAATCATCACTGATACATCGGAAACACCGACTATTTTTTCTAACGTTTCCTGAAGCTGCTTTTCATACGCATACTCATAATCTTGCATTGTAAAAGGATCATCCCTAGTATTTTTACTACTAAAAACAGCAACATCTTCAACATCGACTTTTTTTTCATCTTTAAACACTGGCAAACTTTCTTCAGTACTACTGGACTTTGAGAAGTTGCTGAAAATCATCAGTGCTAGCCCAACACATAGAACAACTGCTAAATATTGCATTGGACTACTTCGTTTTTTCTTATCATCTTTCCGATTTTTGATGAGATTTTTAAACCAGTGCTCATTGTGATTATTGTTTTCTGTCATTGATCTAACCTTCCTCCTTCAACACCAACTTCTATTTTATCTATTGGGATTTGCCATTGAGTAGCTAAAAAATGACTGATTTCCTGCTTATTTTTTGCTTCATTTTGCAATGGTTGATTCTGCTCTGTCGTATTAATCGTAACTAGACTCACAGCTTCAACAATTTCATTTCTAACTAATTGTTGATCATTTGGGATGGCTTTTAAATGAATAAATACATTTGTAATGCTATTTAAGTAATCATCTTCATCTAAAAAATCACTTAAAACTACAGTTACTTCTTTAATTTCTTTTTCAAACTTTGTAATCATCTCCTCTTCTACTTGTCTCTTTAATTGGACAGCCACCTGTTCTGAAATATATGCAAGTTGTGCCCTTTGTATTTCTTTTTTCTTTGATTCAATTAAAAAATCTAATTCACTCTCATCAAATTGGGTTGTTAGGTCGATTGAATCAATCCAACTATCTGCATCTTTGGATAAAATTGAGAAAAGCGGATTTAAAATTACCATAAGTAACAAAAGTCCGACAACCATCTTTACATATCTTTGTAAACTTGAATTAGGCAAGAGGAGTTCTAAAATTGTCGCTAAAAGGATTAATAAAATAATATTGCTAATCCAATCCGTTAAAAATTGCATAGGTTCCTCCTCCTTACTGTGCCATTTTAAAAACATTTACTTAAAGTCAGTAAGAAAGATTAACACCAAGCACTAACACTTTTTACTATCCTTCCTAACGCATCATTAAGGATAGATTTCCAGCAGCGACCATGATCGTGATTGCCAAAAAGAACATTAAAGATACTGTTGCAAGAGCAGCAAAAACGAAAAGCACAGCTTTTCCGATTATTGATAAACTATCGGTAATCGCACCACCTCCAAGTGGTTGAAGAATCGCAGCCGCAAGATTAAAAATAAGCGCTAACGCTAACACTTTTATAGCAGGAAAAACACTTATTAATAACAAAATAGCAAGTCCAACTATTCCCACTGTGTTTTTCAATAAAATTGATGCTCCCATCACTGTATCAGCTGCATCGGTAAACACTCTGCCGACAACTGGAATGAAATTTCCAGTCACAAATTTCGCCGTTCGAATTGTAATTCCATCGGTAACCGCTGTAACCGCACCTTGTACAGAAATTACCCCTAAAAAAATAGTTAAGAATATTCCAAGAGTGCCAATACTAATATTTCGCAATAGATTGGCTAACTTTGTTACTTTATAGTGGTCTGTTAAGGTGCTAACTAGACTTAACATCGCTGATAAAAACAACAGTGGTAAAACGAAATTTTGGATAAGTAACCCGCTCGTATTAACAAGAAAAATAATTAGCGGATGAAACAGGGCGACTGATGTTAAACTTCCAATAGATGCCAATAATGCTAATAACAGTGGTAATAAGGCAATCATAAAAGAGATCATTGATGAAATAGCTCCTTGAGCGTACGAAACAGCCACATAAAAACTATTAATAGCTATGATCATTAACACCATATAAACGATGGCATTCGCTACTTTGCTTACCGTGTTTTTTTCAAAAGCATTTTGTAAATTTTGTAATATCGTACTAAAAACCGTTAGTAAAATTAATGTTCCTAACAGTTTTCCATTAACAATTAACTCGTGTAAAAAATAACGGACAAAGCCCATCATCCATTCTTTTATCGAAAAATTTTTATCACCACGAACAAAGTCCATAAAAGAACCTTTTTGATTTTCCGGAAGAAAACCGCCATATTCCGTCACGACTTCTTCCCAATACTCTTTTATTTCATCGATACCCAGTTGTGAAATCTGTTTTTCAACGAAATTTTCTTGGGGTCGGTCTGGGTCTGCCATTGCGACAATAGGTGCTAGAAAGAAAATAAAAAAGGCAATAATGAATTTATATTTCATATTTAAAACCTCTCGTATCTATGATTAAAAGTAGTTGGAATGTTGGAAAGCAGAAAGTTGGAAAAGTAGTTCAAAACCTTTAAAGTTAATTAAACAGCTTGTTGGATTACTCGTTTCTACAAGTAGTTTTTTTGCTATTGTTTTTTAATTTCCTTTTCCACTTTCACTTTTCAACTAATTCGGTAGTAACCCAATTACAGTTTCAATAATTGCTGTGATGATTGGGATAGCCATAACTAAAATAAAAACCTTCCCAGCTAACTCGATTTTTGAAGCGATCGAACCTTGCCCCGCATCTTTAGCGATTTGCGCTCCAAATTCAGCGATATAAGCAATACCAATAATTTTTAAAATCGTTTGAATATAGATCATGTTTATATTTGCATTTACAGCTATTTTTTGAAGCATTGTAACAATTAGATAAATTTGGTCAATCAGAAAAATAAAGATAAGTACACCGGAAAAAACAGTCAGTAAAAATGCAAAGATTGGTTTTTGTTCTTTCACTACAAGTGCTAGAAACGTTGTAATTAATCCTAAGCCGACTATTTGAATAATTTCAATCGCGGCCCACCTCCCCTAAATGTGGTGTTTAAAAAGGAGGATAATCAGAGCCGAGAAGATCAAAGCGGCAAAGCTTTGATCAGCGCAATAGCGAGTCAACGAAGCGATTCGACAGCTAAGATTACCGGACTTTTTAAACATCCTCTTATTGAAAGAGAAAGACACCTTTAATTTTTGTAAATAGATCATCAATAATCGAAGCAACCATATATAAAACGACAACAAAACCGATTAAAGTTACCCAATGGGCCCAGTCTTCCTTTCCCATTTGTTTCAATACGGTATGGATCATTGCAACTACAATACCAATGCCCGCAATTTGAAATATTGTGTTAACATCATAGCCCATGTACACCCTCCTCCTCACTAATCCCTAGATCATTAAGATGACAATAAGTATTCCTGTCAGAAACCCTAGGCTTTTTGACATTTTTTCATATCGATTTTGGGCCTCAATCGCGTCACCCTCTTCTCTTTCTAAATGGGTTAACGTTAAGCGAATTTGCTTTTGCTGGTGCTCGCGGTCGTGCTGTCCTAATGTAGCTCCAAACTGGCTCATCACCTCTAACTCCCCATTACGCAAAGCAGTTAAATGCCATGTCTCTTTTAAACTGTCCTCCCAAGCACTGCGAACGCTTGCTCCTCCTATTTTTAACCCTTCTGAGAAAGAGAGGAAAAAGTAAGAAATTGGCTTTGGAATCTGCTTTGCAATATGCTCACAAGCCTCAGCGAGTGGGGTTAATCCATACATGATTTCGGACTCTAGTGATTGTAGGGCGACTTTTAATTGTCGTAACTGTCGTGGTCTTTCACTTAATCGTTTTGCAAACTCAAAACCTACCCATGTTGTTGCCATAATAATTAAAGCTGCTCCGATTATTTTCAATGTAACCTCACCACATTTTTTCCGTTTTCATCCCTAATTCGGCTTACTTTCCCAGGCTGAGATCCCCTTGATAATTCAATATAACGCGTAAACACATGCATTTTCATTAACTCTTTTAAAGTAGGTCGATCAAGGACATCTTCTAATGTATTGCCGTGAACGGTTGTCATAATTTTTACTCCTGAATGGATTGCCTCCATAATTGCCTCACTATCTTCTTTTCTACCAATCTCATCAACAATCAATATTTGTGGACTCATTGCCCTAATTAGCATCATCATTCCTTCTGCTTTAGGACATGCATCTAATACATCAACTCGATTGCCTAAATCATGTTGGGGAACTCCTTTTATTGAGCCAGCAATTTCTGAACGTTCATCGACAATCCCGATTTTCAGTGACGGAATTGCTCCGTAACCTTCACTAATAACTCTGGCTAAATCTCTTAAAAACGTTGTTTTTCCTGATTGAGGAGGGCCGACAATTAACGTATTATTCCAGCCATTGCTGTTATACAAATAATTGACATAAGGTTCTGCTACTCCAAGCTTCTGCCTAGCAACGCGAATATTAAAAGAACTAATATCTCGGATTGCTTTCACTTGTCCTTTTTCAGTTATCACTTTCCCTGCTAGTCCAACGCGATGGCCACCACGAATTGTTATATAGCCACGCTTTAACTCTTCTTCTAATGCATATAAAGAATAAGCACTCAACTGGTTAAGTAGATGAATGGCATCATTTGCAGTAATAAAATATTGTTGCTGTCCGTTCTTAGGAAAATGCGGTTTTCCATCGATAATGATTTCAAGTGGCCGATGAACTCGAACCCTAATTTCTTCAATTTTATCCCGCGTATCGGAAGGAAAGGTCAAAACTATTTCCTTGATCTTCTCTGGTAATACCGCTAATATATCTTCCAAAATATACCCCACTTCCCATTTTGATAGTTGTACTTGCTCTACTAGAAAATGTATGCTGGCTTGACCATAATATGACTATTTCATTCGAGGATCTATTATTAACGGCGTAGTCCTATTAAAATTAATAGCACTCCACAGCCAATCAGTAGAAGCTTGCTAATAGAAAGCTTCTCAGCGACACCGATTAAACCAATGCTCATCGTCGTAATTAAGATAATTGGTCCAACAATTGCTAATGCTGCATTAATCATTAATGCCTTATCGACAGCATTATATTTAAGCATTAGTGTTGCCGCAGTAATTTCAATGACACCAGAAATCATTCTTAAAATAACCATACTAAGAACAGCCGTTTCAATAGTGGCAATCCAGTCTTTCATAAATCCACCTCGTCGAAAAATGTATTTCTAAAAATTCAAGAGTTTATACGCTTAATCTTAGAATGCTCTCTAGCTCCAAGACACCTCAATGAGTTGCTTCATAGAAGTTTTGCGACGAGGAACAGTCAGAGCCAATGTTTAGATCGACAGACCTCCAGGTCAGAGCCTTTCTCTTGTAGTACAACCTTATGATGTTTTCTTTTTTTTAGAACAGCAAAAAAACACCTACCTACAAAAAATGTAAGTACGTGTTTTTATTTAAATGAATTTATTAGATTTCTAATTACGCTTAATAACAAGCCAAAAGCCCTCTATTATTAAGATCTATTCGACTTGACTTTTCACTACTTGTTCTAATACAGCATCTTCCTCAAGCCATTCTTCAAAAGACTTTCTATCTGAGCAAAAGGCATTTAGATGTTCTTTTTCTTTATAAACATTGATACAAACCATATCTTCAAAATGAGTTGCATATTCAATTTCGTATTCGCCAACTTTTTTTCGATTCGTATCGTCAACTTTTTGCGTTGCTTTCACTTGCTTTATATGTGTCTTTGTTAATTGAAGAAGATCATTTTCATCCCATTCCTGAAAATAAGATACATCAGAGCAAAAAGCACCTAAATTTTTTCCGTACTGATTTACTTCTACGCAAACAATATCCTTTGAAAATTCAAAATAAGCAATTTGTAAACCATCTTCAAACTTTTTCACAGTTTTCCCCATCAATACATCCCCTTTAATAATTTATTAAATCTCATACACTTACATTCCCAATTATATAATAATCAAGCGTGCTTTTTTAGGATTCTAAAATTTTTTTTAAAAAAATTTTAAAAAAATCGCCCGAAGAAGCACTTTATACATTAATTATGCTCTTGACATGTATGAGGCACTACGTGTATCAATGCTAAGTAATTCACCTTCATTGATAAAGAATGGAACTTGAACTGTTAAACCTGTTTCAAGGATTGCTGACTTTGTGCCACCTGAAGAAGTGTCACCTTTAATACCCGGCTCAGTTTCAGCTACTTTCAGTTCAACAATGTTTGGTAATTCAACGCCAAGTATCTCGCCTTGAAATGTCATTATTTGAACAACCATATTCTCTATTAAAAACTTTAATTCATATTCCAATTGTTTTGCAGATAAATCCAATTGTTCATATGTCTCATTGTCCATAAATGTATGCATGTCACCACTTGCATACAGATAAGCCATACGATGATTTTCGATACGAGCCTTAGCAACTTTTTCCCCAGCACGAAAGGTTTTTTCTTGAATTGCACCTGATCGAAGATTACGAAGCTTTGAACGAACAAAAGCAGCGCCTTTACCCGGTTTCACGTGTTGGAATTCAACAACTTGCCAAAGACCTCCATCTACTTCAATTGTTAAACCTGTTTTAAAATCATTAACGGAAACCATCTTTATTCCTCCTCTATTATCTCTTTATTCGAATCAATTTCATAATACTAAAACTAGCCACATCAAGCTATATCTAGTTGGAAATATTTTAATTCAACTAGATGCAGCATCTTAGTGGCGCTGAATCTGCATTATAAATTTCATTCACCAATTATTAGTAATTCTTTTGTAGAATAAGTTAGTGTTTCATTTCCGGTTTCAGTTATTACCGTGTCGTCTTCAATTCGAGTTCCGCCGATTCCAGAAATATAAATTCCTGGCTCAACTGTTACAACCATTCCTGGCTCAAGTATCGTCGCTGATTTCATTGATAGACCTGGGCCTTCATGAACTTCCATTCCTAGTCCGTGTCCTGTGGAGTGTCCAAAATATTCTCCGTATCCTTGTTCTGTAATATAATCTCTCGTTAGAGCATCTGCTTGTTTTCCAGTCATTCCTGGCTTTATACCATTCATTCCCCTTGCTTGTGCTTCTAAAACGGTATAATAAATTTTCTCTAACTCCTTAGAGGGTTTTCCGACAGCAATTGTTCTCGTGATATCAGAGCAATAACCTTTATAAAATGCCCCGAAATCAAGGGTTACTAGTTCCCCGTTTTTAATCACTTTTTTTGTGGCAACGCCGTGTGGCAAGGCAGATCGGATCCCAGAAGCAACAATTATGTCAAAAGAAGATGAGACTGCACCATTTTTTCTCATGAAAAATTCTAGCTCATTTGAAACATCTAACTCAGTAAGTCCTGGCTTTATGTATGTAACAATATGTTCAAAGGCGCTATCAGCAATTTTCGCTGCATCCTTTAGTATCTTAATCTCATGATCAGTTTTAATTAGGCGTAAATTTTCAATCATATCACTTATGGGCATTAAAGTTGTCTTCGTGAAATGAGTTTTATAATCCTCAAATTGACCATAAGAAACATATTTTTTTTCGAAACCAAGCTTTTCAATGCCTAGGACATTTATTTGGTTAGCAATTTCTTCAATTAGAGATTTTTCATGTTTGACAATAAGGTAGTTCACAGCTTCCTCAGTAGCTTGGTCAACATAACGAAAGTCAGTAATAAAAACTGCCTTTGTTTCTGTAATTAATGCTACACCTGCCGTACCCGTAAATTCTGAAATATAACGAAGATTATAACTACTCGTAACTAGCAAACCATCAATTTTTTCTTCCTTCATTTTCTTTCTTAATTTTATTAATCGTTCCACTTAATTTCCTCCTTTGCAAGCGACAATAAAGCTGGTTTGTTGCTCTTTGTCCCATACCCGACAATTTACTCTCTTTTAATAACTGAGATAATTAATTTGTTTCTAATAAATCTTTTGCATAAACGGTTAATATATGTAATTAATATTCCGTAGTAAATATATAAAATGCCCTATAAAACATTCTACCACAAGCTAATATGCTTTGAATAGCCATGCCGGTTGCTAAGACTCTTGCTCACTATACTCATATGAGATCGAATAACCAATAAATACACCATATAATATATATAAACATATTCCAGTAACTATTGTGTTTAAGTCTAATTTTATGAGTGGCTTTAAACCTGGAAGTATTGGATTTAATAAATAAAAAACAACTAACCATAAAAAAAATCCATACGCAATCCCTGGCCACATACTATTAAACCTGGCGAAAATAAACCGATATAAGAAAGCGACGGCAATAGATAAAATTGAAATAACGATAATTCCGATCATATGACCAATAAAACCATTTTTCCAATCACCTAACGCCCATGGCATTAATACTAAACCCGGGCCCACACGAATAAAATTAAAAAAGAAAGCTAAATAACCGACAATACCCCAAATTAGTCCACCAAAAAAACCAATAGAGGTCACTGTTGCATTAAAACTTACTGGCTGTTCATGTTTATTTTGTTCAAGATTTTCCATAATAGCTATCACCTCATCTATTAGTATGACCGGATTTTTAAAAAGTATTGGTATGCCAAATAAAGAAATTAGAGTGTAAACTATCATAAATATGGGAATATAAATACTAGTACTTAATTTTTTAGAGGAAATTTGAGTTTTCATGTAGAATATAATTTATAAACATATTTATTGTTTCTATTTCTTGAATTCGGAGGTGAGCGTATGACTCGTTACTCTTTTCATCCACTTATTTTAACTGTTTTAGGCTTATCAATCATCGGTTTATTTTATCGACTTTACACGGATCCAATTGGTTTAATAAGCCAAGTTTTATTTATGGTTGCATTTGTAGCGATAATTTTCTTTTTAGCTAAGAAATTTCTAGCCCATAAATTAGGTACTGATGCAAATTATAGCTCCCAGTACCAAAAAGCAAAAAGAAAAAATTCCCGCCGGACGGCAGCAAGCAACGTTGTGCCTCACAAAAAGAAGAATGATTCAAAAAAAATGGCACGCCCATTAATTAAAAAGCGTTCAGAGGTTAATTTAACTGTTATTGAAGGGAAAAAGACTAAGAAAAAAAATCGAGCTCTTTTTTAGAGACTCGATTTTTTTGTTAGAAAAGATTTTGTTAGAAAAGAAAATAGGACTAACAAAAATTGTCAGCCCCGTTTTCTGGTTTTATTCACTTTGTTCAGATTGGTTTTTTTTTTGAATTTGTCTAAGGGAATCAATTCTCGTTGGATCTTCTTCAAAATATTGAACTAGATCCCCGATTCGGTCAATTGCATCCCAACTTAAGTGGTGTTCAATCCCTTCAACATCTTGGTAAATTTTATCATCGTTAACACCGACAATTCTCAAGAATTCTTCTAAAAGTTCATGGCGATAAACTAGTCGTTTGCCAATTTTTTTTCCCATTGGGGTTAACACAAATCCCCGATATTTTTCATAAAGTACGTATTCTGTTTGGTCTAATTTTTGGACCATTTTTGTAACAGAGGATGGATGGACTTCTAGCGCTTCTGCTATATCAGAAACTCTGGCATATCCTTTGTCTTCTATAATTAAATATATTCTCTCTAAATAATCTTCCATACTTGGTGTTGGCATCGCGTCCCCCTCGATTTCCTTTCGAGCCAGTTATTTCTATAATTGACATCTTTACATCTAATATAAAAAGTATACTATATGAAATTTCAGCAGACAAGTTTCCCTCTAAAAGAATAATAATTACGGATAAATTTACTTGTAGAAAATATAAGTCTCTTTCGTTTAAATTCTACGTATAAAAGAGAGGCCAGCCTTAATGGGCTGCCTCTCTTTTATAAGCTAAGAAAGTATAACTATTTTAGCGAATTTGACCATTCCCGCTCATTACATACTTAATCGTTGTTAATTCTTTTAAGCCCATTGGACCTCTTGCGTGTAGCTTTTGTGTTGAGATACCAATTTCAGCACCAAAACCAAGTACGCTTCCGTCTGTAAAACGAGTAGAAGCATTATGATAAACTGCTGCAGCATCGACAAGCCCTTTGAATCGTTTTGCTGTTTCTTCATCTTCAGTGACAATCGCTTCGGAGTGTTTTGTACCATATACGTCAATATGTGCAATGGCTTCATCGACGTTTGAAACAACCTTCATGGCAACATCTAAGCTTAAGAATTCTTCTGCCCAGTGTTTTTCTGTTGCACGAATAGCGTTTGGAATCGCTGATAATACTTTGTCATCACCATATACACCAATGTTATGTTTGTTGAATGCTTCAATTAACCTATCTTGATGAGCAGCTAAAAATGCTTCATGTACAATTAGTGTTTCTGCTGCATTGCACACAGCTGGACGATCTGTTTTTGCATTGATAAAGATGTTGATCGCTTTGTCAACGTCGGCACCTTTGTCGATATAGATGTGACAATTGCCAACACCTGTTTCAAGTACAGGAACGGTGGCATTGTTAACGACCGCTTGGATAAGCTTGCCGCCACCTCTTGGGATCAACACGTCAATGTGCTCTTTCATCGTGAAGAGTTGTTCGGTGGCCGCTCGATCCGTGCTATCGATAAATTGAACAGCATCTTCAGAAATCTTCGTTGAAACGAGTGCTTCTTTTATCACTTTTACAATTGCACGGTTTGAGTGAATTGCTGATGAGCCACCTTTTAGTACAATAGCATTCCCTGATTTAAGCGCAAGTCCCGTAGCATCGGCCGTTACATTTGGACGAGCTTCATAGATCATGCCGATTACACCTAGGGGAACACGAATCGTTTGAACATCTAAGCCGTTATCAAGTGTCCATTGCGAGACAATTTCGCCTGTTGAGTCGTCAAGTTTCGCTACTTTACGAAGTCCTTCAGCAAACTCTTTGATACGTGCTTCGCTTAGCGATAGACGATCAATATACGCATCGTCATAAAGCGCTTTACGTCCATTCGCTAAATCCAGATTATTACCTTCGATAATGTTACTTACATTCGCATCTATCTTGTCTGCAATTATATAAAGCGCTGCGTTTTTGTCTTCTGTTGATAAAAGTCCAAGTTCCTTTGAAGCTATTTGTGCTAATTTCGCCTGTTTTTTTACGTTTACTGGTTCGACTACTCTTGTCACCTAATCACTCCTTGTTAGATTTTGTTTTTTGTGTATTTTTAGTTAAACTCCAACTGGTATAGGAGCATTAAGCTCACAGACAAATGATTCGTTGTGTACCACTACTTTGTTTGAAACAGTTTGTTCTCTGTTTTCTAGCTGAAAATGTTGCAAATCAGTAGAGGAGTGATTTACCATACCAAGACCAATCTTATTTTTATTTACATCAAGAATTCGTACAACGGATCCCTCTTTAAAGTAGCCATTAATTTGATAAACTTGGCTTGAATAAAGACTTTCTTTATCATCGATAATCGCAGTTTTTACATCATCTTGGATAATTATTTCACCTTCAGGTCCTGAGTTAAATGCGATCCATTGACGTTTATGATTTAAATTTAGTTCTGGCTCTTTTACTTTAAAATAAGTTCCATGAGCCTTTTCATTTACAGCGTCAACTAAAATGTTGTGGACGCCTGAACGTCCAAGGAATGAAGGAATGCCAGAAGCCATAGAGATTTTAAATGCATCTATTTTAGAGCGCATGCCACCAGTTCCTAAAGCCGAACATGGCTCTCCTGCCATGTCTTCAATGTCCGCTGTAATCTCCGTTACTTCTTTAATAAGCTCAGCAGATGTGTCTTTACCAGGATCTGCATTATAGAGTCCGTCGATATCCGATAAAATAATTAGCTGGTCAGCATCAACAAGACCAGCAACTTTGGCTGAAAGTGTATCATTATCACCAAAGCGCAAGCGATCGGTTGTTACTGTATCGTTTTCGTTAACGATTGGCACAACACCGCATTCTAGCAAAACATTTATTGTATTTCTCACATTGATGTAATTTTTTTCATCAGAAAAATCACTACGTGTAATTAAAATCTGTGAGGCCACATAGCCATGCGATGAAAATAACTCAGAGTACGTTTCGATCAAGCGTCCTTGTCCAACTGATGCCGCTGCCTGTTTTTCGGGTAATGAAGTTGGACGTGAAATAAAGCCAAGTGTACGATAACCAGCTGCAACAGCTCCTGATGATACAAGTACAACTTCGTGTCCCAGATCTTTTAACTCAGCGACTTGATCGGTTAAACGTTCAATCTTTCTTCTACTAATATCACCTGAAAGGCTCGTTAGTGAGCTGCTTCCTATTTTAATAACGACTCTCTTTTGAGCTTTCGATACCATGCTACCACTCCTGATTTCAATTATTTCTTTTTAAAAGTACATGCTCAAAAGGAGGATATTCAGAGCCAACGGAGAGATCCGAATGCTTTGATTACCGTACTTTTTGAACATTCTCTAAAAGCTATATGTTTGAATAAATTTCATTCGTTTATGTGTAGTTTTATTAATTTAAATGAATGAATTTCATAATGCAGATTCTATACCACTAGGACGCTATATCTAGTTGAATTAAAACATTTTAAACTAGATATAGATTTATGTGGCTAGTTTTTGGTATTATGAAATTCATTTAAATAGTAACTTTTTCTAGTTGGCTTGTCATTTCTTTTGAGCGATTCATTGCTCCTTCAACGGCTGCTTTAATCGCTTTTCCGCCACCACTATTAGCAAGTGCTTCTAGTCCCGCCGCTGTTGTACCATTAGGGGATGTTACGTTTTTTCTAAGTTCGGTTGTTGATTCTTCTCGTTCAATCATCATTTTTGCAGCTCCAAAAATCGTTTGAGCACCAATCTCTCTTGCTTGAATTGCACTCATGCCGTTTGCAAGAGCTGTTTTTTCAATGTGTTCCATTAGATAATAAAAGTAAGCGGGACCGCTACCGGCTATTCCAGTAAACAAATCCATTTGAGTTTCTTCAATTAAATAGACTTGTCCGATACATGCAAGGAGGTTTTTAGCCAATGTAACATTTTTCATTGTTACGTTTTGTCCTGCAGAAATAGCAGTTGCTGACTCACGGAGCATACTAGACGTATTAGGCATGACGCGAATCACTTGTTGTCCTTCTTGTAAATAGTTTTCCATATATTCTGTTGAAATCCCTGCAAGTACGCTCATGACAACTTGATTAGGAGTTAGTTCATCTTTAATGGCTAGAAGACAATCTTCAGCATCTTTTGGCTTCATCGCCAATATAATCACGTCAAATGATGATAGCTTGACTTTGTCTCGTATAATTCCTTGTATCCCATATCGGTTGTGCAGTTCTAATAATCTTTCCTCATTGCTTCGGTTTGTTGCTACAATATGGTGAGGATCTAACGTCCCTGTTTGGACGATTCCTGAAATCATTGCCTCTGCCATCTTTCCTGCCCCGATAAAGGCTACCCGTAAATTCGTTGACATTGTTACTCCATCTCCTTTTGCTTCGTGTTCGTTTTTTGTTCGTACAATTTTTAGCACGTTTATAATCTTACCATGTAAACAATTTGCTTCAAGGGTAAACCTAAAGGGAGTGAGTTATCGTGGCAAATACTGAGTGAAAGCGCTACAAAAATCGTATCCTTAGGGGTGAATGTCTAATTCTCCTCCTATAGAGCATGACATCGTGATATATGAAGAAATATCAATAACAAAAATTTAAGTAAAATATTCAATTTTAGCGTTAGGGAAAAAGCTCTGAATATAACCTTCGATCACAGCTCTTAATTCATCCGCCTCTTCATTTTTATAAACATACTTCCCCCTACCATATTTTCCCCATTTATATTTTCTTTCTTCTTCATTCATTTCTAACTTTGACTTAGGATAACGTTTTAATATCGTCCGTTTAGCGGTTTTTGTGAAGCGATGTTGAATTAATTCAAAGGTTAAATCTTTTGTTGCATACTCCGGTAAAGTCGCCTTTAATTTCTGAAACAATTCTAAATAACCCTCTTGCCAATTTTCATGACGATAAAGTGGTGCTAATATAAACCCTAGCGGATAATGAGCTTTTGCTACCTTACCAGCAGCTTCGATTCTAGCCTCAAAAGAAGATGTTCCAGGTTCAAAATTTTTAATGACGTAATTAGAATTTAAACTAAATCGGAATCGAGAATTTCCGTTATGTTTCGCATCTAATAAATGATCGACATGGTGATACTTTGTAACAAAACGTAGGCGACCTAGCTCAGTTTGGCCAAAAAATTCAATTGCTTTTTTTAATGAGTGAGTTAAATGATCAAGTCCAACAATGTCCGATGTACAGGCAGCTTCAAAGCGGGTGATTTCCGGCTCTCTTTCTTTAATATATTTTCCTGCTGCTGCAAAGATCTCTTCTAAATTGACGTATGCACGAAGGTATGGTTTATCACCCATCGTTGTTTGTAAATAACAATAGTGACAATGGCCCATACACCCTGTGGCTAAAGGGATTGCGTACTCAGCCGACGGCTTTGATTGGTCAAATTTTAACGTTTTTCGAACTCCAATTACAAGCGTTGATTTGGCATTTCGGTATTTTTGATTCTCGTTTTCACCAGGAATATTTCTGACTTGGTTGTGTGACGTTGTTTCTCTAATTTCAATACCCATTTTTTCAAATTTAGTTTTCAATTCAATACCGAGGGGATATTCAAGTGCTTTCGGCTCAATATATACGAGTTGTGGAATGAATGGTTCCATTTTATTTACCCACCTTAAAATAATTTATATATCTCTATTAAGGTGCGCATTTTTTTTCGTTTGTTGAGAAAAACCGATTCCCAAGAATGGGAAAAGGAGAGAACTGGTTTGTCCTCTTGTAGCTTTAGAAAAAAGTTTGATCAAAAACACATCACAAACCCGCATCTTCATAGGTACACTTTTAATAGGATTAGGTATTTACTTAAATTTTGACTAAATATAAACGGGGTGTTTCCGGTTTCGATAATGAAATTAGCTACAGGGATCAACTCATGTATGCGTTTTTGCGCTTTGCTCACTGCGTTACAGCAGTCTTAAAAAAGTTACACCTTAATTTTTAAATAACAATCGTAAAATACTGAACTTTACTGAATTTCATAATGCAGATTTAACACCACTAAGATACTACCTGCGGTTTGATTAAGACGCTTTTAACTAGATGTAATTTATTTACTTGATATAATGGTATTATATAATTCACTCGCTTAAATAGACAAAACAAAAAGACCTGAGTACCTTTTTCAGGTCTTATGTTCGAACTGATTTAATATACAACTCTCCTATTCATACATAACTTCAATTTTTACAAAAGTGCGTGTTTGCGGAAGATAATGTCATGACCAGAAAGAGCGCTACTAAAACATCTTAGCTATTGTAATAACTGTTAAATAGTTTAAGTACATTATTTTACAATTTACTTTGAAGTGTGTAATTTATAGATAAGACAAGAATACCATTTGTAAATTATTTCGAACAAATAAATAAGGAGCATCATTGCTCCTTATTGGTTTTTCAGTATGCGCTTAAAATCTTTAATTTCACTTTCATGCTTCACAGACCTAGCTGCTAAAGTATCAATAACCCTTTGTTGGTCTTCAAGTGTATCTTTAAGTTCATCTGTCTTTTCATCAATATGATTCTCAACGCTTTCAAAATATGGTCCAAGGCCATTGATAAGGTTACCTTTAATACTCGAAACGTCTTTCTTTAGTTCTTGTTGTCCTTGTTTAAGTTCTTTCAATTCATTGAGAATTAATTTTAAAGTTTCTTCCATTAAAATCACTCCGATTTCTTTTTTATATTATAACACGACTAAGTTAATGTGAGATATTTAAATTGACTTTTTTTTGCAATATCAGTCTAATTAAGCATTCATAAATTTGCTCATAACAAAAGAAAAGGGGCAACTCTCTTGTTGAAGATTCGCGCTGATTGTAGAAGAACGTTTGTATGGCTCCTCAACTAACTATTGTTAGCAATAGGGAACCGTTTGAAGTAATCTCCAGCTTTTCCCCTGAATTTTTCTTTTTAAACTCTTCTCGTTATTGAAATATAGAAAGCAATGCTCTTATTCAACATTTGACCCGTTTTTCTTCTTGAAATATTAACAATAATTTAGATAAAAAAAACACCCCTTTGGACAATGAATTATCCAAAGAAGTATTTCTTCGTAACTTTTTTTAAAATATCGCGACTTTATTTCAAAGCCACAAAGTTTAGAGTTTAGATGATATTTTTCATTATAACCCGCATTTTAGTTGCGAGTTGCAATTTGTACAAGTATTGCAGCCACCGATATCTTCGACTGTACCAGTTCGACAGACAGGGCATTTATTCCCTACTTCAGAGCCGATTGTGACTGATGTCGAGCGAATATCAGCAATTCTATCTAGTAGCACTACTTGGGTTTTAGTTTGCTTCTTTTCTGATGTCTCAACGTCATCATCAAAATTATTTTCTTCGGTAGTTAATGAAAGGACTTGTGCGTCACGACTTCCATCAACATACACAGTGCCACCTTTAGCGCCACCTTTATATAGACGCTCATACACTGCTTGAACCTGATCAACAGAGTAGCCACGTGGGGCATTGACTGTTTTTGATAACGAACTATCTACCCAGCGTTGAATGATGCATTGCACGTCAACATGAGCTTCTGGTGAGAGGTCCATTGTCGAGATAAACCATTCTGGTAAAGCATTAGGATCCGCCTCAGGGTTTGCAGTTAGATACTCTTCAACAATTGCTGCTTTTACTTCAATAAATTTACCTAGTCTTCCACTACGGTAGTAAGAGAACGAATAATATGGTTCAAGTCCCGTGCTCACACCGACCATTGTCCCAGTGCTGCCAGTTGGGGCAACAGTTAAAAGGTGTGAATTTCTAATACCATATTTCAAAACATCTTGCCGGATATCTTCAGGCATTTTCTTCATGTAACCACTATTAATAAATTTTTCACGAAGTAGCTGAGTTTCAGCATCACTTTCCCCTATTAAGAATGGAAAGCTATCTTTTTCTTTCGCTAATTCAATACTTGTCCGATAAGCAGTTATTGCAATTGTTTCAAAAATTTCATCAACTAATTGATTGCCTTTTTTTGAACCATAAACCGTTTCAGTGTAGATGAGTAAATCATGTAATCCCATTACCCCTAAACCGATCCGCCTTTCTCCTTTGGCCATATCAGTGTTCGCTTCAAGAAAATATGGCGTTGCATCAATAACGTTATCTTGCATCCTGATACCAATAGCAACAGATTGCTTTAGCTTCTCAAAATCGACCTGTTTTAATTCTTTGTTAGCCATTGCGCCTAAGTTAATTGCTGCTAAATTACAGACACTATAAGGTGCGAGAGGTTGTTCCATTTTTGTTATCCTACCGGCTTTTTATCCAATAGTTCTAACAGTTAATTTCCTGTTAGTTCAGCATATCTTTTCATTACACACATTTTCATGAATTTACTGTGTGCGTAACGCTGCGGCCTCGTGGATGGATTATATTCTCATATTGAGGTTCACCATCTATGCGTTGCCCCTGACTAATTTTTTACTTTTAGCCTTCGGTTCGGATTGGCATCTCAGCTTTCCCGCTTTATTCCGCAGTTTTTTACGTGAGGCAAACTTATGCAACTCTACCACACGGATTTGTAGCGACTACTTTTTGTCCATATGCAACGGCATTTGTCATGTCGTTGGCATTATCAATAAAGAAAATACCTGGCTCTGCTGAATAGGTTGCACAAATATTAATTAACTTCCATAATTCACGAGCTTTAATTGTTCGATATGTGCGTACCTTAAATCCTAAAGCTTTCCATTCACGAACATCACCGTACTTATGCCACTCCCTGTTGTAGGCTGCCATCTCTTCTTTTGAGTAATTTTCAACATCAGGAAAACGTAGAGGGTAATCTAGATCCTTTTCTACAGCATCCATAAACTCTTTTGTTAAGCAAATTGAAATGTTTGCTCCTGTTAAAAATTCAGAATTATTTATACTATAAGTTCCACCAAGTTCCAGTTTTTCTTCAGCTTCTTTAAAGACTTTTTCATCAAATCCACCTTGACCGGGAATCTTTTTATAGTTAAGAACACCTTGGTACATTGCATTTTCTACTTCTGTTAAAGGTGTAAACTTCAACTTTTCTTTAGCGTGTTGCTTTATTTGACTATCATCACTGTTATCTAATAAAAATCGTAAAATTCTCGGGTTTTGCATTTTAGAAATAATAAATTCTAAAATGTCCGGGTGCCAATCTGAAAGCATAATCATTTGTGCCAATTTGTTACGTTGAATCGCTACTTCAACTCTCTAAGTCACCTTAGAGTTCAGACCATATCTTACACTTAATAAAGTGCCCTCGCGCTTGGGAATCGCTTGATTCCTACTCTACTACCTTCCACCCTAAGGATGTGGTTTCGATGGTCGTTGAACCTTCTTCCTATCCTCCAGTGAGAACGTGAGAACTTAGAAGCTTGGCTGCTGATTGTCTTTATTAACTCATGATTTTTAAGCATTCACACTTACCGTTTCCAGTTATGTTGTAGCTCGTGAGTCATATATACGATGTTATTTTTTTGATAACTTCATCTATGTTTTCTTTGATGTCGTCTTCCCAAAAACGTAAAATTTTATAGCCATTTGAAGAGGCAATTTTATTTTTCAACTCATCTATTTTTATTCTTTCTATTTGCCATGGAGCAGGGTTTGGATAAAATTTTGGATTAGCATGCCAATAATCCCCGTCACATTCAATAAGAATCCTATGATCGGGAAGAACAAAATCAAATTGTCTTTTATTAAGTATGAATGAATATCTATGCTGAACATCTAATTCATCCAGTAACTTATCCATAATTTTTTCAATATTTGTTTTGACAATTCTTTGATTCTTCATTTGTTCTAAAGTGGCATTTCTGATTTTCTCTATTGTTTCATCACTATAAACTCCTGTTTTTCCACTGTTCCAAGATGGTGTTTTATTTCTTCTTCTTGTAGTTGAAGTTTTAGAAATAATATTTTTAAAATGAATATCTTTCTTTTCCTTTGCCATTAAAGCATGCCATTTTGTGATTTTTTCTTTTTTAGTTTTGAATGCACAATCTTCGCTACACGTCTTTGTTCCCTTATGCTTTTTGTAAAATGTCTTATTACAGTATTCGCATAGAAGAAGACTTTTTCCGCTGCAACTTTGTGAGCAATGCTTTTTAGGTATTCCTCTTCTTAATTGTACAAGATTCTCGCATTTTTCAAACTGGCATAATAGCTGCTCTTTCTTATAAAAGTATTTCAAAAGATATTCTTCTAATTTCATACCATGCTTTTCTTTTAGATGAGTTGTAAATCTGCCTTGCTTATTATGGTTAAGGTCAAAATTGCATATTTTACATTGTTGGGGATCTTTTGCATCGTATAGATCCATGCTTATCTATCCTTCCAATTTTCTTCTAATTATATCATGTTGGATGACAAGTGATAAGCATGATCATTAAAGATTTTCCAGCAATTCACGAGGTTATTTATAGACGAAGCACTTAAGCTGCTTTACCACGTCTTGATCCACCTTGTTCAACCAAATGGGTCAATTTTGCAATGTCATCTAACCAAGAAACTGATCCTGATGATTTGCCATTCACTCCTCTGGCTAAAGTATTTCTTGGGCGTAATGTTGAACCATTCGTTCCAACACCACCACCGCGACTCATGATTTCCATCACTTGTGTACGATGATCTGAAATCCCACCTCTAGAGTCTTTAACAAATGGCATCACGTAACAATTGAAATAGGTCACATCTGTATCAGATCCTGCTCCATAAAGGACTCGACCTGCTGGGATAAAGTTAAGGTTAACTAATTCTTGATAAAATTCCTGAAATGATTTTTGTCTTCTGGCTTCTGATGTTTCTACTGAAGCCAGTCCAGTCGCATTTCGTTTCGCAATTTGTTCATAATAAAGTTCTAAAGGTTTTTCGATTGAGTCTAAGTTTCTAATAACGATACCCGTTCTCATTTCTTCTGGATCTTCTAAAACACCCTGAAATTCTTCATCAATCAGAATTTTCACTTCTTTTGTAGCCCAAATAATTTCTTGGACAAAACCATAACCTCGCGCCGGAAATTTCGGGTCTTGCTTAACGGTAAGTACGACAAAATCTCCATCTTTTAATGTTTTCTTTTCCGTATCTTTAAAGGTATACCTGTCTAACATAACAAGTCGTGATACACCTTTTTTACGGAGGTTCATATCTGCTGTGATTTCATGAACTTGTGGGAATTGTTTAATATCTTCATTAAGCCTCTCCACATTAATTCGCATCACTTTTGACATAGTCATCGCCACACGCTTTCACTCCTTTTTCAAAAAACTTTGTAAACTACCGCTTAACAATCGAAAAAAATAATCGCAAGAAGTTTTTTCTCTTATAGTAAATGATGCCAAAATCCATTGTTGAGTTAACTTGTCTTATTTTAGCATAGGAAAAGTTAATTATCAATATATAGTATGTAAATATCCAACTAATACACTACATATCGTTTTTGGGTATAGCATTTTATTTTTTGTCAACTTTAAAAGAGCTTAAAATCAGAAGCTAAATGTAGCTATAATGACTTTTTTAATCTAAAAATGACATATATCGACTTTCTCCATGTTTGCAAAAAATAAAAGCTTCAGTATTGCTGATTAATCAGCAATAAAAAAAAATTACAGAGATTGCAAAGAAATATTTGTTACAATAGTCAAGTGAACTACTCGCCAGATACGAAAAAAAGGGTGCTCTTTTTAATCGGTAGTTTTCTAGCCTGTAATAAGAAGGAATGTTAATAGGCTTAAACTTTTTCAAATTTAAAATATTCACGACAAATTCTAATAATGGAGGAAAAAAATGACTTACGTCCTATTTAATAATCAAATAACAATGCGAGAAAATGTAAAAATTGATATCGAAGACCGTGGCTATAATTTTGGGGATGGGATTTATGAGGTGATCCCAGTTTATAACTCAAAACCGTTTGCAAGCGAAGAGCATTTACAACGCTTTGAAAGTTCAGCTGAGAAATTAGAAATTAAGCTTCCGTATAAAAAGGAATTATTACAAAGTCTTTTAACTGATCTAATCTATAAAAATAACCTTGTAACAGGTATTCTTTACATACAAATGACCCGTGGTGTGTTTACACGAGCACATCTTTATGAACGAAATGTACCAGGACTTATTACTGGACTTACACAAAAAATCGACTTCCCGTTTGAGCAAAAACAAACTGGCATCGCTGTCTTCGTAACCGAAGACATTCGTTGGCTGCGCTGTGATATAAAAACAATTAATTTATTAGGTAATACAATGTTAAAAAGACAAGCTGCTGATAACCAATGTCATGAAGCAATTATGTATCGTACTACCTTATTAACTGAAGGATCTTCCTCAAACCTTTTTATTGTTAAAGACGGCACGCTAATCACGCATCCTGCAACTAATTTAATTTTAAATGGAATCACAAGGCAAATCATTCTTAAACTTGCCCGTCAAGCTAATATTCCGATCAAAGAGCAGGCTTTTACTCTAGAACAACTAAAAGAGGCAGACGAAGTGTTTCTGACTAGTACTACTCAAGAAGTTACCCCTATCGTTTCTACAAAAGGTGATTTAAAGACTACTTTTTCAATTGGGACTGTAACAAGAACGTTACAAAAATTATTTATCGATTATCGGGAAACATCATCTGGAGAATAATTTTAGGCTGGCATAGTCAGAATATGCCAGCCTCCCTTTCTTCACTTGCAAAAATTCCATTCATCATTTCCATAACGCCTGACTGCTAGTTCTTCGACAAAAGCCTTTTGTTGATCACTTAACGTATACGTCTCTAATTCGATATCGAGGCCTTTTTCAAATCCCCGTTTAAACGCCAATTCTGCTTCTTCTATTGTAATTTTACGTTTACTTAACTCATTAATAGCGACAGCCTTTTGGCCAAATCCCGTTAACAAACGTTCACGAACTCGCTCGCTTGGGAATTTAAATAGATCAAAAAGTTTGTTCTGATCGATATCTAAAATAATCGATCCATGCTGCAAAATGACATTTTTTTGTCTCGTTTGCGCACTTCCAGCAACCTTTCTTCCTTCAACTACTAATTCATACCAAGAAGGCGTATCAAAGCAGACAGCAGAACGAGGGTGCTTCAGCGTTTCCTGCTCTGCTTTTGTTTTTGGAATAGCAAAGTAAGCATCTAACCCTAACTGTTTAAATCCTTCAAGAACCCCCTCAGAAATAACCCGATATGACTCAGTTACGCCTTTAGGCATCTTAGGGTATGTTTCTGAGACGATCACACTGTAAGTAAGTTCATGTTCATGCAGAACTCCCCTGCCTCCTGTCGGTCTTCTCACAAACCCTAATTGATATCTTTGGACTGCTTCTAGATTTATTTCCTTTTCAACCTTTTGAAAATAACCAATAGACAATGTTGCTGGATTCCACCCGTAAAAACGAATTGTCGGACCTATTTTCCCTTGACTATGCCATTGTAATAACGCTTCATCTAACGCCATATTAAAAGCTGGTGCAGATTTCCCAGAGTTAATAAAATTCCATTTTTGTTTCATTGATAACTTCCTTTTTTAAATAAATTGTTATTCTAAATTTATAGTACCTTAGTAATCGCTGTCAAATATCTGAATTTCTTTCCTTCTTGATGAAACAAATGTTATAATTTATTTTTGATACTACATCAATAGATAATCTTTGTTCGTCTCGAAATATGGTCCTTCCTTATCCCTTGACGAAAATCTTCAATTTAAATCGTTTTGAACAAAAAAGGAGTGTCGTACAGTAATGATCATGAATTTGGTATTAGGAATTATGACAGCAATTCTAGTATATTTAATAGTAAAAAGGTTTATTAAACCTAAATACTTAAAGGAACTCCCTGAAGATGAGTTTCGCCAAGGTTACCGAAAAGCACAACTAATTGATGTAAGAGAGCAAAGGGAATTTGAAGGCGGACATATTTTGGGTGCTAGAAGTATCCCCTTATCACAACTTAAGCAGCGCGCTGCAGAACTTAGACCGGACAAGCCTATCTACCTTTATTGTCAAACAGGATCTAGAAGTATTCGCGCTTCCGAATTTTTAAAGAAAAAACATGGCTGCGAAGATTTAAGTCATCTAAAAGGCGGCTTTCGTAAGTGGTCAGGAAAAGTTAAGAAAAAATAGAAGGGAAGACTCATTAGAGTCACCCTTCTATTTTTTCGTTAATAATTAGTTAACTTACTCTTTCTGATATTTCAAAATTGGTTTTCTAGCTGCTGTTGTTTCATCTAGTCGGCCGATAACAGTATGATGCGGTGCTTCTTGGACAATTTCAGGGTTCTCTTCTGCTTCTTTTGCAATTTGGATCATGACCTCGATAAACTCATCTAACGTTTCTTTCGCTTCAGTTTCAGTAGGCTCAATCATTAAACACTCTTCAACGTTTAACGGGAAATAGATAGTTGGCGGGTGATAACCAAAGTCTAAAAGTCGTTTCGCAATGTCTAAAGTTCTTACCCCTAATTTCTTTTGACGTTTACCAGACAGAACAAACTCATGCTTACAATGTTGCGTATACGGTGCGTCAAAATAAGGTTGCAAGCGTCTAAACATGTAATTAGCATTTAAGACAGCATCTTCTGAAACTTTACGAAGTCCGTCGGGTCCCATTGTACGAATGTACGTATACGCACGAACATTAATCCCAAAGTTTCCGTAAAAAGGCTTGACCCTTCCAATTGACTCAGGACGATTATAATCTAAGAAGTAACGATCTCCATCTTTAGAGATAACTGGTTTTGGTAAAAATGGGATTAAATCTTTCTTCACTCCGACTGGTCCAGAACCTGGTCCACCACCACCGTGAGGGCCAGTAAAGGTTTTATGGAGGTTTAAGTGAACAACGTCAAAACCCATATCTCCAGGTCTAGCGATACCTAAGATTGCATTTGAGTTAGCTCCATCATAATAGAGCTTTCCACCAGCTGAATGGATAATCTCTGCCATTTCGAGAATATTTTCTTCAAATAATCCTAATGTGTTTGGATTTGTCAGCATTAAAGCCGCAGTATCTTCACCAACTACTTCTCGTAAATGCTCTAAGCAAACAAGACCTTTTTCATTAGAGCGAACCGTTACCGCTTCAAAACCAGCGACAGTTGCCGAAGCTGGATTTGTACCATGAGCTGAGTCAGGACAAATTACTTTTGTCCGCTGGAAATCACCGTTCTTTTCGTGGAAAGCACGAATCATCATTAGACCAGTCCATTCGCCCTGGGCTCCGGCGGCCGGCTGTAAGGTTACTTCATCCATTCCAGTAATTTCAACTAAGGAATTTTGTAAGTCATAAAGTAGTTCAAGCGCTCCTTGAACTGTTTCTTCACTTTGTAAAGGGTGAATGTGAGTAAAACCAGGTAATCTAGCAATGTCTTCATTTATTTTTGGATTGTACTTCATCGTACATGACCCTAGCGGATAAAAACCAGAATCAACACCATGATTGCGATTTGAAAGAGCTGTGTAATGGCGAACAAGCTGCAGCTCAGAAACTTCAGGTAATTCAGGCTCGACTTCTCTTAGATACCCAGTTGGGAGTAGATCAGAAAGCTCCCTTTCAGGGACATCTAAGGAAGATAAACTGTAACTTACTCTTCCGAATTTACTAAGTTCAAAAATTAGCGGTTGGTTTTTCATTATTTTACTTCCTCCAATTCACGAACAAGCTTATCTATTTCAGCTTTCGTTCGAAGTTCTGTTATTGCGATTAGCATGTGCCCATTAAGTTCTGGAAAATCTCGGCCTAAATCATAGCCACCAATTATCCCTTGTTCAAAGAGGATTTCATTTACTTCTTTAATAGGCTTTGCAAGTTTAACAACAAATTCATTAAAAATCGGATTTTTTGAATTTTTAACTGTAAATCCGCTAGCTGCAAATTGATCTTTCGCGTAATTTGCTTTTTGAATATTTTGCAGGGCAATTTCTTTAACCCCTGCTTTCCCTAAAGCCGTCATCGCTACCCCTGCCGCTAACGCGTTAAGAGCCTGATTTGAACAAATATTAGATGTCGCTTTATCACGACGAATATGCTGTTCACGAGCTTGTAGTGTCAATACAAAGCCACGTTGACCTTTATCATCAGTCGTTTGACCGACAATTCTTCCAGGTATTTTGCGCATCAACTTTTTCGTTGTCGCAAAATAGCCACAATGAGGACCACCAAATTGCATAGCAATACCAAACGGCTGTGCATCACCTACAACAATATCAGCTCCAAAACTTCCAGGTGGAGCTAAGATACCAAGAGCTAGCGGGTTACTCGAAACTACAAACAAGCCTTTACCAGAGTGAGCGATTTTTTCGATTTCAACTAAATTTTCAACATGACCAAAAAAATTGGGATATTGCACTAATACACAAGCTGTGTCCTCAGTATACTTCTGCTTTAAATCAGTTAAGCTTGTCATACCGTCTTCTATTTCTACTTCAATTACTGTTAAGTTTTGTCCTTTGGCATTTGTTTTCAGTACGTCTCTTGCCTCAGGATGTACTGCCTTAGAAACAAGGATCGTCTTCTTTTTTGTTTGACCCGCACTCATCATTGCTGCTTCCGCTAATGCAGTTGGTCCATCGTACATAGAAGAGTTAGCTAAGTCCATTCCTGTTAATTCACTTATCATTGTTTGAAACTCAAAAATGCCTTGAAGCTCACCTTGAGAAATCTCAGGTTGATAAGGTGTATAAGCAGTATAAAATTCTGACCTTGAGATCATATGATCGACCACAGAAGGGATATAGTGCTCATATACACCTGCCCCTAAAAAAGAGGTGTAGTTGATACTATTGGCATTTTTACTAGCCATTCTTGCTAACTCTTTCACTGTATCCGGTTCAGAAAGAGCTTCTTTTAAATTCATTTCTCCCTTAAAACGAACTTTTTCTGGTATATCAGCAAATAGCTCATTGACCGTTTCGACCCCAATTACTTCCAACATTTCCTTTTTATCTTGCTCTGTGACTGGTAAATAACGAAATTTCAATTTCACTTCCCCCTTTTATTTACGTTTATAAAACGGCGTTGAGACAACTTTTGCTTTTAAACGTTTTTTTCTGACCTGAACTTCTACAATTGTATTTAAAGGTGTCGATTCAATATCAATTAAAGCTAAACCAATATTTTTGTTTAATGTTGGTGATTGAGTACCACTAGTCACAACACCAATTAACTTATCCTCGTTAAAAACTTCATAGCCAGTTCGTGGAATACCCTTTTCAAGCATTTCAATTCCGACAATTTTCCTTTTTAGCCCGTTTTCTTTTTGACTCTTTAATGTTTCTTGACCGTTAAATTCAGTTGACTTATCGACTTTTACCGCAAAACCAATTCCGGCTTCAAGTGGTGTAATTTCTTTTGTTAACTCTTGCCCATACAATGCTAGACGTGCTTCAAAGCGCAGTGTATCTCTTGCTCCAAGACCACAAGCCAAAAGTCCTTCATCCTTGCCCGCTGCTAATAGTTTTCGCCATAAGGAAACCGCATCATCGTTATCACAATAGATTTCAAATCCGTCCTCACCAGTATAGCCAGTTCTCGAAACTAGCGCTTTTGCTCCTTGCAGATCAACACCGTCTTGAAACTTAAAAAAAGTAATTTCTGAAAGCTTTGTAGCTGTTAACTTTTGTAAGATAGTTTCTGCTTGAGGACCTTGGATTGCTAGCAGGGAAAGAGAATCTGAAATGTTTGTTAGCTTAACATCACCAGTTAAATATTGCTCCATCCATTGATAGTCTTTTTCAATATTAGAAGCGTTGACCACGACTAAAAAATCAGTTTCACTCTTTCTATAAATTAATAAATCATCGACCGTACCACCATCAAGATAGCACATTGCCGTGTATTGAGCTTTGCCGACTTGTAATTTCGAAACATCGTTTGTTACTAACTTTTGTAAAAAAGTTTCAGCTTCTAGCCCGCTAACTTGAAACTCCCCCATGTGGGAAACATCAAATAGGCCCGCTGCTCTCCTAACGGCTTCATGTTCTTCTTTAATACTAGAAAATTGAACTGGAAGATCCCAACCACCAAAGTCAATTGTTTTTCCACCATATTCCTTGTATACATCAAAAAGCGGTGTTCTTTTTAGTTCGCTCATAAAAAAACCTCCATTAGATTAGTGACGTTTACTTATTAATCTTAGTTTTTCTGCCCAGATAATTCTTATTAAATGTAAGAATTAAAAAAGGACAGAGAAATACACGTTAACGTGTATTTCTCTGTCCTTAAACCAGAAAGTTTATTCCATTTTAATAATTTTAATAATGGATTTTTCCTCGTGGGTGGTCTTTTTAAATAGACACTCTCCAGAGTTGCGTCAAACAAGAGTCTTTTTGCCTGAGAGATTCACGATTTACGCTTGCTCCTTCGGCGCTGCAATGAACCTATCTACTAAAAAGGTTTGCAGTCTCTCCTCCTGATCTCATTCGCCTCTATTGAATTTGATATACAAATTCATGTTTTTATCCCTCATTGTTTATACTAAACAATATGAGAAGATTAAAACAAACTTACTATTATCGTACCACTACCTAAGTTTAGTTGACAATCATTATTTTAAGTAATTGTTCAAAATGGAGGTCTTTACCTTTTTGAACAACATCCTTTGGATCATTAGATTAGAAAGGATCGGTGTCAATGAATATTAAAATCAATTTAGATTCTTCCTGGAAAGACGGATTGCTAAAAAAATTTGATGATGATGGACCCTGGTCAAGCTGGGAGTTATATAAACTTGCCGTTGAGGCAGCAAACCATTTGGCCATAAAAGAATTTTCTGGATTAGTAGCACCTACTCACCTTCCTAGCCTTACTATTTTTCGGCACCAACTAGATGTAGCGAAAAAAGTAATCGAAGAAATGAATGGAAAAGCTATTTTGGCTGATGAAGTTGGACTCGGAAAAACAATTGAAGCAGGTTTAATCTTAAAGGAATATATGATCCGTGGTCTGGTAAAAAAAGCATTAATTTTAGTGCCAGCATCCCTTGTTTCTCAATGGGCACAAGAACTTAACCAGAAGTTTTATATACCAGCCGTTCGACAACGAAAAACTTATGTCTGGGAGCAGTATGATGTTGTTGTTGCGTCTATTGACACAGCAAAACGGAGCCCACACCGAGATATTGTCTTAAATCAAAACTATGATCTGATTATTATAGATGAAGCTCATAAACTTAAAAATAAAAACACAAAAAATTATCAGTTTATTCAAAGCTTAAAGAAAAAGTTTTGTTTACTTTTAACTGCAACTCCAGTTCAGAATAAACTAGAGGAAATTTTTAACCTAGTTTCATTATTAAAACCAGGACATTTAGGAGACGAAGCAAGTTTTGATAAAGATTTCCGCTCTAATACCCGTTCACCTAAAAATGATGAAAAGCTAAGGGCTCTTATCAGTACCGTTATGGTTAGAAATCGTCGTGAGGATACCGGCCTTGCTTGGACAAAGCGGATCGTTGAAACGATTCGAATACCGTTTACAAAAGAAGAACGAGAATTATATGATGCGATTACTTCTTTAAAGGATATCGGTACTAATGAAGAAGATGTCGTCATTAAAAATCATTTTTCACTATTAACGCTTCAAAGAGAAGTTTGTAGTAGTCGTGAAGCTACTTTCTTAACATTAAAAAAAATGACAGAAAATCTTAATCAATCACCTATTTTGACTGAAAAGCTGCAATTTTTGCAAGAGAAAATTGCAGCTGTGCAAATTAACTCAAAAGCAGAAAGAGCGTTATCGCTAGTTCAAAACATTAATGACAAAGTTATTATTTTTACAGAATACCGCGCAACTCAAGTTTATTTGCAATGGTTTTTTAATCAACATGGAATTACTTCTGTACCTTTTCGAGGTGGCTTTAAACCGAGCAAAAAAGATTGGATGAAGCAATTATTTAAAGACCAAGTTCAAGTTCTTATTGCTACAGAAGCCGGAGGTGAAGGAATTAACCTTCAATTTTGCCACCATATCATTAACTATGACCTTCCTTGGAATCCGATGCGAATCGAGCAACGGATTGGACGTATTCATCGTTTAGGGCAAGAAAAAGATGTTCACATTTATAATTTCGCTACTGAAAATACAGTAGAAGATCATATTTTATCACTTTTATATGAAAAAATTGAGTTATTTGAACGCGTCATTGGTGAATTAGATGATATTTTAGCAAAACTAGAATTAACTGATATTGAAGACCATATTACCGACATCCTCGTTCACTCCCAAAGCGATGGTGAAATTAAAGTGAAAATGAACCATTTAAGTGAATTAATAAGATTAAATGAAGGAGAGACAAAAAGAGATGCAGCAGCAGGACATCCATAATTTTTTAGAAACTTATTTTATCGCAAATGAAAGTCCAATTTTGGAGAATAGTGACGGTTATCTTCATGTTCAACTTTCCATCGATTTAGATAAATTACTAATGAATCGACCATTTTATTGGCACTATTTAGAAAAAACTGGTGGCGCCGCTAACCCAATGCAAATGACTCTTATTACAGACCCTAAAACATGTAGTGACGACAAAAAAGGCGAGCAAGTACATTTCGGATCTCCCAGACTACATCAAATTTTTCAATCGACAGAAAAGTTAGGATCGTATATTCGCCTTTACGAACACGCCACTAAAATGAAAGTTCCAAATTCAACTGCGCTACATCCATGGCTTTGTCTTAATACGAAGATCTCGTATCAATGTGATCGAAAAAGAGATATCTTAATATCTCTAGGTTTAAATTTAATAACAGGAGAGATAAAAGCTAACTTTCACTCTATTGTCTTAACAAAATTACTCACCCCTAAAATACCAGACTTTTGTTTTACATTATCACCATTAATTACGCCTAAAAGCGGTCTGATTAGACTAGAAAACGTAATTCGTTCAATTATTGCCGAAGATGATCACCAATGGGCTGAAGACGCGCATTGCCGGTGGGAAAAGGATTTGGGGTTATTGGAAGCATTTTATGATGGTAAGGATGAAAAACCTGAGAGCTACTATTTAGAAATAGCAGCGTTAAATGATCAGTATGAACCAAATATAACCATCGCTATGATTAATGGTGGTATTTTTTATCTAGTTCCATAAGAAAAGCGCAAGGCGCCCGCCTATCGGCGAAAAACACTGGAAGTCCTGTACGTAGCGGTCAGCTCTTAGACCGCAAGTACAGGACTGAAGTGTTCGAGCCGATGGCGCCTGGAGCTAGACATGAAAAGCGCAAGTACCTATTAGTATAGATGTTATTTTTTCTTACCTTCAAAAAAAAAGGATGACTTATCAATTTGTTCTTCATAGAACAAATTTTGTCATCCTTGATTAATTTTACTTATTTTTTTTCTTTAAGTTAATTACTTGGCCTAGTGCATACGGGACTAAACCGAACCAGCGATAGGCAAATGGTAATTTATTTGCTTTTCGTTCTTCTTTCTGCGCTTTGCGCTGTTCGCTGGGTGTATCTACATAGCTGACAAATTGTTGCGTCACATATTTAACATAGTCATTCGTTTTCATGATAATCACCAACTTTAGTTTTCTACTAGTGGGTGTTCAAAAGTTTGAACACCCTTAACTAGTATGACCAAATTGAATTAGCTTATTCCATTTTCAGTTTGGAATCCGCCTACAACATAACTTTAAATAGATCGTAATTGTAACGTTCTGAAAGTAACTTTCCTACTGATGTTTTCCCTGCCCCATAAATCCCGTTAAAATCTAGTGCTCACTGCTAATCATCTATTTACTACTCCAACCACGGTAAAAAAGTCTCAGTTTCTAAATAATAAAAATATTTTATTCGCTTAGATCGTTGCTCTAAAGTTGTACTTATTAAAGTAATTGATTTTATATGCTCAGTTTCAACGTTGACAATAAACGCTACTTCTCCCTCTTCATAGTAGAAAGTTCCTGAGAAATACTCTTCATTACTACTAGCTAAAAAATACCTACTGTCAACAAGTCCCATTTGTAATAATCGCTCATTTGCCCGCGCCTCGGTTTGCTCGAAAAAAAACTTTTTTTCAATTACATATTGATTGATCATAAAAGCGGTATAACTACTGACAATAAACATGATCACTAATGTAATCGGTAAAATAAAACCTCTTTGGTTAGTCATATGAAAGGTCATCCAAAGAGAGAAGATGCGTTACTCGACTTTCATGTCTTTGATTATATATGTCGGTTACCGAGACATCAATTCCATTTTTCCATTGTGTGAATTGAACAACTGCGACTTTTTGCAAGACAATTTCTTGTCCAGTATTATTCACTTGCCGTCTAATTCGGTTATGAAAATAAGCATAAGTGACTGTCTTATCATTACCCTGTTGTAAATAAACAATATTATTTACAACTTCAACGTTTGCTGAGTGATGAACGTCAATAGCTAACTGTTGAAAAAATATCCCAGTCTCTGCACGTTGTAATAGTTTAGGTTGGAATGAAATTAGTTTAAAAAACTGCGGTGTCAATGAGGCAATTACGAGGAAAATAAGGAAGGCAATCAACACTTCCAAAAAAGTAAATCCAGCTTGTTTTTTCATCGTTTTCCACTAGCACACCTTTCATACTGTCGTTCATTTTCAGAAATCCAGCTTATACATGCTTTGAGTTCATGGTTACCAATCGTCATAAATGCTAATGTGTACTGTGTATTTTCGTGCCCTACTACTAGTCCATCATTAAGTTCATCTTGATAGATCCAACTAGTAATGGCTCTTTCGAGGTGAAAAAGCGCTCGCTCCTCTTGCCGAATTGATACACGTTCTTTGTAAACGATCGCTAACGTTGGGACCAATACTGAGATCATTACAGTTACTATTAATAAAGACGTCATGACTTCGACAAGGGTGAACCCTTTACAGTTTTTCAAGATAAAATCGCCCCCTTCCAAGAAGAAGAACAAGTCGATAACTATGGTCATCAATTTTTATAAGCATCGTCCCTGCTTTACGAGCATTTCCATCATGAAGGAAAGTGATGTCATTTAATAACAATGAGACGGGTATAAAAGTAACATTATCGTCAAATCGTCTTGTTAATTTGACTACTCCCCCTTGGCGAATGATATAGTCTTTACTATTGTTGCGAATAACCACAGATGCACTTAAATGGTGACTCAAAGCTAGCTGCTGAGCATAGAATAGATCTTGTTGAAATTGATAAATAAACTCATTACGTTTCGTGGCATCGAATGTCGATTTCATATTTCCGAAGGTTAGTGATGAAACAACAGCAATAATCATCAGTACTATTGTCATCTCAATTAAAGTATAACCGCGATTATTTAGCATCTTAATCAGCAGTAGTCTCATCATCTCATTTGCCCACAATACCACCTATAAAGGTGAGCTTTGTACCATTAGGGCATTCAACTTTATCTACATACTTGTCAGTAACTAAAACCTCTAAATCTAAAGGCAGTTTACCTTCTTCAATTTGATAAGCACCTACTTGAGCTTGTACTAAGGCAATCGTTGCGTCACAGCCTTTTTCTTGGGCCAACTTATTATTAGTAGTCATATTCGGTATTGCAATCAAAAGCAGAGCAGTAATAATCATCATAACGATCATCATCTCAATTAGGGTAAACGCGCGCTGGTTGTTAACATATTTACTAAAAATCATCTTACACACCTCTCAATATTAAAATTTATAAATATTTAAGAGACTATTTGTAGGTAGTTGAGCAATTTGGGTGATTTGAGTGATTTCAATGAGGGGTTAACGGGAGTATAAAAATGTTACTAGGGGCTTCACCTCTTTCATAATTTTTTTAGGAGTAGTTATCCGGAAAATAAGTAGGGGTACTTTCAAAACTCGGCGGGGGAAAGTTCTATAAACAGATAATCATCCATCTGAGTAAAAAAACCTTCTTACTGAATTATTATTTGACAAACTTCAACGAAATTCCTCTAAAAATTTAAAAAAAAATTAAAAAATAAAAATAATATCTCGAACCGCAGTTTATTCCTCTATTAAGAAAAAAACTAACTGAGCCCTACTCAATTAGTTTTTCTGACAATTCTATTTTCTTTAAGCTTTTTTTCTAACATTTCGATTGATAGGGGCTTTGAAAAGTAAAAGCCTTGCATGGCATCACAATCCAATTCTTGTAAAAGAGAGCACTGAATTTCGTTTTCAATACCTTCAGCAAGGACTGTTATACCTAAAGCTTTTGCCATCCGAATTATTGATTCAGTAATAACTTTCTCTTTTGGGTCGTACTCAATATTTTGAATAAACGACTTATCAACCTTTAACGTATCAATAGGGAGTATTTTTAAGTAATTTAACGATGAATACCCTTTACCAAAATCATCTAGAGAAAGCTTTATGCCCATTTCTTTCAATTCATTTAGTTTTATGATATTTCCAATTGTATCTTCCATAATACTACTTTCGGTAATTTCTAATTCTATCAAGCTTGGTTCTATTTTAGCTTCTTCTATTATAGTAGCAACAGTACTAACAAAATCATCTTCTTGAATTTGTATTGTAGAGACATTTACAGAAATACAAATATTCTTGTTATCTCCAAGTTCCCATTTTTTTATTTGATTACACGCTGTCTTTAATACCCAATTACCAATTGGGATGATTAATCCTTTTTTTTCAGCAAGTGGGATAAATACTCCTGGAGCTACAATTCCTTCTTCAGGTTTTCTCCAACGTATCAAAGCCTCAACACCAAATATCGCCCCCCCTTTACAAATAATTTTCGGTTGGTAATAGAGTTCAAACTGATCTTCTTTTAATGCTTCATGCAAATTAGTCTCTAACAATTTCTCTTGCAAAGAATTCCGATCCATTTCTTCGTTATAAAGTTTATAGCCGTTCTTTCCACGATCCTTAACATATCTCATCGCCGTTTCAGCTTCTTTTATCAATATTTCATTTGATCCATGATCTGTACTTATTGAGCTTACTCCAACGCTAGCATTAATAAAGAATTGTTGATCTTTTACCTTATAAGGATCACGTAGTGATTCAATAATTTTGTCACATACAGAAGTTAACTGTTCCTTATTTCGGCAATATGATTTAATTGCAAACTCATCACCTGACCAACGTGCCAGTATATCAATTTCTTTAATACAATTTAAAATTCGCGATTTTATGTCTATTAATAATAAATCAGCATTAGTATGACCGATACTATCATTAATATTTTTAAAGTCATCAATATTAACTAAGACAACAAAAAATGAAACATTAGCAGCATCTTCCTGCTTGTGCCTCGTTGTTAGTACCTCATAGAAATAATGACGGTTTGTGATCCCCATTAAGCTATCATATTCAGATCGATTTTTTAACTGCATAAAAAAACAGCCCATTCCAAAACCATATGCCGAGAAAAACAATAGCCTCATCATCCAGTAATAAACCGGTTGCGCAATCTGTTGGGTTACATCTAAAGGCATTATCGGTCCTAGCAATAGTCCAGATAATAATCCGATGATTAAACCGCCCTTGGCTCCAAGCTTCCAAGCTGCATATGTAATTGGTAAAAAATAAAAATATGAAAATACATATGAAGTTCCATTTCCTAAATAAACAACTATAAAACTAGCCAATAAAAAAAGGGCTATAATTCTAAACACTTTAGTTTTTTGAATAACAGAAATAATACTCAAGCAAAAATACACCCCTTTTAACTGAAAAATACCTAAATACCGGTATATAAATGACTATTTTATTTAATAAGTCTATGATACCTTCTTTTAAGGGTTAGAGGTTAGCTAATTATGAATTATTATGTATTTTTTATAAACCGTACCTCTTTACTAGTGAAATCTATAAAAAAAGAGTCTTGTAAAAATAGTAAATAGGTTATAATACTAGTTTTTCGACTAGCTTTATTACTCCATTCTAAAATTACAAAACTCTTTCACAAAAGCTAATGTTTGATTTCCTATTCATCTCCACTCTAAAGGAACTGTTTAGTGTTGATTTTTGACTTAGAGGCCACTCATAATTGAAAAAATTGGTAATAGTAAGGAGGCAAACATAAGCAAGATGATTAATCCAATTATGAGAAATAACACTGGCTGAATGACCATCATTAATTTCATTAATTTCTCCTCAAACTCAATTAATAGCCAGTTACTATAATAATCAAGCTCTTGATCAAGGCGACCGTTTGATTGTCCGTGCTCGACGATATAGGCCAATCCTTCTAGATAAAGAGTATCTGCTAATAAAGTATCATGAAGCGTTTCTCCTTCTTCTAATTTTGAAATAAGTCGCTTTGCTGCTTCGCTCATATATCCTAACTTTTCTCGTTCTTTAAAGATGGTCAAAGCACCATAAATGGCCATCCCACTTTTTATTAAACAGCTTAGGTTTGTTGCAAAAAAATAGGTCAACATTGTTTGATAATAATTCCCAACTAAAGGAATTTTTGAAATGGTGTTCGCCTTGAATACAATATCTTTTTTACGAAAAATCAGAGCATAGTATAGAAAAAATATTGAAACTAAGAGAAATACTATTATTAAAATAGATACAGAAAATTGTTCAATAAAAAGGAGCAACACCTTAGTTACTATTGGTAGGTCGGCGTTAATAGTGGCGAAGAGAAGTTGGAATTGGGGAAATACAAATTGGTACATGATAATAATAAAGAAAAGTAACATCCAGATTAATAATATTGGATATTTAATTAATTTTTGGAGTTTTTGTTTATTTTCTTCTTCCTTTTTTAGTAGTTGTCCACTATCGATCAGTCCTTTAGCCAAATTTCCGTATTGCTCAGAAAAATAAACAAAGCTAATAATATTTGAAGGTAATTGAAACACTGCTAAGGCGTCACTAAATGTTTGACCCTTTTTAAGATCCTTTAACAAATAGTTTAGAAGCGGCTTCACCCTTTCTTTTTCATATTTTAGAAACAGTTCCATCGATTCTGATATTGTGTAGCCTTGTTTCAGGAGTCCACCTATCCTAATTAAAAATTCTGCTTTTTTAAGATTACTCCAGCCGCCCTTTTGCTTCATTAGCATAACCACCTCTCATATTCGCCTTTACTAACGAACCCCAATGCGACACTTTTAGCAATCCCTTGCTCTAGTGTTTCATAAAAAACAGTTTCCTCACCATCAAATTGAGCTTCTAAAGCTTTTCCCGCCATTATTTCATAAACGGCTAACCTTCTTGTTTCACGGTAAACTCGGCAAACCACTGAACACTCATCACCACAATAAGGACATTGTAATTGTAATAATCGTTGGGAAACAAGACCGATTACAGTTTCTCTAATATCGTGTTCACTGATACCAAATTCCTTTAATCTAGAGATACAACTCAAAGTATTCTTCGCATGGAGAGTGCTAACTACTAAATGACCTGTCATCGCTGCCCGCACTACTATTTTAGCAGTTTTTTCATCACGGATTTCACCAATCATAATTATATCTGGGTCATGCCTTAAAGCTGCTTTTAAAGCTTCTTCGTATGTTAAGCCAGCTTTTTCATTTATTTCTATTTGAATAAAAGCGTCGGTTCGTTTTTCAACAGGGTCTTCAATCGAAATAATTCGTTTGTTTCTTGTTAAACTGTTGAAAAGTAAGGAATAGATTGTTGTTGTTTTTCCAGATCCTGTCGGTCCAGAAATTAACAACAATCCATGAGCCTTTTCCATTAATGACTTTAAAATCTCTGTATGTTTGTTAAATAGCGCTAGCTGATTAAGGGTAAAGACTTCATCTTGAGGTAAAATCCGGATTGATAAGCTTTCGTGCGGGATAGTTGGTAAGGTGGAAAATCGTAGATTAATTTGCCTATTTTCAATTGCGATGTCTAATGCTCCGTTTTGTGGACGTCTTCGTTCGCCAATATCCATTTTAGAGCGAAATTTAAAATGAGAAATAAGTTTTTCGGCATCACGGTTACAAATTTTTTCAATCACCACTATTTGATGATCAATTCGAAATTTAATTTGCGAATAATGTTTGGCAGGGAAAATATGAATATCCGAAGCTTTAAAAAGGACTGCTTTTAAAATGAGTTGATTACTTTTCCACTCAATATCAGCCATAAAAAACCACCTTCCTTATATTTTTAAAATTTTTACTGTTGCTAAATGAAATTCACTTGCTAAAAAATTAATTCGACATTTTATAACTTTTTCCTTTTTTTTATGAATATTTTTTTCGTTAACTTCCATAATAAGAAATGTCACATCGTTGGGATGTAGCCAAGCGGTAAGGCATCGGACTTTGACTCCGTCATGCGTAGGTTCAAATCCTGCCATCCCAGCCATTCAATTATTATTAAATTTATTAAGAAAAGAATTATTGATTAGGCAACCCTAATTAATTATTCTTTTTTTTAGCTGTCACAAGAAAAGCGCAAGGCGCCTGAAGCTAGACAGACACGGGAAATTATGATTTACTTTCTTGCCTTTTAATAAATTGCAGTGCCTAATATATAGTATATGGTTTGCTTGGTAAATTTATATAATATGGTGCTTTCTACCTTTACCCAGATACTTATATTGAAAATGCCATATATTTATTAATATTTCTATTATATAATGAGGTCATTCTTATATTTAAGGAGAGTGAAAAGGTTGGACCAACAAACATTAAAAATTACTGGCGTGCTTTCAGACCCAACACGGTTTTCTATATACCAATACGCTTCCAAACAGCATAGAGATGTAACTGTTCAAGAAATTGCTGATGCATTTGAAATTCATGCTAATGTTGCACGTCTCCATTTAACAAAGTTAGAAGATGTAAATATGTTAATATCTCAAACGAAAAAAACTGGCAAAGGTGGACGTCCCAGTCGTTTTTACCGACTTTCTGATGAACTGATTAGCTTACAATTTCCTTATCGAGACTATCAAAAGTTATCAGAAATTGCCATCGATACTTTATTAGATTTAGGTGAAGTAGGCGAAACAGCTTTAATCGAAACTGGTCGAAAGTTCGGTTATCAAACAGCTAAAACTTATTTGCATGGCATAGATAAGAGCTTAGACGATCTAGAAAATGAAGACAAGCTATCTCATATTAAAATCGTTGCCTTGCAACAAGGCTTAAATCCTGAAATAAATTTTATTGAAGAAACACAAGAAGTCCATTTCCGAGTTTATAACTGTACTTTTAAAGAATTGGTTCCTAATCGAACTGGAATTTGCAAAATGCACCAAGCATTAATAAATGGGTTCTTTGATTTCTTTTTTGGAAAAATCAACTTATCTAAAACTGAAAATATGTTAACCGGGCTTGAATATAGTTCGTGTTCCTACAAAACAATAATTCTTCCTTAATATTTACAATTTGTTTCTTTATCGTATATAATAAATATAAATAATATTTGATGTAAAATATACAATAAACTAATGAAATGTAGTGAGTTTACGTAGTTATCGATATATGTTACAAAAAAAGGAGGGGAACAGCGTGGATCGAATGTATCGTGTTTTAGCTTTCTGGACAGGTATTTTTGCAGTTCTATTTACAGTTGGTGAAATGTATCCTACTGCAATCATTTTCTTTGGTTTTACTGGAGGATTTTTGGCATTGAGCTACTTAAACCTTTCTGAGCGGATGTACTTATACATTTTTGGTGCTTTTCTAACATTTTTCTTTGTTGGATTTACCTATTATACAGCATTCATAATGGTCGTATAATAAGAAGACGGTAGCGTTCTTTAGTAAAGTTAGCTAGTTGGTTAGGCAGGTCAAAAGAATTAAAAATCCTTTGATTTTGCTTTTCCTTTCCAACTAACCAACTTATTTCGGAGCTAGACAAAAAAAGCTGACCCTGTCAGCTTTTTTTTATTTCCAACTTTTCACTTTCACCTTTACAACTTATACGGGTCTTCTGTTAAGAAGCGATATGAACTACAATTAGATAGTTTTTTTCCATGTAAAAAGACATGGAAAGCCACACTCATACCACTATCGCTAATTAGTGTTCGGATCCCTCGATTCTGCTTACTCTTTTCGGAAAATGGATTGGGATCATAGTTTTCTTGTAAAAATTTAAAAATGCCGATCATTAACAAAAACCGATTTTGCTTTAAGTCGATTATTTTTTCAAGTTGAATTTCTTTAGTCATCATTTCATATGCATCTAAGTGAATGTGGGTCGTTAAATCCATTTCTGCCGGGTGCTCAAGTGGATTATTAATTAATTGGTGCTTGTAATATCCTCGGAGACTGCCATCTTTCCGCTCTGGCATTGTCCATTCTTCTTTTGTAAAACCGTAATCAATTGTTACTAACAAACCTCGTTTAAGAAAATTATTAATTTCACTTATCCACTTCCCCATATATAAAGGCACTTCGATTCTTTGCTGATCAATTAGTGGGGGGCCATATTTTTCTAGCCAATTTAAAATCGCTTTATTTGAACAAAGCTCTGTCTTTTCAACTAACTCGCCATCCACTTCCGATACAAATACCTCATAAATATCAGTGCGCTGCTTTTCAATAACATGAACAGGGAATGCATCAAGTAATTCATTTGAAAAAATAATACCTTCAAAGTTAGTACCGAACTCTTTCTCGTAAGCTTGTAAACTTTCAAGGTGGCAAAAGCCTACTTTTTCAGCTAGAAGCTTTTTTTGTTCATCACGATGATAAGGACTCATTTCTATTATTGTATATAATAACTTTTTATCCGGTGCAATAAGCTCCCATTCATCAATAACTGCTCTAGCAAAGCGTCCATCACCACCACCAAACTCACAAATATAGGACGGCAACTTCTCTTTTTCAATAATATCTAAAAAAAAGTGCGCAAATGCTTTCCCGAAAACAGCATGAACACCACTACTCGTATAAAAATCTCCTTCTGGACCCAACTTTGTTTTGTTTTTCATATAATAACCCTCTTCTGGAGTGTAAAGGGCCATACTAATATAATCCGCGTATGTAATCATCTGATCTTTTGAATTTCTAATTTGATCAACAATATAATCCTTCAAAAAACAATCTCTCCTTTCTAAAAATATTGCTATCGCGGCTCCCACTCTTCATCTCAAAACGACTAGAAATCAACTCATTGATGTGTCTTGGAGCTAGGCAATGAAAAGCAGGAGCTTAATTTCGACAAAATAATAAACACTATTGACACGTTGTAAATATGATTATATAATATATTTGTAAGTTAGCAATGTTCTTCGGGAGTTCCCCCTCCCTTGAAAGTTCATTTATCATAACTAAGATTAACTCCCCAATTTGAGGATGGTTCCGTTCGCGCGGGCCATTCTTTTTTTACGTACTAGAAAGTTAAACGCTCTTGCACGTTCCTTATTGATCATAAAAATCCTCTTCATCTTCTTCAAATAACATTTGATATTTTATTCCTTCAATATCGTCAAACTGTCCACCTTTTTTGGCTCCTAAGTACATAGAAACAGCTGTTATAGATAAACTAAGCATAATAAAAATTAATATCCACCCGTTTATTGTTAAACCAATAAAGCTTGAACTTTGAAGTAGATAATTAAATTGAAAAAAAGTAGCTACACTAACCAAACTAAAACCTCCTCGTTTAATCAGTGTTCCACTATATTCCTAATTTATTATCTAATCTAATTTTTTCTGTTATTAAAGTGCGCCAGTCAAAAATGGATTAGAATCCTTTTCGATTCTAATCGTGGTTAATGGCCCATGACCGGATGCGACAACCGTCTTCTCTGGCAATTCCATTAATTTACTATTAATGCTGTCTATTAGTACTTCATAGCTTCCACCAGGCAAATCGGTTCTACCAATTCCACCAGCAAACAAAGCATCACCCGAGAAAACAATCTCAAGCTTACTGAAGTAAAACGATACACTACCAGGTGAATGACCCGGAGTCTCAAATACTTCAAAGCTAAACGGACCGATTTCTAGGTTCCCTGCTTCTTTTATTAAATAGTCAGCATCTTTTATCTTCACTGAATTAATTCCCATAAATAAAGTTGAGCCATTTTTTTTAGGATCCATTAGCCAAGCTTTTTCTTTTTTATGTATATAAACGGGAATTTCCCACCTATCACGTACTTCATCCACCGCACCTATGTGGTCAAAATGAGCATGAGTTAGTAATATTGCTTTTGGAGTTAAACCTTCAGACTTTAGCCATTGATTTAATTTTACTCCTTCTCCACCTGGATCAAAAATAACAGCTTCTTTATTTTCATTATACAAAACATAAGCATTCGTCTTTAAAGGCCCTAAAGGGATTTGTTTCCACTCCATATAAATCGTCTCCTTTGCATATTTGTCGTCTTTTATTCTACACTTAAATTAACGAAACTTCCAACGGTTTGGTTTTGCCACATTACCAGAGGAAAAGTTGAAATTAATGAAAATGGAGGATCTATGAAAAAAAATATTGCCTTAGAACTAACCAAAGAAATGTCTTTTATTCTAGCAGAAAATCTCAAGATCAACTCTTTTATTAGCGAACGCCAGTTAGACTATTTTAACTATGGCGTTATCGCGCCAATTTCTTTGAAATCAGAATTAAAAGATTTTTTTGAAAATGAAGGCGTATTTGAAACAGAATTTACGTTATATCATTTAGAAAACCCCGAATATAAAAACGTCTTTAGTGATTTTGGCTTCACCACAAAAAAAGAAAAATCATATTTATATGAAGAATTAGTCATTCCTTTTTCACTTTCTGGACGTAATGAAAAAGACATAAAATCAGCCTTCGAACAAATGGATGAACACTTAATTGCTATTGAGCGAAACGAAACGAAAACGCTTTATTATGTGGAACGGTATCATATTGGATTAATCCAAGGTGTTGCTGATGCTTATCGAATTGTGGCAACATTTTATCCATAAACACTATAAGCACTTTAAAACTATTGTAAAGTTAATCTCGACAAATGTTTTGAAAACATATAAAATAAGAATGCCGAGAGGATTAAATGAACATATTAGCTTACTAAGCACTACATAAATTATTTTTAGGAGGTTATCCGGATGGTTTTAGGTATTATCACATTATTAGTAACAATTTTAAGTGGTTTTGGTATTCTCCGTGAACTTGGACGCAAAAATATTTTCGGAGCAGGTTTTGCATTCGTATCTTTTGCTGTATTTGGTTGGTTCTCAGTGATGACTATCTTCTCAATCCTTACAGGTAGTGGATCCTAAGAAAAGCATAAGCGCCTTGCCCACTACTAAAAGTGCAAGCACTGATGCTAGACAACTTACTGAGTAAAAACGTATATACTTTCATATCTTGTTAAAAAACTGAACTTGAGAACACCTCAAGCTCAGTTTTTTACGCTTGTTTTCTGAAGAAATTCTCACTTTAAATCTTCTTGGTTCAATTTATCTTCTACACTACTCAACTTTCCTACCATCGTTAGTTTCTTATCACGACGGTCGTCAATCCGGATGTTTGTTGCAACTCTTTGAACACCTTTTGAAAATGGAACTTCATGTAAAGCTTGGATAATTTCAAACAAAATTGGTAGTTCACCTTCAATAATCGTACTCATCGGAGTAAGTTGATAATTTACTTTATCCTGATATGTTTCCAAAACTCTATGAATATCCGCGACATACTCACTAACGCTTGACTCATTCGTCCCAACAGGGATAATTGTAATATCGACAATCGCCATTTTCCTTAGCTCCTCCTTTAGTTTTGGTCTTACCCGTAATTGATTTGGAAATTCTTTTATCGCAAGTCGACGATACGATCTGACTGCCGTTTTCAGATGAAAATCATCTGGGTCAGTTGTCGTTACTTTTTCTTGTAAATAATAAGATACTTTTAATACATAATTTTTTACTATCCCCATACCGACACTGTTTAGTTGAGAATTAACGAGCGGGGCTATGATCAATGATCCATAAGATGCCCACTCCACTGCTTCTGTAAATGAGAAAAATAACAACAAAAACACTGTCCAAAAAACAACACTACTAAAATATACAACTACAAGATTGGTTGAGCAATAGCGATTCGTAATCTGTGCCTGTTTAATTTTTGCTAAATTAGCAATCATTTTAACCCCTTTGAAGCTAAATACTTTATGTTCGGCACCATGATATTTTCGTAAATTTTTCGGGAAAATAAAATGCGCCCCTAACGTATAATAAAATAAAAAGTATAGTGGGAGTCCTTGCCAGCCCATTTCTGCTCCCATAAACAAAATAAGTTTCGGAATAAAAATAAGCGCTAAAAAAATAACTGTTACAAACTTATACGCTAATGGCATGGAGATCATCACTAGCATAAAAACGTAAAGCAGTGATTTGCCATTCAATGGCTTTACCCAATCTCTTATCTGTCCTTGATGATTGTAGGCACATGAAATGTGACGTTTTCCAATGAAAAAAATTCCATTTTGAAATGATAATCCTTTAATCATATTTAGCGCCACACTCCTTAAAAGTCTAGTAACTAACTAATGTTTATCTGGGGGGATATACAAAATTATTAATAATTCCCTCCAAGGGTTACTTCTCCTCTTTCATTTCAATTAATTGCATATTTTTATTAAAAAAATAACGATATAATGTAACCGTAACTAGCATTGCACTTATCGAAACACATGTAAAAATGCTCAATGAAATAACGATTTGATAGCGAATTGCGTCAATAGGAGCAACTCCTCCTAAAATAAGACCAGTCATCATCCCAGGTAACTGTACTAAGCCAACAGTTTTTAACCCATCTACATTAGGAATCATTGCAGCGCGGACAATTTTACGAACAATTATTTTTGTAGCTTGCTGTGGTTTTGCGCCAAGAGCAAGCGCTGCATTAATTTTTCCTTTACCTTCACGAAATTCATTTTTCATTCTTTCTAATGCGAGACCGATGGCGACCATACTGTTTCCGATAACCATCCCACTCATTGGAATGATTTGTTCTGACGTAAAGGAAATCATCTCAAAACCTAGCCACATTGTTAAGATTAAACCTTCGACACCTAAAATGATCAAAAAAATCATTGTTTTTACTTTTGGAATCCCGACTCCTTTTTTACTTGCATGAAAAGTAGCAATTGTAATCATCACAATTAACATAAAAGTAACCCCAATATTTGTTGGCAGTGCAAATAAATAAGTTAACAGGTAGCCAATTAAAAAAAGTTGTATAACACCTCGGAGCGAAGCCCAAGTAATTGATTTACCTAAGCCAAGTGCATACATATAAGATAAAGACACTGGGATTAACACAAAAACAATTAAAAATAACATTGAAGTATTGGAAACAGTCGGTGCCATAAATTTACTCCTTTAAAAACTGTTGTAAAAGCTCGGTGCTTGGTACTGTTAATAAATCCACGGTATTGCCTTGTTCCTCAATTGTACCATTATTCATAAATATTGTTCGGTCACTAATACGTTCCGCTTGTTTAAGGTTATGGGTCACCATGACAATGCCTCTGTTTTTTTGTTTCGCAAGATCAACTATTAATTGTTCAATTAATTCGACACTTTGCAAATCAAGAGCACTCGTCACTTCATCAAGCAAATATACCTCTGGATCATTAGCTAATGTTCTCGCTAACGCAACACGTTGCTTTTCACCACCAGAGAGCTGCTCGACATCTCGTTTTATGTAGTCTTTAGGAAGTTGAACTTGCTCTAGAAGCTCAATCCCGATTTTTTTTTGCCATTTCCCCACTAGAGCTGGACCATATTTCAAATTATCTTCAACAGTTCCCTCAAAAAGCGAAGAAGATTGAAAGACCATACCAATTTTTCGTCTTATTTCGGTAATTGGGTACGAACATATTTCTTTATCTCGGTAGAGTATTTTCCCCGCAAGTGGATCAGTTAGTCTATTCAAAAGCATTAACAGCGAGCTTTTACCTCCACCTGAAGGTCCAATAATTGTAGTGATTTCTCCTAAAGAGATATTAAAAGAAATGTCAGAAACTCGATTAGTGCTCACAGCTATTGCTTGTAACACTTCATTCTTGTTCATCTCATTACCACCGTTCTATCTTAGCTTAATCTTATTTTAGTACCCATTCATTTACTGACAATCGCAATCAAATGAAAATTAACTTAAAAAGGATGACATAAAAAGCAGCTGCTCTTTACTACTCATCCTTAAAACTACTAGTCTTACACTAATTTCTGCATGTTATTTCGATAAGCGCTATGTCTTGTTGGGCCAATACCTTTCCCAATAGGCAACGAATATTTAATTGCCGCTTGGATAAACTCTTTTGCTACAGATACCGCTTCTTTTATCTGCTTTCCTTTTGCTAGTTCAGCAGTAATAACGGCTGCAAACGTACAGCCTGTCCCATGTGTATGAATAGTATTTATTCTCTCTGATTCAAAATGATAAAATTCTTCGCCATCAAAAAGAACATCAACAGCATAATCAGTACCGTCTAAATGTCCTCCTTTTAAGACCACAAATTTTGGACCAAGCTTTTGGATAGCCCGTGCTGCTTCTTCCATTTCAGGAACCGTTTTAATCGAGGAAAGACTAAGAATTTCACAAGCTTCAGGAATATTTGGAGTAATTACTGTTGCTAACGGCATTAATTCAGTTTTCAAGGCATTCATTGCTTGTTTTTGTAAAAGTGGTGCACCACCTTTGGCGATCATAACTGGATCAACGACGATATTTTTTACATTATACTGCACTAATTTTTTTGCAACTAGATTAATAATTTCTTCAGAAAAAAGCATCCCCGTTTTTACAGCATCTGTCCCCATATCATCATAAATAGCATCTAACTGAGCTTCGATTGCCTCAACTGATTGAGGAAAAACACCATGAACACCTAACGTATTTTGTGCCGTTAAAACTGTAATTACACTCATTCCAAAAACATCGCGCTCTTGAAATGTTTTTAAATCTGCTTGGATACCCGCACCACCACCACAGTCGGAACCCGCAATCGTTAACGCTTTTCCTATTTCCATAAACATCCTACCTCTCTGCTATTTGTCGCAGGTGACCAAGGCGCTTCCGCTTTTCTTGTCATCCTCCGCCAACAAATTGGACAATTTCTATTTTCATGCCAGCCGTTAATTTTGTGCTTGCTCGATCTTCTTGATTAATAATTACACCATCAACTTCAGTAACAACTAAGTTTTCAGTTAATTGATAATCGGCCACTACATCAGCTATCGTTTCCTGATTAAGCTCTTTTTCTTCGCCATTTATAAATACTTTCAATCGTGAGACACCCTTTCTGCAATTTTTTCAATAAATTGTTGAGCTGTTGTTGTTACATCGTTACTCCCAACAATTTCACTAATCACGCAAATTCTAGTAGCTCCAGCTTGTAATACTTGATCAACATTATGAAGTTTAATGCCGCCAATTGCTACAAAGGGAATTTGGATTTCAGCTACTAGCTCTTTAATATAGTTTATCGACACAGGATCAACAACATCTTCTTTACTTTGTGTCGCAAAAATGGGGCCCGCACCGATATAGTCTGCACCACTCTCTTGGGCTTCTCTCGCTTCTTCAATTTTATGTGTTGAAATACCAATAATTTTATCTTTACCGAATATTTTTCTTGCTTCTAGTAATGGTAAATCATCTTGTCCAAGATGAATACCATCTGCATCAACAGCTAAAGCAATATCTATGTGATCATTAATAATTAACGGGATTTGATATTTTTCGGCTAATGCCTTCAATAATTTTGCTTTTTCTAGAACAACCTGCTTACTATTTTTTTTATCTCGAAGTTGAATGATATCAACACCGCCAATAATTGCAGCCTCCATTACCTCAACTAAACTTCTACCTTGATGGAATTCTTCACCTGTAATCGCATATAAATGAAAATCTTTCATATCTCATGCTCCTCTCTAAATACTATCTAAATTTTAACACTATTTTTTAGATCGGCAACTAAAGGCTATCAGACGATACAAGTATAAAACCAATTAATTTTTTTTCATTTTTTCATACTCACTTAATTCTTTTCTTAAAATGATCAGCCCTTGCTGAAAAGTTTGAACGTCAATCATCTTCCAGTCATAGAGTTGTCTTAATTCCATCTCAAACAATTCAAGATCGCCGGGGCGATCTCCAGTGTAAATAAATGCACCATATTTTTGTAAGAATTGCCGTAAGTCATACATTGAATTGATCACTTTCTCACCTTGGCTTCCTATGATTATCGGACTTTTTAATCTTTCTCTATTATATCAGTTTAAAAATAGCGATGAAAAGAATAGGTATCAAAGGAATTAGTGCAAAAATTTGTGGACTGCGACGCTGGTGAGTAACTCTGTAAATAAATATAAACCCGAGGAAGAACCCCCCGATAAAAATTAATGAAAAAACAATGGATAACCACATAGATATTATTTCTACTATTGCAAGCTGCATCCCTAACAATAAGAATAGAACTAAAAATACAGCTAATGATGCAGGTTCATGCTTAACATACCCAAAGGATGGGTCATACTTCCAAATTAGAAATCCAATTAGACCAAGACAGTAGAGACCGAATACCACACTCAGTAGCGTTGGACTAAGAAAAACTGCTGAATATCTACCGATAAACATGCCTAGACTACAAAAAACAAAAAATGCGAATGCAGCGACGAGAAATAGTGATTGATGTGGATCAATCCGTCTTGAAACAAATAAACCACCTGTTGACACCCCTACCAAAAAAACTGTTACAATAGATGATATTATGATCGCCATGTTAACCTCACCCCAATAATTGTTTGTGTATTAGTTTATGTTGGTAAGTTTATATTAAGGACAAGAAAAAGAAATTACTTTGGGGAAGTCCAAAAAGTAGAAAGAGGGCGAAATAATGCCAAGCAAAAAAATTCATGAACTATTAATGCAAGGAATTCACGGTGCTACTGAAACATTACCCCAGGAGAGGGTTTTGTTCTTATCGACGATAAGGGAGCGTGTTTACCTCGCTTTAACAAACAAGCAAGTCTTCCACAAAGGAATATATAATGAAGCATTACAATTACTTCAATCAAAAAAGGACATCCACCTATTCATTAACGGTGAATTATCCTATCAACACTACTCAAATTATCTAAAAGCTGCGACTAAATACAATGTCCCTTTTACAGTAGTTAATGATGGTCATGATACTCCACTGGGTCTAGTCCTTGCAAGCGATAAAGCCCTCACAAATAGTGATGACTATAAGATTTTTATTGAGGATGAGATTTTCCAACGAGATATAAAAGGGGCGATTTAGTAAAAGTAGACGGACGGTCGCTTAGTAGTTAATTAGGGCGATAAAGGGCATTATAATTGTTGGAAAGGTAGGGCTAGCCCTTTAAAGGCAGTTGTTTTAGCTTTTTCTTTCCAACTTTCCATCATTCCCTCCCATCTTTCCAACTATATCCTTACCTATCCTCATCTAATGGGTGAATTGCTTTCGGGCGCTGTCGCTTCAATGGAATTGGTGATCGGAACAAGACATCTCGAAAACCTCGTGCTGAAAACGGAATAAATGGCCAAAAATATGGTGTTGTGTAAACATGCATTGATAAAAGCAGCAAAAATAATAGTGTAACAGCAATAACGTAGCCAAACACTTGAAAGAAGCCCGTCGCTAGTAAAAGGATCACCCGCATCAACCGGTTAGCTAAACTCATTTCATAACTAGGTGTTGCAAATGTACCTACTGCTGCTATCGCTAAATATAAGACTACTTCGTGAGAAAACAAACCTACTTCAATTGCTACGTCTCCAATTAATAGCGCAGCTACTAGACCTAAAGCAGTCGCTAATGCTGAAGGTGTATGGATTGCTGCCATCCTTAACATTTCAATCCCAATTTCAGCAATGATAAACTGAGCCAAAAGAGGAACTTGTCCTGTTTCATTTGGGCCAATGTATTCTAATCCTTTCGGAAGCATTTCTGGATTCATCGCAAATAATAGCCACAGTGGTAACAAAAATAGCGAAACCCATACCGCTGTAAAACGCACAAGTCGGAGTGCTATGCCGATTATTGGCTTCTGGCGGTATTCCTCAGCATGCTGCAAATGATGCCAAAAGGTCGCCGGGGTAATAATAACACTAGGAGAACCATCTACCATAATAATCACATGTCCTTCAAAAAGGTGAGCTGCAGCCGTATCAGGACGTTCTGTATAACGTACTAATGGATATGGATTATAATGCTGTCCAAATAAATATTCTTCAACCGTTTTATCTCCCATTGGTAAACCATCTGTATCAATTTTTTTTAAAGCCTCTTTAATTTTATTGACTAAAAATGGATCAGCAATGTCTTCTATATAAGTAACACAAATATCTGTTTTTGAACGTCTTCCGACCATCATATATTCATTTCTTAATGTTCGATCTCTAACCCTTCTTCTAGCTAACGCTACATTTAGAACGAGAGTTTCTACAAATCCATCTTTTGCACCACGTATGACTTGCTCTGTGTCTGGCTCTTGGGGTCCGCGAACTGGATATGTTCTTGTGTCGATAATGATAACTTTATCAATACCATCAACAACGAGAGCAGCAGGACCAGCTAGGACTTGGTCGATAACTTTTTCTAAATCTTCTTCTGTCTCAATCTCAACATAAGGGATCCTTGTTTTTATCAATTTTTTTAAAACATCATCTGTTAATTCTTCCTCTTTTAGGGCCATTAATTCCCGCTGAATTTGCGTCAATGATTCGTCTTTTGCAAATCCATCAACGACAAAGAGTGCCATCCTTTTGCCACCGTATTCTAAGTCTAGTTTAATCATATCGAAACTTTTATCGACACCTAACTCGCGACACAAGTATGCGATATTTTCATCAATATTTTCTGACACAGGGTGTTGAATTTTTTCATCTATCATTATTATCCACCTCTATTCAGTTACATTTTTCTCTATTTTAGCTATTTCCATTCAAGAGGGAGCTCAAAAAAGTAAAAATCAACTTTTTTTAACAAATCTCTCATAATTAACTTTTGGAAATCATAAAATTAATATAGGCTGTCCTAGGAGGGGATAAAAACGTGAAGAGAAAAATTATTGTCATCATTGTCTTTATTTCGCTAATCATTAGCACTTTACTTTATTTTTCATCGGATCTAACTATCCAACAAACGATTGGCAACTTTCCTATTGATGAAAATAATCAATTTTCTGAAGTTACAACGACACTCCAATTAATTGATTTAAATGATGACGATGAATATACATTAGAATGGAAAACAACATCTGAAACAACTGACAAAATAGATCTAAGTCATGATATAGCACTGTTATTTGAAGATGGTCGTTTAATTGAAATGATGTCCTTAGCTAAAGAAAAGAACACTCTTCTAACCCAGAAGTTAAAAATTTTCGGGGAAGATAGTGGCCACTTTGAAGCGATTACCTTTCATTATCGGCAAAAATATTATCCAAATGATATCATTAAAAGCCTTCAATCGGTGAGCCATGATCAACTTTATGTTTTAGACTCTCCTTTAAGCCCAATTGAAACTTTTAAAAAACCAAGGACTTCTATTGAAATCGATGGCAAAAAAATTTTAGATACGATTATCCAACAAAATTTACAGTACTCGTGGCAGGAACTGATCGACTATTTTCATATCGATTCAAATAACTATCATCTTGTTCCTTTAACAAGCTTAGTTAAATTTAATGAAAAATCGCTACCTAGTCTAACCGCTGAGGAAACAAAAGAACTATTGGGCACAACGTGGTCAGCCTTATATAAGCATTACTTTTTGGGAATCGAAAAACAGGATGGAACCATAGTAAGCGCCATCGGAAGTTCTGTTCCACTTGTACTTTTTAATAAATCTTATTCACATATTGCCATTATCTTCATTAGTAAAGATGGAACGAAATACAACATTATTAAAAAAGTTGGGAAGTAAAAAGAGAAAAATTGGAAAAGAAAAGAGAACAGTTAAACTTACAGTTCATTAATCTCTTGAACTACCTTTCCAACCGCCCTTAAAAGCCTTTGAACTTTCTTTCTACTCTCCAACTTTCTACTTTCTACTTTCTACTAACAACTTATCGATTTTCTCTTTTAATTTATGATAGTCTTCATTATCCGGCTTAATTTCCAAAGCATCTTCTATAGAATTTAGCGCATCTGCGAATTGCCTAAGTTCAAAATAGATAAGCGATAAATTATAATGAGCTTCATGTAATAGTGGACGTTCCTCAATCGTTATTAATAAGTTTTTTTCAGCATCTTTTAAAAGCCCTAATCTAGCCTCAGCATATGCTAATAAAAAATTGGCCTCAATAATAGCTACATCAGCTTCTACAGCTGCTTTAAGGAGCGGATAAGCCTGTTCTACTTCATCTTTTTGAATTAATTCCTGGGCAATTTGTACATTAATTAAATGAGTATTCTCTTGATCTCCTTCACTAGAAAATCCATATATTAATAGGACTGTGGCCGACAAGACCGTTACCAAAAACGAAACAAATTGGCGTTTTTTTAGCTTATGGTTTGGTAAATACAAAACTGCAGAAGCCAAAAAGCCACCGATTAAGCCGCCAATATGCGCACCGTTATCAATCATTGGGATCATAAACCCGAACACTAAATTAATAGCTAAAATAACAATTAGATTGACTCCCATTGTTCGGAAAAACAACTTACGATGAACGACGCCAAAAAATAATAATGCACCAAAACAACCGAAGATCGCACCTGAAGCCCCTGCTGATATTTGACTATTAAAAGCAAAGCTGCTTATTGAACCAAATAAACCTGCAATAACGTATATTAATACAAAGCGAGTCGTTCCATAAATCCTTTCAACCGCACTGCCTAAATAATATAAAGCAATAGAATTCATTACTAGGTGTAGATAACCAATATGTAAGAAGCTTGCAGTAAAAAATCGCCACCATTCACCTTTGTAAATCAGCGGATTATATTTCGCACCAAACTCTACTAGCGTCAGTAAACTTGTACTACTACCGTAATACTCCATTAATCCAAAAATAACTAAAATACTGATAAGGATTAGGAAAGTAAAAAGCGGCTTTCCATACGTAAAAAGACCTTTTTCTTTTTCTAACCTTTTTTCGCTTATTGAAACTACTTCTTCTCGGAAATTTACTTCTCCCTCGAGATCATCCAAATCTTTACTATTTAAAACAGTGAGGGATATTTGTAAAGCTTCACTTAATTTTTCTAAACCTGATTTGCTTCCATCTTCAGAATCAATAATAAATGACTGAATTTTTATGCAATTTTTTTTAGTCAGATAAGCTTTTTCTAGAATATCTTGATCATTTTCTACTGGTAAAAAATCTGAAATATATACATTTAAAATCTTTAATTTTCTACTTCTCAGTTCTTTTCGAATCTTTTCGCCTTGCTTTGCTAATTTTTCAACATCTCTAGCAATATAGTTACTCCAATCAGTATCTCGGCGAATAATTCGGATAGCGGTAGTTTCTTTAGCGTCCTCAACCTCTAGCCAAACTTCCTTTTCATCAGAATTTACTTGAAACACCCGCAATCCCTCGTTAATAACAAGGTGGTGAATAAGTTTCCAATAAAAAGCGCTTGGGCTTAATTTATTCATAATTTCATCCTTTCAAGACATTGCTCAATTTATTCTCCCTAAAAATCACTTCTGCCACACCCTCTAAACTGGTACATACTGCAAAAGGCTTGTGTGCAGTTTTTTCCTTTTCCATCCTAGTATTTAAAAATATAGAGTCCCAACCTGCCTCAATTGCCCCGACAACATCGTGTTCCCAAGAATCACCGACAAAAAGATACCGCCCACTAGATTCGAGTTTTTGTTTAGCAATATCAAAAATTTGACGATTCGGCTTCGCTATTTTTAATTGTTCAGATATAAAAATAGCTTCATTAGGAATCCACTCGTATAAATCTAGTTCTTTTACTTTATTATATTGAGTATCGGCACCTCCATTAGTAATAATACCTATTTTTATCTGTGCCGCTACTAAAGTATTCATTATCAAATTTAGTTTTGGAAACGGCTCACTGAAAACATCAACTACATTGTAATAGGTTCGTTGAAATTCATCCGCATCATCCGCATCAAAAGGAAGCTGAAATAGTTGGGTAGTTTCTAAAAATCTTTTCCTCCGATATTCTTTTGGAGTTAAAGTCCCACTTTCATAATCCTGCCAATATAAATCACAGTTTTGTTTAAAGACTTTAAAGAGTTGTTTAGTATCAGCTTCTCCAATTAAGTTTTTACGTTTTAAAATTGATTCAAAGCAAAAGCGAATTGCTTTTTCAAAAGCTTGTTCATGACTGTAAAGTGTATTATCGAGATCAAAACAAATCGTAGTCCAACGCATTAAGTCAACCTCCTTTTCATTATTATACCTTTTTTACCTTTTATTTTCTATCTTACACCACCGAAAACCAAATAAGTTCTATCAGTTAGATTTTGTGTGATTCCTACTATATGATTTGTGACTTTCTGACGAACATACGGTTCTCCTCAAACTTAATTCCATTGATTTCTCTTGCTTTTTTTGTTGCTCTTATTTTAAAACTTTAGTACAATAACTTGTAAAAGTTTTTGTTATTTTAATTTTTAATTTTTAATTTTTAATTTTTAATTTTTAATTTCTTCATTACATGAGTGAATTTCATAATACAAATAATCTAGCCACATCAACCTACTTACATTACTAAAATACAGGAGGACTTTACTTATGGAGAGAGAACTTTTTAACGAAGAGGAAATTCCATATATATGCACCCCATTGACTGGTAAAACAACAAATGAAATCATTTTGGAAGTAAAGAATATTGTTTCCAAAAAACCAAATATGTTAGAATGGCGTGTAGATTTTTTTAGCGATATAAACAATACGGATCGTGTGTTAAGAACTTTGCAAGAAATAGACACTCACAGTAATGGACTCCCACTACTTTTTACAATTCGAGCACAAAAAGAAGGTGGTCAAGAAATCCCTTTAAATGATAATCAAGTTGTTGAGTTACTTTCTGAAGTTTGTAAAAGTAAATTCGTTAATTTGATTGACTTTGAAGTCTCTAATAATCTCGAACATATTAAACATTTACGAGAAGTTTCAAAAAAGTATTCAAAAAAACTTGTGTTATCTTATCATAACTTTGAAAATACACCTACCAAAACAGAAATAATTAAGCATTTATCTAAAATGGCGTTTCATAATGCGGATATTGCAAAAGTAGCCTACATGCCTAAAAACCATGAAGATGTTATGAATTTACTAAATGCGACTAGAGATGCAAAAGAGATTTTAGATATCCCATTAATTACAATTTCTATGGGTGATATCGGAGTAATGAGCAGGGTTTTAGGGTGGGTTTATGGATCTGTTCTAACTTTTGCAGTTGGGGAAAAAAGTTCGGCTCCTGGCCAAATTTCAATTGAATCGCTCCAAGAAATGATAAGGATGTTGAAAAAAAAGCAAAAAATGTAACATTCATAGTAATAAAATATAAACGATTACTGCCGATTTTTTATTTCTCTCTATGTGAATGAATTTAATCATATCAATCAAACGACCGGCATTGTCTTATTCCGTTTTACGAACGTCAAGTATTAGGAAGTGTGCAAAATGAAAAATAATCAAATGTCTCTTAGAGAAAAAAGTATTGTTTTTATTGGATTTATGGGATCTGGTAAAACAACAGTTGGACAGTTGGTAGCAAAAAAACTCTATCGAAGTTTTATTGACATAGATCAAGAAATTGAAAAACAATTTGAAATGTCAACAGCTGAAATATTTAAAACCTTTGGCGAAAAAACGTTTCGGGATAAAGAAAAAGAGATCATAACTTTTTTTTCAAAACAAAGATTAAAAATTATTTCTGTTGGTGGAGGCGCTTTTTTACAAGAAGAGATTCGGGAAATGTGTTTATCTAATTGTATTGTTATTTATCTAGATATTTCTTGGAATTCATGGAAAGAACGTCTAAACATTTTAATCGATAGCCGTCCAGTATTACAGGGGCGTTCTCTTGAAGAAATTGAGGCGCTTTTTAATAAAAGGCAAAACACATATTCGTTTCATCATTCAAAGTTTAATACCGATAATCTCGAAGTTGAGGAAGTAGCTGATTATTTAATAGAATCTTTAAAGCTTGGTTGGGATATTTATGAGCCTAATCATGACTAACATAGCACTCTTCACTTCATCCACCCATTTTAAAAGGTAGCCATATGGCTACCTTTTAAAATGTCATAAACCGTCCAAAAATACGATCTCGTATATATGGAATCTGCATGACTCCTGCAACTGCTAAGCGACGAAACCAATATGTTCCAAGAATTCTATTCATAACTCGATACCTATATTGGTAAATGAAGAAAACAGAAACAAGCGAAATTAACATTGTTACCAATAAATTATTTTGATTATTGTTAGAAAACATACTTTCTCACCTCATCATTTACTTTTTGTTTAAGTGAGCTTTTTTATTCTAGAGATTTTAAAAAACCTAATCATGACGATTAGGTTTTTTTGGAAAATCTATACTAGGATTGAACCCATTGCCTTTTTTAAAACTTTAGCAGAATGATTGAGCTTTTCTTTTTCATCAACATTTAAGTTAAGTTCTAACACTTCTCTTATTCCGCCACTGTTTACAATTGCCGGAACGCCAATATAAATATCGTCTAATCCATATTCACCTTGGAGTAATGTTGACACCGTTAATATCGAATTTTCATTTCGTAAAATTGCTCTCGTTAAGCGAACTAAGCCCAAGGCAATCGCGTAGTGGGTTGCCCCTTTGCGTTCAATAATATCGTAAGCAGCATCACGAACATTAATAAATATTTTATCAAGATCTTCCAATGAGCGACCATCTTTATGATCTTCAAAATAGCTAAGAATTGGCCTACCACCAATGTTTGTATGACTCCAGACAGGAAGCTCGGTATCACCATGTTCTCCCATAATATACGCGTGAACATTTCTTGAATCGACATTGAAATACTGCCCTAATAAAAACCGGAGCCGGGCTGTGTCTAGAATAGTTCCCGAACCAATCACTCGTTCCATCGGTAATCCAGAATATTTCCAAGTTGCATAAGCAAGAACATCAACAGGATTAGTAGCAATTAAGAAAATCCCGTCAAACCCGCTCTTCATTACTTGACTGACAATCACTTTGAAGATTTTTGCGTTTTTTTCTATTAAATCTAATCGAGTCTCTCCAGGACCTTGATTTGCTCCTGCTGTTATGACGACAATATCTGCATCTTTACAATCTGAAAAATCTCCTGCCCAAATTTTCATCGGTGACCCAAATGGCATACCGTGATTTAAATCCATTGCATCGCCTTCTGCTTTTGCCTTATTTAAATCAATCAGTACCATTTCATCAGTAATGCCTTGATTTAATAACGCAAATGAGTAACTAGAGCCGACAAATCCTGTTCCAATTACGACTATTCTCGTTGTTTTATTATTATCCATAATAATTATCACCCTCCAGAAAACTTTTTTCTTTAAATGTACCATTAAACTTAAATGATAATTCACTTCATAAAATCAATGTAATCGAATGAAATTCATTCAATCGTTCAACAAATGGCTATTTTATTACTATTTTATCATACCGGTTTCAAAAAGACATAATCAGAGAATAATCAGAGCCGACAGTAATGTTTATAGGACCTTATAGCCCTATGTAACGGGCATATAAACTCTTAGCCCTAGCGATATCCTCTGTACCCTGTACTAACGTTCTTCCATCTGGGAATAAAACTAGGCGCTCACCTTCAGCTAATTGCACGCGAACTAAAAATGGTGTCTGGGACACTTCAGCTACTTTCGCTAGCTTTTGAGCCCATTCATTCAAGTCTAACTTTTGCCCCATGCTAATTTGGACTGTTTCCCTACCACAAAGAGAGATGACGGTTTGTTCTTGCTCTCCTTGAAGAGCCGGATACTCCGCTAAGCTACATGTTGGACAATCATCTTTCTTTTTTGAAAATTTCATTTCATACATATGATGCTTCCATACATCAAAAGTTAGTAAACTTTTTCGTTGAACGTCATGGTTGTCTGTTAAATACTTTAATGCCTCAATGCTCTGAAATGACGCAACAATATCAACAACAGGTGAAATAACCCCGATTGTATCACACGTCTGCCCAGCTGAATTGCCACCACCAATAAAGCACCTTAAACAAGGAGTAACTCCGGGAATAAAAATCGCTGACATTCCCCGTGAGCTTACTGCCCCACCATAGACAAAAGGAATACCTACTTTATAACAAGCGTCATTAATTAAAAAGCGGGTCTGAAAATTATCAGTGCCATCTAAAACTAAGTCAACGCCATCCATTAATTCATCGATGTTTTGAATTGTAACATCAGTAACAATACCTTCAACTGTGACACTACTATTGATTTTCTGCAATCGCTTCTCTGCTGCAATTGCCTTGGGTATAGATCCACGAACATCATCTTCATCAAACAGCATTTGTCTTTGTAAATTGCTCTGTTCAACATAGTCTCGGTCAGCAAAGCGAACATGTCCCACACCTGAACGGACAAGGTGATTTGCTAGGACTGTTCCTAAAGCCCCCATACCTACTATTAACACTTTTTTTGTTGCTAATTTTCGCTGACCCTCCTCGCCAATTGGTTGAAATAATATTTGTCTAGAATAACGGTCCATTTGTCCCATATTTACATCCTCCAAACCCTTTAAGATACTTGTCCGAAAGTAGGATAACAAGAGCAAACGAGAAAATTTGCAAGCTTATATTACCGGACTTCTTGAACATCTTCTTTAGATGTATTAGTTATTATTTTTCTAACAGGTATATCGTATGCTTCTTTTGGTACTTCATCAACAAGTTGAAAATCAAAAGCAAGAGCTATCGTATCATTGTGATACCCATTTAAATATCGATCATAGTACCCTCCACCAAAACCTATCCGATATCCTTCTTTGTCAAAAATAAGCCCTGGAACAATAACTAAATCAATCTGCTCTTTATTTACAAAAGGAGTAAGTGTGGTAATTGGCTCTTTTAGCGAGTAAAAACTATCTTCAACTTCTAGAAAAGAATTTATTTGATAGAAGTTTAATTTCTTTTCCTTAGGAAAGCATTTCGGAACGACGATTTGTTTTCCTTGCTTCCAACCTGCTTCAATAATTGGAATTGTATCGATTTCTCGTTTAGTAGCAATTGTTATCCCAATGGTCGTCGCTTCGTCCCACTCTTTACTTTGAAGCAATTTATTTTTTATTTCAGAACAAAAAAGTATGTAATCTGTTTCTTTCATTTTTAATAAACGCTGTTTCATTTCATTACGTAATTGACCTTTGTTTTTCATTTTATCACCTGACAGTTTTTTGTTTCTTGTTAAAAAAAAGTAAGCAGAAAATTCTGCTTACTTAGTTTCGCGATGCAAAGTGTGCTTCTTTAATCTTGAACTATATTTTTTTAACTCAAGACGATCTGGGTTGTTACGTTTATTTTTAGTAGTGATGTAGTTACGATCACCTGTTTCTGTACAAGCTAATGTAATATTTACACGCATTCATTATCCCTCCAAACATGCTTTTCTTCAATCATACTTTTAAATAATAGCAAATTCGGACTCAATAATCAAGCGTTTCTTTATTGTCGCATATTAAAGAGCGACTTAAACAGTTTTTAAAAAGTTTGTTTCACTATCCAAGGAAGTCAGAAGCTGCAATTTAATAAATGCATTTGTTTGCTGCACATTTTTTTCATCCAATCCTTTACATAACCAAAAGTAGGCGTTCGTCTTCTCTTTAGCTTGAATTTCCCCTTCTAAACTAAAAATATTTACTGATCGTTTAGATGAAAATGGTTGCATTAACATTGTGCCATCCTCTAATGAACAAGGATCTTGAAAATCTGTACAGTATTGTACAATACCCTGTTTTTTTAACATACCATTAACTAATAAATAAGTATTGTCATAAGAGTGGACAATAGCACTAATCGACGGTGCATAGAATGTTAAGCCCTCGCTGCCCCTTTCAGTAAAAGTTTGACTACAGAAAAACTTCAAGTTTCTTTTTTCAGCCTTTAAATTCGCAATAGTCACTTCTTGTAAAGTATTTGTTGCTAAAAACTTAGGTTGAAATGTTATGGAAAGCTTCAAATTTTCGTTTGTAAAATTTCGTTTACTCGACAATTTATCCGAATCACAAACCCACTTTTCTGAATCTAACCATGAGAATATTCCATCAACCCAAACTCCATATTTTACACTTTTAAGCTCATTGTTGAAATTCAATAGTTCCTCCATTATTATCACCGGCCATTTCTAATTACTTTAAGCGGTTGTTCAAAAAATTTGATACATTAGTAGCCAGATCTCGTTGTCGGCTCTATTTATCCATCTTTTTTTGAATATGCCCTTAAGACTTTTGAAAATTCTGAATATTTTTAGCGGAATATGACGAATTTTGGTTAGTTGTCTTTGTTAGTTTATATATTTTAGAAACACGTTTTCTGCCTTTATTAACTTCTATATGGTTTTTATCTCCATACGTTCCTACTTCATTTCCTATATTCGTCGCCAAACAAACGTGAACTTTATTATTTAGGACATCCAACTGTGTTTGACGATAAGCTTTGATATTTCCAATATCGGACCAATAACCATCAGCGTTAAAACCGAATAATAAATTCTTTTCTTTCATTAATTTTGGAAATAAATCTTTACTAAAATCACTTGGTTCTCCTGGTTTTAAATAATCCAAAACTTCAGGTTCTAGTATATATATACCAGTATTCACTGTATTACTAAAAATTTCATTCCAACTGGGCTTTTCAATAAAACGTACAATCTCGGCTATTTCATTTGTTGAAATGACACCGTATTCAAAGGGCATTGCGACTTTTTTCATAAAAACCGTTGTTAATGCCATTTTTTCTTCATGAAAATTAATTCCTTTTGTCAAATCAAAATCTGTTATGCAATCTCCGCTTATTACGATAAAACGCTCGTTTAAAAATTTTTCAGCATTCTTAACACTACCTGCAGTTCCTAACGGTATTATTTCTTCAAAGTAATGTAATTCAACACCAAACCGACTACCATCACCAAAATAATTCTTTATTACCTCGGGTAAGTATTGCAAGGTAACCGCAATTTCAGTAATCCCATGCTGCTTTAAAAGTTCAATAGCATATTCCATTACTGGTTTTTTCCCAAGCAAGACCATCGGTTTTGGAGTATGACATGTTAATGGACGAAGTCGTGTTCCTTTGCCACCAGCCATAATCACAGCTTTCATATACACTTCACCTCCAATAAACTGTTCTTGAGTTAGGTATTGTAAAGAAAATAACTAATCAAAGATGATACAAAATAGATCATCATACTAATTAATTATTTTCTTGGAGATTCCTAAAGCTATCTTCATATACAGTTATTGTTTGCTTTGAAATTAAATCCCAACTGTATTTTGTTTCTGCTAATTTTTTACCATTTTCGGCAATTTTTTTTGCCAGTTGCTTATCTTCGATACTTGTAAAAACTTGTGTTATTATACTTTGAACATCTCTAGGATAGATTTTTAATCCTGTTTCGCGGTGAGTAATAATTTCACCAAAACCACCTGTATCAGAAACAATCGTTGTTTTTCCTGCGATCATCGCTTCTAACGCCACGATTCCAAACGGTTCATAATAACTAGGAAACAAACAAATATCACAACCGTTAAAAAGTTCATTTCTTAATTGATCATTAACGAACCCAATAAAATGAATTTTTTCCTGCAAGCCTTTTTCCTTAATTTGTTTTCGGTACTCATCAAGAAGCGGCCCTTTACCGGCAATAATAAATTTTACGTGGCTATGTTTTTCTAAAATCGTTGGTGCTGCTTCAATAAGCGTTTGAAATCCTTTTTCCTTAACCATTCTACCTACCGAAAAAATAAAGAGATCGGTTTCTTTACCGTACGTTTTTTTCCAACTTATAGACGTTCCTAGAATCATGTTTTGATCAACTCCATTTGGAATGATCGTAATTTTTTCTTTTGGAAGCTGAAATAAATTGCTTACTTCTTCTTCCATATACTGACTACAAACAATCACATGATTTGCTTCATTTGTTAATTCCAGTTCTTTATCGCTAATTTCTTTTTGCAAAGAAGTAAAAATACCATCATTTCTCCCATATTCTGTAGCATGAATAGTGGCAATTAACGGTAACTCTAGTTGCTGCTTTAACGCTTTTGCTGCTACACAGACAAGCCAATCATGGGCATGAATAATATCAAAAGAAATTAAACTCGATAATTTCAAAACATATTCACATAAAGCAAGGTTAAAACTCCCAACCCATTGATAAAAATCCTCTGCGTAAGGTTGTAAACAATGAACACGATGTACATGGACACCATTCATTACTTCATAATCAAGATGATCGTCAAAAGCTGTTGTAATAACATGAATTTCCCATCCTTGCCTATTCAAAATGTTTGAGAGGTCAAACACATGTCTAGATAGACCACCTACTACCTTTGGGGGATATTCCCAAGCCAGCATTATTACCGTTTTTTTGTTTGATTTTAATTGTTTTAATTTTGTTTCCTTAATAATATAGTCATCATGCTGAGAAATAAAAATTTCTAAAAAAACCTCTTTTAAAAATGGATAATCAGCTTCATATTGAGTTAAAATTTCAAGATTAAAATTTTTGGTCACTAATAACTCTTTTAGAATATCGAATCGTGATATGTGCTCATTTATACGGTTGTTTGCGTAGCCTGTAGCACTATTTTCGGTAATGATAAATGACCAATCACTACTTGTTGCTAACATCCATTCTCGCGCCATCTGTTTTAAACAACGGTCAGTATCAATGTCTCTATTTCTATACTTTGTCACATGCAAAATGAGTTCTTTCTCAATTCGATGTAAATGCCGATAAACCCAACTGTTTTTTTCATTTAGCCATACTTCCCCATATCCATGTTTACCCCAAGTATTAAATGAAACATGTGAGGTTTCAATATCCTGGAAATGACGATCAATAAATTGTTCAGCTGTAGTTATTGACATTTGTTCGTTTCCACTAGAAATTAATTCCTTTAACCAATCTGGCCCTTCAAACCACCAATGTCCAAAAAGCTCGGCATCAAAAGGTATCGTTATCAAATAGGCCGGGTACGATTGCCCTTGATTTTCAATAAGCTGCTCTTTTATCAATTGAATAAAGTGATCACTATGTTCTTTTACTTTATCTAAAGCATTTTGGCGCTGATAAAACTCCTTTACTCCTGTCAAACCAGTAATCCGATGATATTTAAGTCCTGTATCGTTCCGTGACTCTTTGTTATACATGTAAGGCTTTATATATTCCCAGTCTCGTTCATAAGCAATGTCACGGTAAAACTCGCGATAATTAAAGTCACCAGGATACCCATTTATCGAACTCCAAACTTGATCAGACAATTTACCATTACGTGGAAACAGCATAACCCCATGTGGCGAATAGATTGGGGCTCCGGTTGCTTTCGATGGCGCTGGGTCTGCATGTTTTAACGCATGTTCATCGACAAATGTATAGCGAATGCCTTCTTCAAATAAAATCCGATCAATACCAGGTGTAAATCCACATTCTGGTAACCAAAAACCTCTAGGCACATGCCCAAAGTGACGTCTAAATATCTTGATCCCGTGAACAATTTGGGCTCGAACTCCTGCCTCAGTTTGTAAATAAGGTAAGAAGGCATGCGTTGCCGAACTACAAATGCAGATAATTTTTCCTTCTTCTGCATATTTACGAAAACCTTTAAGTAAATTCTGATTCCACTCTAAAAATGTCCGCTTAATTCGTTCTGTACGTTTTAGATAGAATTCCACTACATTTTTTTCTTCTGCTACTTGGTCTCTATTTACTTCTTTATTTAATAAAGATTGCGTCCGCTCTATGTAATGCAAGTACCTTCTTTGCATTAGCGGGTCAGTCAGCATTTCCATTAGTGGTGTTGAAAAAGAAATCGTTAAAGCATGTAAACTTTTCTGAGTCTCTAAATTCCAAAGTAACGGTATATATGTTTCAGAAATAGCTTCAAACAACCAAAGTTCTTCAAGTCGGTGTGCCTCTCGATGTCTAACATAGGGCAAATGCGCATGTAACACCATTGAAAAATATCCATTTAACAACTTATTTGCCCCCTACTTTAATTTTTGGTAATACGAGTAACTACTAAATCCTTCAAGCCACTCAGGAGTTTCAGTTTTCCCTTGTTTCCAGTTAGCAACTGAATTTGCAAATAAACCAGTTTCTTGTGCTGAAGCTCTCGGCGTATCAATAGGATTAGATCTTAAAATCGAGAAAAAGTTACCTTCTTTTGTTTCAACCCCTACATCTACACAATATGTTCGATTAGGCGTTAAGTGACTAAAAAACCATTGATTGCAAAGTTCAGGTAGATAATAATCCTGATATCGGTGAGCATTATGCCCATCAAAGAATAGGGCCGTGATGTCGTAAACTCTGAGCTTTTTTTGAAAACTTATCCAATCCCCATTTAAATGATGTATGACCATGCTTCTTTTTAAGTCAGATAAACTCCAATAGCAAAATAGTGTTTTTGGCGACTGTACCATTAGGACACATTCATCAACACTACAGCTATTTGGTCTCGTTGTTAACGAACTTTCTGGTTTAAGAACCTGTTTATGTTCGTCGATTAAACAATTAGTTGATGGTACTGCCATTGTCTCTTTCCGATATTTATTCAACCTATTTTCAACTTTTATAACGGATAAATTTAACTCATTGGCAATTTCTTCTATTGTCAAACCAATACTTTTAAGTTTTATTATTTCACTAATCAAACTTTCCACCTCAATTATATATGAAATGCACAAGTTGCCTGAACTAGATAATAAGAAAAGTGCAAGCGCATTGAGCGTCGCTTCTGCGGTTCGTCACACGTAAATATTTAACTCGACTGTTACTGTCGTAAAACCTGCTCTAAATGATCTCAGGACGGCGTCTTGGAACTAGACAATTAAATAACGTGCTATGCTAAGTATAACGAAAATATTAATCATCTTACAAAATACCTCTATGACTATCTTACAATTATTAGTAGAAAGCGACAAGAAGTCATTTTTGTAGAATTTTGTCTTACCTATATGATACATGCGAATAAAAGGCTATTTTTTTAATAAATACTTTTAATTGGTGCTAATAATAAGGTTTTGTTGCAAGTAAAAGATAAAGTGACAAAAAAAACAACTTTTTCTTTATGATTCCTTTTATATTCTGCTTATATTCGACATGCATTTTATTTTTAGTAGCTAAATTAGGTTATATTATTTGAAAAAAGGAAAAGAAAGACAACTATTAACGAATACTTGTTATTTTTGTCAGTTATGTTATAAATGGAGTGGAGAAGGAGGGCTTTAAATGGAGTATATTATTATTACACTATTTTCTTTATCGATCTTACTAATTATTATATCATTTTTTAAACAAGACCAAGCTAAAGAAGCCGAAAAACTAATTGAAAACTACTCAATTACATTAATGCAAGAAATATATCAAGTAAAGAAAAAAATAAAAGTACTGGAAGAGGAAATTTTAATCGGTGAAGACGAACGTTATTTTACTACTAGTACAAGTCCAATCATTTATGACAGAGATAAAATATTGGCTTTATATGAGGAAGGACATTCTTTAAAAGAAATTACTGAGTTGACAGGATTTAATCAGCAAAAAGTTAATGATATTTTAGGTGGATAAATAAATTGTTATTGATGTGAAAGGGGATACTATGACAAAAAAAATGTTACAAGGACTCGCGACAGGAATTTTCTTTACAACATCAATTCTCAGCTTTGCTTTCTATTTTACAGATTATTTTCAAATTGGAAATGAGGTCGCTACTTTTTCTGAACAAGATTTACAAGCTTATCTAGATGAAAATGATCTAGTTACCGTCAACCAAACTGAGTATGAACTGTTACACAAAAAGGTTGAAAAAATAGATACAGAAACTGCTGAGTCAGAAACAAATAATCAGGATGCTGAAGAAGAGATTGAAGAAAAAGAGATCACGATTATCATAAAAGTAGGAATGAGTAGTGGAGCTGTTGGTTTATTACTTGAAGAAAAGGGACTAATTGATGATAATCAACAATTTGCCGAATATTTATTAAACAATGAATTGGAAACAAAAATAAAAGCCGGTGAGTATCAACTTTCAACTGAAATGACAATAAAAGAGATTGTAGAAATACTATCCTAAAAAAAAAAGTGACTCAAGGAGATTTTCATACCTCCCTGAGTCACTCTTTTTTAGTTTTACTGCAGATTTTATCAAATAACTTATCCTTCGATGTCATCCTCATCAGCTAATTTTCCAATTATCCCTTGACGATTTTCTTTCAACTCAAAATATGTGTCAAGTATTTGTTCAGATATATCAAGCGCTGGTCTACCTACATCATCACGAATTTTTAAATGTGGAACAATGACTGCAAAAGCTATTTCTGGATTGTCATATGGCGCATAGCCGACAAAAATTTGATTGTTCCCCTTTTGACCACGATAGGTAACTTGAGAGGTTCCTGTTTTAGCTGCTAGACGATAGTCTTTAGTAGCCAACTCTCTTGCAGTTCCTTGTCGTCCATCTACGACAAGGCGGAACCCGTCTTGAACTCTTTTGATGTAATTATCAGACATATCAACTCTATTTAAAACATTTGGTGTAAACTGTTGGATCACATTTCCAAGTTCGCCTTCAATAGTATTAGGCTCACGTATTTCTCTAACAAGCCTTGGTTGGATCCGATTACCACCATTAGCAATTGTCGAAATATATTGAGCCATTTGTAGGGGCGTATAAGTATCTGACTGGCCAATACTAAAGTCCATTAAGTTAGCTAATAGCTGAAATCCAACACCACGACCGCTATATCCTGTAGCTTCGGTAGGAAGATCGATTCCAGTTTTTACTCCTAAACCAAATTGATTAAAATAATAGCGCATTTTGTTAAAACCGTTTGCGGCATCATTAGCTCCACCACCACGTTCAGTATCATAATCATAATTACCAAATGCCATCGCTATTTCAAACATATAAACGTTTGACGAACGTTCTAAGGCAGTTAAATCATTCATTCTTCCTAACGCACGACCTCCGAAGGAACTTTTGGGAGGATCATCACGAATGTAAAGTGGACGATCATTATACACTGTACCTGGTTGGGCAATGTTTTCTTGAAATCCCGCTAATAATGTTGCCCCTTTTACTGCTGAACCCATTACAAAAGCATCATAAATAACACCTAAGTCATGGTTATTGCCTGGTCGATCAGTGTCATAACCTGACAGTGCTAATATTTCACCTGTTTCAGGTTCCATTAAGACAACATACGCTGATCCGTTATCAAGAAAGCTACTACTTGCTTTTACTTTTCCGACCTCACTGGCAACAATTTTTTCAACTTCCTTTTGTAATTTCATATCAACCGTCAGTACTAAATCTTTCCCCCGCTGTCCCAAAGTTTCTTTCGGAACACCAATAATATTTTGAGAACCATCTAGAATATGCTCAACAATTGCTTTTCTTCCTCTCAGTACATCTTCAAATTGCCGCTCTAGTCTACTTATCCCAACATAGTCACTGCGACCGTAATCCCTTGTCATATAATGGTCAATTTGTTCTCTGGGAATTTGTCCCACACCACCAACAAAAGCTGAAAAGGTATTCCCATAAAGATAATTTCGTTTTGAATCCGTCAAAATATCTACGCCTGGTAGCTCTGACAAATGTTCTAACACTTTTGCAGCCTCTTCATAGGACACATCAACCTTAACACGCTGTGACGTGTGGTCATAGCCCCGATCAAATTCCCTTTTGATCGCTAATACTTCCATTTCTTCATTGGTAATCTCGCCTAAATGGTCTTTTCCAATCCGATCTAACTGAAGATGATAAATTTTTATATTGTCATTTTCTAGCTCCTGAATCTCTTCTCTTGTTATGAGCGCACGAGCTTCGTCTGGCCTTGTAAAGATCCAATAATCTTTCATATCACGCTCTGTAATATTATCAGTGTCAATCTCAATAAAATCATTTAGACGCGCTGCTACTCGAAACTTTTCTCGAGTCGGCGTATTTCTACTAGTATACGTAACAGATAAAACGAGCTCATTATCAACAACAATATTGCCGAATCGATCATACATAATTCCTCTAGGAGCTTCAATTTTATCAATTTTATTAATAGTCCGGTCTAATTTTTCTTGATATTCTTCGCCTTGAACAATTTGCACAACTCCTAAACGCAAAATTAACGCTGAAAATAACAAAAAAACGATGAAGAAAAGGATATTAAGACGGACTGGCATATGAGTTTTGTTCTTTTTAGTGCTCATTTTAGGTGTTTCCTTTCATAACATATAATTTCAAACAACTAACACCTTCTGATTATACTAGAAAAAATAAAAATAGACACCTATCAAATAGATGTCTACTAAATTTAGATCAAAAATTTATATTTTCGGATTATTTTTATCTGAAAGCATATTTTCACCATGCTAAAACCTAAACAGTGGACCCGTCATTTTCGCCGTCACCCTGCTTTTTATTTCTAGCTAAGGAATATTCTTCGCCTCCTTTATTTAGCTTTTCAATCTTTACTTTTCTAATGAAGAAATAAATGATTAGATGACCAGCACCAAGAATTAATAACAACATCGGAATACCTTTTTCTTCATCGAAGATTTTTATTGTCAGTAAAAACAGTAAAATCGACACAATCCGCCCACTATTTAAATAGAGTTCTCGGACAACAATATATTCGACACGCATTTCAGCAGCTTTCCAACCTCTACCAATGACATCATATGTCAGTGAAATATATGGAACAAGTAAGATTGGATAAGCAATCGAAATGGCGACACCATACATAATTAGTCTTGTAAAGGTAAGATCCTTAACAATCAAAAAAATCGCTAAGTATAAAATTATTCCACCTATCATAATGGCTTTTTTTCGAAAATCTGGTTTAATAAAACGGCCAACAAGATAATAAGTTACGAATGAAACTGCCGATGCCACTAGACCGTAAGTTCCGATTGCAAGTTCACTATTTGTTGTAATATACACCCAGACAACGATGACAAAAACAAACGTTCCTTCTCTTAAACCTTGAAAAAAATGAGCATACAAAACATTGCGCCAATTAAAGCTATACTTTCGTTCTTTTAATATCCTCTTAAAGTCGAAAGTCCCAGTAGCAGGTCTTCGTTTTAAAAAAAAGCTTAAAATAACTGCTCCAAGAAAAAGTGTTAGCGATATTCCGAAAATCACTTTATAACCAGTAAATTTCTCCATATTTGTTATCAGAAACCCAGCTGAAATCGGTCCAATCATACCTGCAAAGGAGGTTACTATTCCAAGAAACCCATTAAAAAAGTCACGTGTTTCTGGTTCTGTAATTTCAAAAGTTAAGACATTAAATGCAAGCCAATAAAAACCAAACCCAATACCTATTAATGCTCCTAATAATATGAGATAGCTGCTAGCTTTTTCACCAAGAAATAATACTGTAAAAAAGAAAACGGATAGGAAGGATACTCCTAACCGTAAGACGATAACTCTGTCAATTTTCTTTGCCCATCTACCAGCTAATATAAAGGTAATTGGTTGCATAACAACAGATGCTAAATTGTATAGAGCAATATCGGTAAATTGACCTGATTGTTTCCACAAATAAACATTTACAAATGTGTTTGATAAGGCAATGCTTAACGCATATAATCCTCCAATGATTAAAAGAAGCGTTAACTCACGATTAACCTCTACCCCACCTAAAATTTTTTTTAAAAACATTTTCATTTCCGACGCTCCTTTACCATTTCATTGCTAGTTTGTCTAAAAACCTAGCCGTTATGCAATGAAAAGGTAGAATGTTGGAAAGTTGAAAGTTGGAAAGAGAGGTCAAAAGCTTTTTAAGAGCAGTTAAACTGTTGGCTAGCGGGTAGTTGGTTAGGGAGGTGAAAATATTTTCACTGATTTTGGTTTTCCTTTCCACCTTTCCAACTAAAAAAAAACAGGCTCATATTGAGCCTGTTTTTTTAAAATCGTTCTATTTTGCAGCGGTAAAACGCTTTGCTACTTCAGCCCAATTAACAACATTCCAAAATGCAGAAATGTAATCTGGACGTCTATTTTGATAATTTAAATAATAAGCATGCTCCCAAACATCAAGACCTAAAACTGGTGTTTGGCCTTCCATTACAGGCGTATCTTGATTCGGAGTACTTGTAACTTTTAATTGACCGTTGTCAACAATTAGCCAAGCCCAACCTGATCCAAAACGAGTTGCTGCAGCTTTAGCGAACTGCTCTTTAAATCCATCTAAGCTTCCAAATGCTGAATTAATTGCTTCAGCTAATTCGCCAGTAGGTGCGCCGCCACCGTTAGGTGATAATATTTCCCAGAATAACGTGTGGTTTGCATGTCCACCACCATGGTTGCGGACAGCATTACGAATGCCTTCAGGTAGAGCATCTAAATTTGCCAATAGCTCATCTAGACTTTTTCCTTCTAAATCAGCATGACCGTCTAAAGCATTATTTAAGTTTGTTACGTAAGTATTATGATGTTTACCATGATGAATTTTCATTGTTTCTTCGTCGATATGCGGAACAAGTGCATCAAAAGCATAAGGTAGTTCAGGTAATGTAAACTTTGCCATTTTAATATTCCTCCTTGAAATTACAATCAAATAAATTTACTAAAACTAAAAATAGTTAGTAATTTTTTTCAACAGTTACTAACTGTTATTGCCTACATTAGCAGATATACCCACTCCTTTCAAATAATAAACCTTAGTAATTAATATTAATTACTTTAAAATAGTGGAATCATTGTATTGCAGACAATAATCAATCCTTTTTACAATACCCAAAAACAGTTTTTTCATAACTAGATATTTTAAACTTTTGTTCAATTGGTTCGCTTTAATTGTATAAATACAAAAAAAACGATCTATATGCTCATTTTATCATGAGTATATAGATCGTTGGTTATGTATTGTGGAGGAGGAAGAGGGATTCGAACCCCCGCGGGATTTGACTCCCCTGTCGGTTTTCAAGACCGATCCCTTCAGCCAAACTTGGGTATTCCTCCGTGTTAACTATTTAGTTATTGAAATAATCCTAATATCTAAATGGTGGACCCTGTAGGACTCGAACCTACGACCAACCGGTTATGAGCCGGTTGCTCTAACCAACTGAGCTAAGGGTCCAACTATTGTTAAATGGGGCGACTGATGGGTCTCGAACCCACGAATGCCGGAACCACAATCCGGTGCGTTAACCCCTTCGCCACAATCGCCTTAATATTACTAACAGAATTAGGTTTGCCATTAAACTATTGGTAGCGGCGAAGGGAGTCGAACCCCCGACCTCACGGGTATGAACCGTACGCTCTAGCCAGCTGAGCTACACCGCCATAAATGGCTCCACAGGTAGGACTCGAACCTACGACCGATCGGTTAACAGCCGATAGCTCTACCACTGAGCTACTGTGGAATATAATAATTTAACGACAAGATTTATAATAACATGTAAACAAACTATTTGTCAATAACTTAAAGTTGATTCTTTTCTTGAATGATTAAATTTCATATTGCTCTTTCTGCGCCACTATGTAACTTAATGTTGCTAGTTTATTGGTAATATGAAATTCATTCGAATAGATATAAAAAAATTATCATTCTTTTTTAAAGCAATAGTAAGGCCAATACTTAGACTTGACCCCACTATCACGAACTATATTTCATTAAAAATTTTCTTCTCCAATTACTGCTTCAGCAATGTTCACAGCGTGATCACCAATTCGTTCTAAATTACTTACTAAATCGACGAAAACAATTCCTGCTGAACCTGTACAATTTCCTTCATTAATACGTATAATATGATTTTTCCTTAATTTTCGTTCCATTTTATCAATTTTTTCTTCTTTTAAAATTACCGCGCGCGCTTCAATGATATCATTATTTTCTAAAGCTTTAATTGCTTGCTTTAATGTCGAAATTGTTAGTGCAAACATCTCATCAAGATCTAGAATCGCTCTATCTGACAGCGCCACTTTATTGGTAATTTTATAATCAATTAATTCAACAATATTTTCCATGTGGTCACCCACTCGTTCGATATCACGAACTGTATCCAAAAGCATTGAATGCAGTTGAGAATCTCCTACTGATAGCGACTTTGATGAAATTAAGATTAAATAGTCAGTAATT